>JADHYO010000012.1 GCA_016782405.1 Candidatus Aenigmatarchaeota archaeon
TCAGAGATTTGGTCACATATTTTATCGGGGTGCCCTTCGGTCACGGATTCTGAAGTGAATAGATAGCTTCTCATGTTGAATTACCTCATTTGGAACTGGGAACGAAATTTCCCATACCAATAATAGAAGAAAAATTTTATAAACCTTTGTCTTATTTTCGTGGGTTTAGTAAGGGGCAACAAATTTCAGTCCTTTGATTTTCTGGAAATGTCTGATGTTTCTTGTGTATAACACCGAGTTTGAGATAATCGCTGAGGCTGCTATCAGGGAATCAACAAGTGGGGTGTTGTGTGTTCTCCTTAATTCTCCTGCTTTTTTTGCAATAGCAGAGCCCACTTCCAGTTTGTTCATCAACAGCAATAACTCCTCTACTAAGTGTTTTTTCTCAGTCTTGTTGCACTCTTTACCGCTTAGTAATTCCGCTTCTGTGATGACAGAAACCAGACCGATAATATTCTCGTTTATGACATCCTCTATTATTTTCTTTGCGGGTTCACTCTTTCTTAAGAAATCTATAAGAATGTCAGTGTCAATCAAAACCTTTTTCATACTCCCAAGCGTTTCTCCCTCCCTTCAGCTTCATCCCTTATTTTTCTTGCGTAAGCCACTCCGGAGCCCTTTGTCTTCCAAGAACCAAATGTCCTTTCTATTATCCTACCTTTTATCCTTTTCATAACAATCTCTCCGTTTTCTGAGGTGACTATGAATCTGTCTCCTATATGCACCCTCCCTAGCTCCCGCACATCCTTTGGAAGGGTCACTTGATAATTCCTAGTCACTTTAGTGGTTCCCATATATTCCTCTATTACTATAATTTTATAGTAATTTATACTTAAAAAGGTTAGTATTTATTCAAGGAGTTCTTTTACAAATTCCTTTGGCTTGAATGCTACAAGGTCTTTGTAGTCCTGGCCTGTTCCCAGAAATAGGACTGGCTTCTTTATTGCCCAGGAAACCGAAAGGATGGAACCGCCTTTCTTGTTTACATCCAGCTTGGTTAGGAGGATTGCATCCACGCCGACAGCCTTGTCAAATAGAACAGCCTGCTCCACTGCATCATTCCCGGTTAGGGAGTCAATCACCAAGACCTTGAGGTCGGGCTTGTTAACACGGACAACCTTCTTTAGCTCGTCAATAAGGTTCTTATCCACATGCGTTCTTCCGGCGGTGTCAGCAAGCACATAGTCGATTTTGTTGGCTTTGGCGTGCTTCTTTGCATCGAACACAACAGCAGCTGCGTCAGAACCATACTGATGTTTGATTACCTTGGCCTTGAGCTTTTTCCCATGAACTTCAAGCTGTTCAATGCTTGCTGCGCGGAATGTATCTGCTGCTGCAAGCACAACCTTTTTGCCTTGGTTCTGGAGGTGGTGAGCAACCTTGGCTGTGGATGTGGTTTTGCCTGAGCCATTAAATCCTAGGAACAAAAGGGTTGTGGGCTTGGGTAGGGAGTCCAAATCCACGGAGCCCTGGTCCACGATTTTCAGCAGGGACTTCTCGAAGGCCTCTTGAAGGACTTCCTGAGTCTTGCCGCGCTTTATTTTCTGGTCAACCAGCTCTTTTTTCAAAGCCTCTTTGAACGAGTCAATCGCATTCAATGCTACATTAGAATAAATTAGATCAGACTCGATGTCAGAAATAAATTCATCAATATCTCCTGGGGAGAGTTCCTTCTCTCTGACCTTGGCTGGAATTCCTCGGACTTTTTTCAGGAAGCCTCGCTTCTCTAGTTTTTCTTCTTTCTTGATAACCTCGTCTTCCATGGTTTCCTTTGGTTCTGGAAGCTCGCGGTCTGCAAGTGTTTCCTCCTGGACAGGTTCCTTTGTTTCAGGAGGAGGTTCTGCCTCAAAGTGCTCTTCTGCTTCTTTTTCTTCTTCAATCTTTTCAGGCTCCTCCTTGATAACCTGCTCCACTTCCACGGTTTTTTCATGGAGAAATTGTTCTTCCTGCTCAAATGAGAGGTCCTCTTTATCAGCCACTTTCTTGGTGAGTTTCTTAACCCCTTGCTGGAGTTTCTTCTTTAGGGAATCAAACATGATTAGTATTAGCTGGGGGGATTTTTATACTGCTGATAGTGAAGAGGGTTTTTAGATAAAGCTGTGCTGCTATTTGACTGACTTATACCACTCTACCATTCTCTTTATTTCCTTTTCAAAGTCTGCTTTTGGGCTGAAGCCCAACTCTTCTTTGGCTTTTTCTGTTTTGAAGATGCGGTTTGTGGTGAATGAACCCAACTGGGCTTTTGCATTTCCCTTGAATTTTGCAAGGAAACTAATCAACCACGGGGGCCAGAACCTTGCCTTTATTTCAAGCTCCCTGGCAAGCAGAAGGACAAGCTGCTTGATTGGGATTGAATGCTCAGCAGCAATATTGTAAGGGCCGCTACCTTTTTGCAAGGCCAAAATAAAGGCGCGGGAGACATCAGACACATGGAGGACGTTGGTGACTTTGCTGGTTCCAGGAACAGGAAATCCTTTGCTGAGCATTTGAAGGACGCGGAACCATTTTTGGCTTCCAGCACCGAAAATCACTGAAAGGCGAAGCGCTGCTGAAGGAATCCCTGCTTCGCGGAGGGCGCGCTCTGCAGCAATCTTCGTCTCCCCATAGATATTGTTTGGGTTGAAAGGTGCTTCTTCGCCAGCGGGTTCCCAAGTATCTCCGTAGACTGAGACTGATGAGGCGAGCACAAACTTCTTCCCTTTAAAGGCCTCTGCCAGGCAGCGAACGCTTTCCACATTCAAACTGAAGAGCTCTTCCCTTGGGGCTGTGTAGGAAATCTTTGCTGCCAAGTGGATAACATTCTCCACATCCTTGAGGGCTGCTTTCAAGGATTCTTTGTCCAGGAGGTCTCCTTTAATCACTTCAACCCCACGCATCTCCATAGGAGAGCGGCAGAGCAGTCTTACCTTTTCGCCTTGGGCAAGGAGATCTTTAACAACTTGCTGCCCAATGAAGCCGGTTCCACCAGTAACGAGAATCATAGTTTTTATACTTAATCCCCCTTTTTAAAAGATGACGCACATTGTTGAACTCCCCAGACGGGTTGTTGTTGGCCACGACGTGCTAGGGGATATTGCAGCGATCTGCAAAGATCTTGGCATAGAGCAGCACACGCTCTCTTATTCAGAGGGTGAGGCCCTTGTTTTGTCAGGCCCAACAACAAAGAAATATGCATCACCGATTCTTGATTCAATTAGATCCAGGCTTGAGATAGTGAAGGAGGCATCTAAATCTGAGGTGGAGCGCCTCATGGAGGTGAATGATGTCACAATGGTTATCAGTGTTGGTGGGGGCAAGGTTATTGATGTTGGTAAGCTGCTTGCGTTTGAGAAAGAAATTCCCTTTATCTCTGTTCCTACGGCCCCGTCACATGACGGAATTGTCTCAGAGCGGGTTACCTTGCGGGGCAATGACAACAAAAAGCATTCACTGAAGGGGAGCCCGCCAATAGCTGTGGTGGCAGATCTTTCCATTATTAAGGAGGCACCATACAGGCTCATTGCCTCTGGTGCAGCTGACGCGATGTCCAAATACACATCTATTTATGACTGGAAACTTGCGCGCGCAAAGGGAGAATATTACTCAGAATACTCAGCCTCGCTTTCATTGCTGGCAGCAGACATTGTCCGCAATTCTGCTGACATGATAAAGGAAAGGGAAGAGCGCGGGCTGAAAAACCTTATCAACGCTTTGGTCAGTTCGGGGATTGCGATGTCTATTGCAGGAAGTTCCAGCCCTGCCTCAGGGAGCGAACACCTTTTTTCACATGCATTGGATGAGATTGCTCAGCATCGTTCCCTTGAGGGGAACCTTCACGGAAACCAGTGCGGTGTTGGCTCTATTTTAGCATCATACCTGCAGGGTCAGGACTGGAAGTGGGTGAGGGATGCATTGAAATCAGTTGGCGCACCCACAACTGCAAGCGAGCTTGGTTTCTCAGATGATGTTGTTCTAGAAGCTCTTCTAAAGGCCCCAACCATAAGGAAGCGTCACACAATCCTCACTGAAAAGCCCCTTACCAGGGAAATTGCGCAGAAGGCCTGTGAGACCACTGGGGTGACAGTGTGATTTATTTAATTGTTCCCCAAAAGTATTAGAGAGGAAAAATATGATACCAAAACTTCCAGAAAAAGAACATGTGTTGAATGAGTTCAAGGGTATCTGCAGTAAGCTGGATACTGACCCTGAACAGATGAAGGACCTTGTAATCTATGAGCTGACAGACGGGACCAGGACCTGTTCTTCCCTTAATGGAAGTGATGCATATGTTGATGGCGGCGCCTTCATATTGAGGATGGCGCACCTGCTAAATGCTGTTGGTGCAAGGAATTTCTATGTTCTTACCACAGGAAGAAATCACAAAATCCGGGACAATTACATGGAGATAATGGATGCGCTTCTCAAGGAAGTGGATATATACACGGAGTTTGCTTCCCAGCAGAATATTTGTCTGCGCTTTGTTGGTGATTTGGAAGGTATTTCCCACCCCAAGGCAGGGGAGTTTAGAGAGCAGCTGAAGGCGTTGGAAAAACAGACATCAACGAACACAGGGATGACACTTTTCGTGCTAATTGACTATGACACTGAATGGGCTTTGTCCAGTGAGGAGTTCAAAGGGCTTCCTGGAGCAAATGTTATTGTCAAACATACCAAGGGCCAGGTTAATGAGGGGCTCTGGCTGCCTGGGAAGCTTCATGGGAACAGTTTTGTGTATGCGCAAAATGCCTCCTCTGGGAGGAACTGGTCTGACCGTGATCTTTTGCATTTGATTGCAGCTTCCTTAAGGAGCATGATTCTTCACAAGGGGCTTCAGTACGGTAAATCTTACCAGGAAGGGGAGGCAGAGGAAATTCAGAATAAACGGGAGAAGGATCTTTCTCTTGTCCATCGCCAACTTGAGAACCCTTTCACAAAAAGGGTGGTGATGTTTTCCCACCTGGGTCCTGAAATTTATGAGTTCTGATTAGAAAATACTTCCGAGTATAAAACCGAGCAGCACCAGGAAGATTGCTATTTTCACAAGCTTCTCAGCCCTGGCAGGCTTCCTTGTAGCAGCAAAGATGCAAAGGGCTGCAGCAGGGACAGCCCCTACCAAGTAGAACAGGCTGAACATTGGGACTGGCAATGCGAGAAGGATGCATCCGATGGCGAGGAAAGCGATTGCCAATCCCCTCGATTTGCCAAGACCCCAAATTAATGGCAGGGTTTTTGCCCCTATTTTTTTGTCTCCTGCAACATCTCGGATGTCCTTGAAAATCTCCCTGCTTATGGTTCCGAAAAAAGCAATCAATGCCAGTGTGATGATTGGCAGGCCTGGCAACCCCTCGATCAGGCCGGCTGCCAAGAATGCTGAAGCCCCCAAGTAAGAGACAGCCACGTTCCCCACGAAAGGAGCCTTTTTCAACTTCCAGGCGTACACAAATGATACCAGCACGTTGAACAGCGCGATCCCCAAGAATTCCCAGCTGACGAACACAGCTAGTACAACTCCTATGATGTTCAGTACAGCAAAGAACCAAAGGGCTCCTTTCAAGGAAACCTTGCCTGCGGGGATTGGGCGGTGGGGAGCATTCACGCGGTCAGTTTCAACATCAAAATAATCATTCACCACGTTGCCAGCTCCGGTAATTAGGATTGCTGCCACAATAGCCAGCAGAATCAACAGCGGGCTTGCCACACCTGCAACAATACTACCCACCAGGATTCCCAGCAGGCTCATCATGCAAACTGATGGCCTCATTATCCTAAGGAACGGGTTCATGGTTTATTTTCTTGGGGGAGGTTTAAAAGCAAAATCATGGAACTTTATATATCTGCAATGACATAAATGTGATAATTGGGTATGAGGGTGGAAGAGATGGAATTGAATAAGCTTTCAGAATCTTTAATGAATGAGGCAATCAAGAGCATGCGACTTGACCAGGCTATACTTATCTCTGAGAACAGGGTTCTTGCAGAGGCTTTGGCAAAATTTGTGTTCTCCCTGGTTTTGTGCTCTGAAAAAAATGGGAAAAAACATGGTTTTTAGTGGAAATCAACTTTTTAAAACCTGAACCCAATTATTCTTAACAATCATCCGAATCCTTAATGATGTCCAGTCCTTCTGGGTATGATGGGTCTGGGGATTCTGACATTTCAATAGGCAGGGGAACAACCTCATTTTTTAAAACATACCTTCTTGCACTGTTTGTTTCAATATTTGCAGGCTGCGGCAGTGATAGTGGTTATTACACAAGCTACGACCCGGGCTACTCCCGCGGCAAATACAAAGCCCCGCTGGCATCTGACCTTAAAGCCAAAGAAGAGAGACCATTCCTTTCCTATCTCCAGCCCCGCCAGCAGCAAGGAAGAGGAGAGCAGCATATTTACCATCACAATGTTCCCTCACCTGAGGAAGAGTCCATGACAAAGTATATGCGCCAGGAGATGGAGCAGCAGGCGCTCGAAAGAAGCCTGCAAGGGCTTGTTGATGGTCTGGGTAACATGACAGATGGGATGGGCAGGCTGATTGACAAAAACCGCGATATCATTAATAAAGGTAATAGTATCATTAACATGTCCAATCGGGGAGCCTGGAACGCTTGGAATTCGTACAATAACTGGTTCAAGAGGAATCGCTAATCAGCAAACGCTTAAAAATCTTGTTTTCCCAGATAAAGCATGCCAACATCCCGCTATCTCCAAGAGATGGAAAGTGGGCTTTATTCTACAGATTCTCCTGAGCATTCTCCAGGCTTCTTCGCCCAGATGGGAAGAGGAATGCATGGAATGGCCTGGGGGCTTGCACTGGCAGCTTTGTTCGCAGGCTGCAAGGTCACAAAATATCTGAATGTCACAAGCGAACCTACTGGGGCGCATACGGATTTTAGAATCGGGGGAAAGTGGTACTATATGGGACAAACCCCCACACGGTTTAGTTATTATCATGATGCTGGTGCCAGGGCTGGTTTGTTCAAGGTGACTGTGGGCGTTCGGAAGAAAGGGTACTACTCTAAAACGTGGGGTTTTGTTGCTGGATATGCACCTGAAGAAAAGAATATGCATTTCGAGCTTGCACCGATCCATGAATATTCTTTCACCATAGAGTCTAACCCTCCCGGAGCAATGATTGAGTATTATGGGCAGGTTAAAGTTTTTGACACAAACCAGGGTCTGTGGGTGCCTACAGACAAGTGGGACTGGATGGTTTGGGGCAACACACCCTTGGAGACAAAATTCGAGGATGTTGAAGGCGACAGGACAGTTGTTATTAGGGTCACTAAACCTGGCCACCAAACAATGAGGCTGAATCTTACACTTGGGGAAGATAAATATCCGATAGAGTTGGAGGCGGATGAATGAAACCAGAAAAAAGATTGGAGGATCTGGGACAGGAGCTTGAAGAGAGTTTTGATGTACCAAAACCCAGAATACCTTTCAGTGCAAGGCTGTTGCCATTGGCACTTGCTTCTTCTTTGATTCTGCCTGCATGCCGCTCACCAAAAACCATTTCTGTCATAACTCACCCTGAAGGAGCGGACGTGGGGCTGTTCCAAGACAAGGATCCGGAATGTATTGGAAGGGTGCAAGGAATTCCGAGCGGTGAATGGGTATATTTGGAAAAAACCCCTGTTAATGATTTTGAATATATTAGTGGGCAATCCCCTGTTGGTGGGGCCCTTGTTTTCACATTATATTTGTGGACTATTGTCCCGCCGATACTTTTCCTGATTGATCAAAATACCAATCCCACCTACACAGTTGGTGTTCGGAAGGATGGTTACTATCCCCAATATAAGAACTTCAGACTAAAGGATGTCCCTCCTCACAGTGTTTTTGAATTTAGGTTGTCCCCAATAATGAAATACTCATTCAGTATCAATTCTAAACCTGAAGGGGCTTCTGTGGAAATATACGAGCAGTTGAAGGTTTTTGACCCTAGTGTCAATGATTGGGTCCCCACAGACAAGGCTGATTTCATGTACAAGGGCAACACCCCGCATGACTTTGATGATTATGTTGAAACTGATGGTAATATTGACAGGATTGCGGTTATCAAGCTGAAGAAGCCTGGTTACAGGAGCAAAACAATTAACCTTCCACTGGGGCAGCAGCCCTCTTACTTCTTTGAGCTGGAAAGAATCAGGGATTGATGGCTGCTATCTTCTGAGCGAGCGCTCGAGATCAGTTGCGTACTGCCTGAACATAAACTGAAGGGCCTGCTTCTGGGTTGGGGTTATTGAACCGCCGTGGAAGACTTTGTAGTAGCGCTTTAGTTTTTCCAGGTCCCTCCGCTTATTCTGCACTCTTCCCCTCCTTTCTGGGGAGATATCCTGCCCTTCAAGGAAGGAGATATATTTCTCAGCCTGAGCAATCCCTTCCAAATACATCCTGTGGAAAGCGCTCCTGTCAAAAGGCTGTCTTGCCCTTCCCCCGGATTTTTGCGTGACTGGGTTTTGAGGAACATACTCAGAGTGCTGCACGTATGGGAGTATAAGGTTGGCAGCTGAAAGCGCGGCAATTGCGTATTTATTTTTCCCTGGGTTTAGCAGAGCCCTTCTTGCAAGCCTGTCATATTCCCTAATGAATTTTTTTGGTGGGAGTGGGGCCAGCTTTCTCTGGACACGTGCAGCCTCTTCCCACTGGTCTCTTGGGATTTCAATTGGATATGTTGCTGATAGTAGGTCTGTAAGGAAGAATACATAATTTATTTTTTCTTCAATCCCGCCTCTGAAGGCAGCTTTTCTCAGGGATTTGTAGAGTGGGTAGAAATCCTTAAAACCAATCTCTCCCAATCTGCTCTTGAATTCCTGCTCCGCCCTCTGGATTGCGGTTTTCCTCAAGGTGTTGAGTACAAGCTCTTCCCCTTTCTCGATGCTCTCCATACCGTAAATGTTTTCAAAGCGCTTGCTGGAGACAGCCACCTCGCGAAAGTATTCCTCAAGCGCGGGGCCGTGGATATTCAGGAATCCCTCGATTGGGAGGCCTGTTGTCCCTTCTGCTGCTGGCTGGACAACTTGTTCCAGGAAGAAGTTCCATGCTCCCTGCGACATGTCAGATCCATAATAATTTATAAGGCCTGCAATAGCTGCCCTTGCCTGTGTTTCTGCCCTGATTAGGCGGTCGCTCATATCTTTTGCCTTGGCAAAGCTTCTCGGTTTTTTCCTCAGTTCCCTCTGAAGGGATTTCATCTCCTGGACTGATTCTTTGATAGTATCGTACATTGCCTCCTTGAAGACCTGGGATGAGTCTATGTTTTTCAGGTCCTTCCCCACCATGACCTTCTTCAACTTGGTCCCGAGTATGTCAAGCGCCACTTCTTTGGTTAGTTCCATTAGCGGTCCTTTAAGGCTTGGAACTTGCTCCAGCACAATCGGCGCGCCTGCCTTGCCAAGGACACCACCGAGCAGCTGGGAATAAAGGTCCTTGGAAACATTTCGAGCAACATCTAATGCAAGTTCCTTGCTAGCAGTCTGCGAGAGGATCGAGCTGTACATTTGCGCGCGGGTATAGACTGATTCAGAGAGCTCTTTTCTATTTTCAGTGTATTTTGCAGTGAGCGCAGCCCTGTGGACGGTCTCTGGATCCAGGACAGTGTTGCCCTGCTGGTCTGTTATAAGCCAGGGCCTAATCACTGAAAGGTCCCATGGCATATAATTTTCTGATATCTCTTGTTTTTTGTTGTGAAGCTGGTATGCTCTGTAATTCCTTCCAGCAATCTCCACAAAGAAGTATTCATTTTCTGCTGCAAACTGCTGACCAAATGTTTTGCTGTTCACGACCCTTAGGAAGCCCTCTCCACGGTCCTGTTGGGCTTGCCTCTTAACCGGCTCTTGCGCTGCCCCTTCAGCGGGGAAAAGCACAGCAGCAGAAATCGCAATCGAGCCTGCCAAAACCCTGAAGAACCCGAGAGGCTCATACAGCTCCTTCTCAGGAGAGGAGTGCATGCTACCTTCTTGGAGAGAGAATTTAAAAGATATAAACGTCCCCAAGGGAATATAATATATGGAGTTTTCAATTAAAATGCTGGTAATATTTATAATGGGCTTAATTGTACTGTTTATTGTTTTGATATTGGCATACCAACTTACTGGTGATTCCCGCGACCTTGTGACATGGCTTATTGACAGTATTAAGGGGATGGTCGGCATTGATTTTAACCCGAAAAAATGAATTTAAGCGCTCTCCACCTTAATTAAAATATGGCTATTGTTTCCGATGTACTTTTCAAAGCTCTCGGTGTGTTACTTGTTGCGTTTGTAGTCTTCGCTTTTTTGGGTTATATTTTCGGGATCTACCCCTCAATTATAAACTGCCCTAAGGATGGGGAACCTATCCCACTCATGATGATTTGGTGCAATAACAAGACCACGTACTATGATGATGTTGCTGTGGGTTCTGTCCAGGCCCTGTCATGTGCGGTCAATTCAGTGGCAGATGGGGAGTTCTCAAAGAAGGCGTGTCCTGCTGAAACTGTAATGGCTGGCTTCCTTCCCCTCGCAGCAGCCCAGCCAAGTGAGCGTTGCTTCGGGGAGCTGGAGAAGGTTTGTGTGAGCTGTGAAGTCATAGGGCCGCCCAAAATTGGTACTGAGAAGATGTTTGAAAATAATGTGCTTTCAAGTGTGGGTGCCAAGAAGAAGTGTGAAGCTACATGTCCGCGGAAGGGCTCAGAGGAGTTTGGTAGGGTTAACGGCAAGAAATGCGTTGCAGAGATGACTGCGGAGAAGTTCCTATATGATTATGTATATGAGGCTCACAAGCGTCTCCAAGCTCAGTGTATTATCGATGAAGACCTCAAACCAACAGTAGAAGGTTTGTCAAGGAAGCAAATCCTTGAGAACTGTGCCAGTGACTTTAAAACCCAGACAGATAAGCTCACTCTAAAGTATACAGAGGTTGTTGAGAGCAAGACCATTTACACAGATACTCACGCTGTACAGGGGAAGGGGTACAAGTGCACATGCACGCTTGAGGGTTCTGGGGAAGAGAAAGAAGAATATCCTGTTTATGGGCTGACAGAAAATATTGCAAAATTAGTCTGTATTCAGGACTTATCATCATCATCAAAATCAAAAAACCCGTTCAAATCCTACAAAGTGGATTGTCAGCCCTTTGAGGGGGAAATGATTTTCGCGCAGTACCATGAAAAAGTAATTCCTGGGGGGACAGAGCCCCTGTTTTCTGAGGGGACTGAATATTATGCAAGCAAATTTGAATGCTCAAGAAAAACATTCACTGATAATCTTAAATGCACTGTCACAAATTTCAAGCTTCCGCAGGATATCAACGCGAAGGATTTGGGTGTGTTTGATGTTTACATACCATTTTTCGGCCTGCCGGAGCGGCTGGTTTATTGGCAGGATTTCCCATTGGATGAAGATACATGGTCTTCTTCAAGTGATTTCCTTAACTATGTCCTGGTTGGAAGTGTGTTCCTAATCGGTCCATTGAAAATTGTGAAAATAGCAGGCAAAGCAGCAAAAGCCAGTAAGTTTGCGAAGCTCTCGGTTCTTACTAGTGGTGTTGCTGTTGCTATAAAGTCGAACTTTGTTACTTTGAGTAAATGGAAATGGTTGATGAATTCGGTTCGTTTGGTAGCTTCAGGGACCTATCTGGGAGGGTATGAAATCTGGAAGAGTATGAAAGCCAATGTTATGGAAGAATATCTAAAGCCTCATCCCAATGAGTTGGTTTTTCTTAAAGCCTTGGACGGTAAACAAAAATTTGAAGGCGGTTCTCTGAGCGAAAGCTTGAAATGGAAGCCAGTCCTTCTACAGTGGAATCCCTCATGGACAGACTACGAGCGGAACCTGTATTTTGTTTCGCCCTGCTACCTGAAGGAATTTAAGGTCTCTCCAGCGATTTTTGGTTGCTCTACTTACATTAGGGATGATAAACTCGGGACTGTTACTTGCTTGACTGATGCTCAGGGAACATATGATGTTGCTCCCGAGCTCCCTTCATGTGAGTCTATGAAAGCACCTACAGATGTTCCTCGAATAAAGGTGAAGGCAAGCGGTCCTAATCTGAAACTTCTGGAAGATGTATTTCAGGATCTTGGTTCCAAGAGGATGCCAGACTTCCCTAATGATAAAACATTTTACAAGGACGGTTTTTATTTTGTACCATTTTACAAAGACTCCTGTAATATAGGGAAGGAGTGTCAGGAGGAGGTGTTGTTTGCCTTTGATTCCACCATCTCTTATAATGAGAGGCGTTCAAGAAGCGAGAAGACCGGGGATTATTTCCTTGTTCAAAGAACATACAAGAATGAAAGGGGAGAAAGAATAGATGAAAACAAAAAAATCTCTCTTTCAAAGGCCAGCAAGCTTCATATTGACTATTACTATAAATCAGATGAAGAGGATTTCACTTTCTATTACTCGAAGGCAAAGGCTTCATTTCCCGAGAATGTTAATATATACAAAGATGAAAATGGTGATAACATGCGAACAATTTCATTCAGGTGGGGTGTTGATGAGGATTCAGATATAAGAAAACTCACAATAACATACGGTGAGTTGGTGGTGATATTGTCTGATGATGGCGGAACTGAAGGTAAAACATCATCTATCAATATTCAGACTGTAGTCTCGGGATACACAGCATCATATCTTGACAAGGATGAGGATGGTGTGGTGGATGTTTTAGGGTTTACTAATACAGAATCTATGTTTACATCTCAGTTATGTATTACTGATGGTGTGGTAGTGAATGATTTGAGGGTGGATTCCGGAAAATCACCTAATTATTGCATCAGGGAAAGAAGCACAGTAGCTAAAATAACAGAGGTTGCCAGCTGGGTGGGCTTTGGGGCGAGCTTTTTCTTTGGGGGTTGGACATCTGCTATCCTTATGGTGGGCTCAGGTGTGACTGAAGTCGCGGCCTCTCACAAGCAAACATGGCCAGATGGCGGTATTGGATAGGCTCCCGCCCAAAGTGGGAAATGCTTTTTTATTCTGAAAAACCAATATATAGAATGAGCAAGGGCTTCATTGATATGTGGATTGTTATGGGGCTGACACTTGGTGCTATTGCAGGATATATTCTCATTATGTTTTTCATTGAAAAGGTGGGGTTGTGAGATGAGAGGCGGAGCTGCATATATTATGCTGATTACTATTGGAATAATAGTTTTAGCAATGTTTGCATTCTTTGGGGTCACTGCCATAGAGTTTATTTTGAGCCTGCTCGGGTTTTTCTAAACTTAAATGAGCAGAGATAATAACTTAACATGGGTGCAGAAATCTCCTTTGAGACTGGGGCCACACTTATTTCTGTGCTTGTTGTAATTGTAGTGATAATAGTTGGCATGAGTCTGTGGGCCACTATTTTTCAGACCTCATGCTGGAAAGGTACCTTATCAGAGCTAAATACCATTACAGCCTCCTCAACTGGCGGCATAGGGAAATGTTTGGGTAGGGAGAAATTTACCATTGGACTGACCCTGCGGTCAGAATGCCTGAACAGGATAGAGTTCACCACTTTCGAGGGTTGTGAAAAGGTGTGCAATAGCGCTAAATTAGGGGAGAACTGCCTGAATGCTTGCCTGAAGTGTAAGGATCATGATGGCTGCATATTGGCTGTTCCCAAGCCTGAGGGGGAATTTTTCCCCAAGATGTGGGAGGCATTGAAACGGTTTCAATCAGGTTTCAGTCCAATCACCACCTACCCCACAATGAAGTATTCCTTCACTGGTCAAACATCTTATCCTGGACCAAAGAAGGGGGCACCTGTAATGTGTATTGACTTCTCCATACCAAAGGGGGGTATGGAATATTCAATTAAATCCAAGTCTGTTTCGTCGATTGAAAAATGCGAGGTGAGTGAATGCAAACCCTTCGAATGAAGGGCGGGGCAACAGACACAATTGTCGTTGCTGTTGTTGTGATGATTATTGCGTTCCTTGGTCTTGTTGTTTCTCTGAAGGGTCAGGATTTCCGTCAGCACCCAGAGGTTATGGCACTGGAGCTGGCGAATGACATTCCCTCGTTTTTGAATTCCATTTCCCTCCAGGATGCAGGATCAGTGAAGATTGATTTGAAAGAGAAGTATGATGTGGAAATTGTTTTCAAAGAGAAGAGTTATATTGCACGCGTTAGGTCTGAGAAAGGCGAATTCAAGGAGGCACCAATTTTATTTTACCCAACCTCCAGGGATAAGGACCTTGAAGTCTTACTTATAGGGGAGAATCAAATCTGCATCTCAAAGGAGATTGGGAAGACATATGCGGTGGTGGTGAAATGTTGAAGGGGGAAGTTCAAGCTACTGATGCAGCAGGAGTATTGTTGTTCACATTTGCAGTTCTATCTATAATGTTGCTAGTATCATCATTTTTCCTAAAGGTCACAGTTGAGGTGAATGATGCTCGGGGCGCACTTGACCTGGTGGACACCACGCAGTTGGTGGGGTCGTGCCTTGAAAATAATGGGGTTATTGATTCCTCTTTCCTTGACAATAATAATGGGAAGGAATTCTCTGCTATACCACTTTCTGGTCAATGTAAGCGGGATGTTCAGGTTCGTATTGAAGACCTTGAAGGGAACGGTAAATGGTCATTCGGGAGTATTAAGGAAGGTGCCCATTACATTCATGCTTCTCTTAGTGTGGGAGAGGAAATTCATGTGGGGAGGTTGTATGTCTCAGTTTAGAGGGGGGACATGGCCTGGGCTTGCAGGCCTGGCAGTTGTGTCAGCTCTGCTGATTGCTGGGACATTATTTCTCACCTACATAATCCAGACTCCTGTGGTAGGTTTTTTGGCTGAGAAAACATTTGGTACAACTATACGCCTTGATTTCAAGCCTTTTGATGAGGGGACAAAACTCAATTCTTTTCTAATGGCTGATAAAGGAGATGGAAAGTATATATGGCTGCTGGGGCTTCCAGAGCTTGAGCCTGCGGCGAGGAACAGTGTGAAGAAAACCCTAGGCGTATTAGATTTGTCTCTTGTAGTGAAGGATGGTGAGAAGGAAATTTTTTCTGAGGGGAATGTCAGGGAGTCAAAGGGGAAGTTTTTTGACTTCCCTCTTCCTGGGAAAAGAAGAGGAAGGTTGGGGATTGATGTGATATGAGAGGTATGGAACTTAATTTCCTGTCTGCAATGTTGATTGTGATAGCAGCATTATCAATAACATTCATTATTGGGCAGTTTTTCCTATTCGGGAAAAACATTGAAACATTTGCTGTGAAGCAAGACATTTATGTCCTCGGTAACGCATTGGAGTATGGGAAGATTGTTGCTGACGCTTCCTTTGGCTACTCGTTCTCTCAGGGGTGTTTTGATTCCCTTGGGAAAGGGGGCTACAACGCACCTCCGCTAGCTCACAATGGATTGGTTTTGTGGTATGATAGCGGTGACAAAACCCCTACCAAGGATGAATTTTTGTTGGAATTGGGAAAGGAAATTGCTGCGATACTTAACAAATACACAGCAGAGCCTTACCAATATCTTTCTGCGCTGGAGGTTTCGATTCCAAAAGACTACAATATTATGTTCAAGGAAACATACAGCTTGGAAGCTACAGCAACATCCCCTTCATTCATTTCTGTTGAAAAAGAAAGCAGTAACCAGAAGGTCAAGCTTCTCAAGAAGTCCACCCTCGCCAGGGCATTTCCGCTGAACTGTCTGGAGCTTTTTGAATCGCAGCAGAAGCGCGGCCGCCAGCTGGGTTGGGGAATGGAGCAGGCTGTTGCCGGGGAGGTGAACAAGTGGAAGAAGAGCGGTTCCGAAGAAACTGCCTACAAGGAATTATTTGCAGAGGCTGGTGGTAATGAAGTAATGGGCGGTCCGATCTTTAAGGAGCTGCATGTGAGGGCAATGGAGCAGGCAGAGAAGGAAATAAAGACAAGCCTGGAGGCATCTGCTGTTGGGCTGCTTCCTGGCAAAGATGGTGTTTACACAATTACAACGGAGATTGTGGAGCTTTCTGTTGATATCCAGCCTGTGTGTAAGGCAGAGCGTCATACTGATGATAAGGACAAAGCAACTGTCAGCTGTGATTTTGTTTATGATATTCTTTTTGTGATGAAAGCAATAGTTGAGGATGGTAGAGAGGAGAGCAAGCTCCCTGTGTTTAACGGCGAGAGCGTGGCTTTCACTGCGCCGAGGCTTGTGTTTGGTGCCAGGATTGGCAAGGGTGTTGGTAGCAGCATAAGCTCCCTGAAGCTTGATGGGACGTTTTTCTTTGATATTGTGCTTGAGGATCCGCAGCTTTCTGAGAGCGGTTATCCAATCACACTTCACATGGATGGGGATTCCTTAGCCTGGGAGATCCCTTACCAGGGAGCCACATACAGCGGAACTGGGACGTTTGAACTGGGTGAGGTAAGGCTGGACAAGGTTCCAGTTGTTATAGAAGGGAGAACGTATTTCCTTAGTTTTTTAGGGACTGTTGGGGAAAAGGACATTGTTGGCCAAGTGGCAGGGGTGTCTGAAAAGAACGTGCCTGTGAAGGGGACATTCACCACAAAGTCTTCGCTTTCGTAGAAAGACTTAAAAAAGTTATCTAACAAGATAAAGTACAGTATTTCAACAAATCAAGGAGGTTCAATATGACAGAAAATCAGAAAGCACCAGCGAAGAGAGCTGACGACGGAACGATCTTCATCGGCAAGAAACCAACAATGAGCTATGTATTGGCAGCAATTACGCAGTTCGGGAACAGCGACGAGATACGCATCCGCGCCCGCGGGAGGAGCATATCCACTGCAGTGGACGTGGCTGAAGTGCTCAGGGGCCGTTTCATGAAAGATGTCAAAAACACTGTTTCAATTGGAACAGATGAAGTAACTGACAAGGACAACCGTAAGCTCAGGGTCTCTACAATTAACATTTCAATGAAGAAGTAAATTTAAGGGAATTTTTTGTTTGCGATCAGCGCAAGCTTTCCTGACTTTATTGTCCCTGCCACCTTAATGGTCTGGATGATGATCTTCTGGTCAGCGACTTGGTGGACCAAGGCTAAAGCAAACTTGCATGGGTCTACCCATTTTGGGCTGGTCTGGAGGAAGCCTTCCTTCCCGTTGCAGAGGTTCTTAATCAAGCGGGGTTTTGCTTTTGCAAAATCATTCTCCCCTAGGAATTCCAGCAGTGAATCAATGATTGCTGATTTCAGCGAGTGGTAGGGCACAGGCTGTTCAGAGTGAATGCGGAAGACAATGTACCGCTTTTTCTCTCTCATTGACGGGAGGGATTTCATGGATTATATTTAATCTAGGGGTAAATATAGGTATGGAGTATTCAAAGCTCTCTGTGCGGGGTTTCCTTAGGGAGGTTCAACGAGGCAACGTGGACTTGGGGGATTTTTATGGGAAGATGTTTGCTCGGTTGAGGGGGTTGCAGAGGGAGTATAATTTATTTGTCACGCTTTCTGAGAAAGAAGCCTTTGAACAGCTGCGCTCGCTTCCACGCGGTAGGCTGCAAGGCCTTCCAGTTTCAGTGAAGGACAACATCTGCACAGAAGGAATCCAATCAACAGCTGGCTCCCGCATTTTGGAGGGCTACAAGCCCCCGTTTGATGCGTTTGCTGTGGAGAAAACCAAGAGAGCCGGTGCTGTAGTAGTTGGCAAAACGCAAATGGATGAGTTTGGTTTTGGAACCTTCTCAATCCACTCTGGTTTTGGGGTTCCAAAGAACCCAATTGACCCAGCAAGAAGTTGCGGTGGCTCCTCTGGCGGGGCGGCTGGCTTGGTAAAAGCATTAGACTTACCCCACGTCGCTCTCGCAGAATCAACTGGCGGCTCGATTTCCTGCCCTGCAAGCTTTTGCGGTGTTACTGGCTTGACGCCCACATACGGGCTGGTTTCCCGCTGGGGTTTGATTGACTATGCCAACTCCCTGGACAAGATTGGTGTGATAGCAAAGGGGGTTGATGATTGCGGTCTAATGCTGGAACAAATCCAAGGATTTGACTCCAGGGACTTTACTTCACTGAAGACCTTGAAGAAAACCTATTCCCGCCTTGGGGACATTAGCAGGCTTCGTATTGGAGTTCCAAGGGAATATTTCAAGGGAATTGATGATGGTATTAAGAAGGAAGTCTGGCGGGCCATTCATTTCCTTGAGAGTCAAGGAGCTTCCTGGAAGAAGGTCAGTCTGCCTCATACCAGCTATGCGTTGGCTGCTTATTATATTATTGCTTCAGCTGAAGCTTCGACTAACCTTGCAAAATACTGCGGCATGCGCTACGGCCAATCCCTCCCATTAGAAGGATCAATTAATCAGTACTTCTCCCGCGTGAGGACGCGCTTCCTTGGTCAGGAGGCTAAGCGCCGCATTCTCTTGGGTACATTTGCAAGAATGGCTGGCTACCGCAAGAAAATGTATGAGAAAGCCTTTCAGGTTAGAAGCCTTGTCATCCAAGACTTTGAACAGGTTTTCCGTGGCCGCGGCGCGGTTGATGTTTTGGCAGCTCCAACAATGCCCATTCTCCCGCCAAAATTCAAAGAGATTGAAAAGCTTTCTCCGCTGAAACAATACCAAATGGACTGGCTGACTGTTCCTGCGAACCTGGTGGGGATTCCCCAACTCTCTGTTCCATTTGGTTCTCACAAAGGCCTTCCTGTCGGAATCCATCTACTGGCAGACCATCTTCAAGAAAAAAAGCTGCTGGCTGCTGGCAAACTTCTTGAGAAAGGAGCCCAGCCGGTGGAGATGGGGTGACAATCCAGGAAGATTGTATAATTCTGATCATGTTAATTCAGATTATACTGTTTCGCCCTTGTTGGAACTTGTTCAGGTCAGGCGCGGGCTGTAAAAGCCTTTTC
This sequence comes from Candidatus Aenigmatarchaeota archaeon, assembly GCA_016782405.1. Classification (GTDB taxonomy): domain Archaea; phylum Aenigmatarchaeota; class Aenigmatarchaeia; order QMZP01; family QMZP01; genus BS750m-G81. Next base: position 18,746 of record JADHYO010000012.1, read on the forward strand.
CAGGTCCTTGAGGTCAAAGAGGAAAATCCCCCTTTCCTTGAATTTTCTTGAGAATGATTTGGCAATCACGCAGTAGTATTCCTTTCTCAGTTCAGGGCCTTTTCCCCCCTTTATCAGCTCTCTCGATCCCTTTCTCTTGGGCCAGTCCACAAGCCTGGCCTTCTCTTTCAGTTTTTTCAGGACTTTTTCAGCATTAACATTTTTCTTCCACTTGCATTCGCAGAAGAGGATTTCTTTACCGGCTTCATCCAGGGCCACGATATCTATTTCGCTGTCCTTGTGCCACCATCTTCCGATTTTATTGAATTTTATTGGTCTGGCCCCCAAGAGAAATTGCCTGCAAACATCCTCAAAAACAAATCCCATGTAAGAAGGATAGTCCTTCTTGAAGAAGTTTACAACCCCATCAAGCTCTCCTATTTCTATGTCATCCCTGAAAGGATACACATAACTCAGCCAGAAATTGAAATAATTGTCCGAGACTTGATAGAGAAAATTCTTGCTTTTTGGTCTGTTGATAACAACAGGATAAACCCTTTTTATCAGCCGCAATTCCAGAAGCACGTTAAGGTATTTGTTTATGTTTGTTATGTCTACCCTGCTCTTATTTGCTATTTCATTCAGTGTTGTTGCCCCCTCAAATACGCTCCTCATTATGTTCAAATACCTGTACACCTCCCTTAATTCCTCTTCCAGAAGTATGGTGGCCTCCCTGTTCAGTATGGATTCCGGCCTGAAAAATGTTTTTTTTACATTTTCCATAAAGGGTTCCCTTAGTTCAAACTGCTCTATGTAGAAAGGTATGGAATCCAGTGAGCCATAGGTGCGTATGACATTTTCAAAGGGCCACTTCGGGAAGAATTTCACAAAGTCCCGAAACAGTAGCTTGTTTACCTTTATTTGACTTGTTCTCCTTCCGTACAGTGGGGATTTGTATCCCAGCACCTCACTTTCCATCATCCCGACGTAAGAACCGCAGAGTATGAGAAACGCATCAGTATCCTTGAGAATCTCATCCCACACTAGCTGGAAGTCAGAAACTATGCCTTTATGCTTTTCTATCCAGAAGGGAAACTCATCAATAACAATAACAAGCCTCTTGATTTTTGAAACTGACTTGAACACAGATTCCCAGCTTTCAGGGTTCACATATACATTGAATTTTTTTGCAAAACTCTCTGCAAATCTTCTCCGCTCCAATATAATATCGTCTTTTTTGGCCAGAAAGTAAAAATGAGGTTTTCCCTTGACGAATTGCTTTATCAACTCTGTCTTTCCCAGTCTCCTCCTACCATAGATGGGGATAAACTGGCTTTTTTTGGAGCGCCAGGACTCTTCAAGGAAGGAAAGCTCCCTTTCCCTGTTCACAAATTTTAGTAACATATTACTAAGTATTGTGTTACTACTATTTAAAGTTTCTGCAGGGGTAGAGCTTCAATTTCCAAAGAGTCATTTTTCGCCTGTATTGGGATTGGTTCAGGTGCGGGCTGCAAAAGCTTTAAATATATGTATAATCAAATAAACATAGAATGAATTTTATGGTGATTGCATATGCCACAGATTAAGGATGCTCTTGTGGAAGGAAATCCCTGGTGGAAGGGGGAATTCTTGCTGGAGTACAAGGAGAGGGAAGTCTACAGCAGGGTGAAGAAATTCATGAGAATGCCCCAGATGGTCGCACTGACAGGCCTGCGGCGGGTTGGGAAGACCACATTGCTGCTCAAGATTGTGAAAGACTCCCTGGATAGGGGGGCAGACCCCTCTTCTATACTCTATTTTTCATTTGATGAGTTCAGGGGAGTTGAGCTTCGCGAGGTTCTGAAGTCCTATGAGGCTCTTCTGGAAAGGGACCTCCGGGATGGGGGCATCCTTCTTCTGGATGAGGTCCAGAAGCTTGAGGGATGGGAAGATCAGGTGAAGAGGGTGTATGACACATACAAGAAGGTCAAAATTGTCCTTTCTGGGTCTGAATCCCTGTTTCTAGGGAAAGGGAAGCGGGAGAGCCTTGCCGGACGGATGTTTGAAATTCTTGTGAAGCCCTTAACGTTCAGGGAATTCCTGGGATTCATGGGGGTCAACTACCAACCTGTCGGTCTTCACGAGAAGGAGCTGGCTAGGCTGTTTGAAAAATTTCTTCTTACCTCCGGGTTCCCTGAGCTGGTAAATGTGAAGGACAGGGACATCATCAGAACCTATATACAGGAGACTGTGGTTGAGAAAATCATCTACAGGGACATTCCAACTCTGTTTCCCCTTAAGGATGTGTCGGTTCTGGATTCTATCTTCACCACACTCTTTGAGGAGCCCGGACAGCTGATTGATATCCAGGGCTTTTCCCAGAATCTCGGGCTGTCCAGGCACACACTTTCCAAGTACCTGAAGTATCTTGAGGACTCCTATCTTGTTGCCAAGCTGTACAACTATTCAAGGAGCAGGAGGAAAACAGAGCGGAAGCTTAAGAAATACTACCCCACTGTCTTGAATGCGGACGCTCTTGCCAAAGGGACTAAAGAAGCAGGTAGCATATTTGAGAATGCTGTTGTGCTCCAGGCAGGGGCTGAGTTTTTTTGGAGAGATTCCAGAAAGAATGAGGTGGATATTGTGCTGGCAAACAGGAAGCCTGTCCCCGTTGAGGTCAAATCAGGAAAAATTGAAGTAAAAGGGCTTCATGCCTTCATGAAGGCATTTAAAGTAAAGGAAAGCATCATCATCACACATGACAGAGAAGAGACCATCAAGAAGGGGGGAAAAACCATAAAGGCGATTCCAGCTTACAAGTTCTTCCTGAAATAAGGTACCACCGCTTAACAATGGGCATTTCTGGGCAATGTGGAAACGTTTATTATGTTAAATATCAATCTGGTAGTATGAGTGAATTCAAACAGGTAGCGGATATTCCAGGGTTTGCAGGTAAAGACATAGCCCTGCGAGGATGGATTCATAGAACTCGTGGTTCAAAAGGGATTCGTTTCCTTGTGCTGCGCGATTCAAGTGGGGTTGTGCAGTGTGTTGTGAAGGAGGGTGCTAAGGGTTTTGAGGATGCGGTGAAAGCTCTTATGGAATCTAGTGTGGAGCTGAAAGGTGTTGTTAGAGAAGATAAGCGAGCTCCTACTGGTTTCGAGGTGGATGTTACTGAGCTGAAGGTTGTTGGGTTTGCTGAGAACTTTCCAATAAGGAAGGACCAGTCCCCTGAGCTGCTTTTGGACCAGAGGCACCTATGGGTGAGATCCCGCAAGCTAACGGATGTGTTCAAAATCAGGAGCGAGGTTTTCGGTGCTATTCATGAGTTTTTCCGGGAGCGTGGCTTTTTTGAGATTCAATCCCCCAGCCTGACTAAGTCTGCTTGTGAAGGTGGTTCCACGCTGTTTGAGGTGAAATATTTCAAGGAGAAGGCCTTCCTAACTCAGAGCTGGCAGCTTTATGCTGAAGCCTTGATTGCGGGCCTGGAAAAAATCTATTGTATTGCTCCGTCCTTCCGTGCAGAAAAAAGCAGAACCAGAAGGCATCTTGCAGAATACTGGCATGCTGAGGCTGAGGTTGCTTGGATTGGGCAAGAGGGAACTCTCAAGCTGCAGGAGGAGCTGATTAGTTTTGTTGTTAAGAAAGTCTTGGAAAAGAGGGGCGGGGAGCTAAAGGCCTTGGGCAGGGATGTAAAGATTCTGGAGAAGGTGAAGCCACCATTCCAAAGGATTACTTACAAGGAAGCAGTTGATATGTTGCGGAAGGATGGAATGGATTTCAAAGAGGGGCAGGACTTTGGGATTGATGAGGAGAAGGTCCTTACAAATCATTTTGACAAGCCTTTCTTTGTCACAGATTTTCCAAAAAAAATAAAGGCTTTTTACATGAAGGAATCTCCTGACAACCCAACCACTGTCCTGTGTGATGATTGTTATGCACCTGAGGGTTACGGTGAAATTATTGGAGGATCTGTTCGCGAGGAATCAATTGACAAGCTGTTGGAGAACATAAAGAAGGAAGGTGCTGATCCAAAAGGCTATGAATGGTATCTTGATACAAGGAAATTCGGCAGCGTGCCGCATGCAGGTTTTGGTCTTGGTGTTGAACGCTTGGTGATGTGGATTTGCGGCCTAGACCACATTAGGGATACAATAGCTTTTCCCAGGGTAATGAACAGGCTGTATCCCTGAGACCATGTAATTCTGAATAACCGTTAACCTTATATAGCACCTGTTAATATAATCTAACACATGTTAAGGAAAACTAACACTCAGAAGGTCATGGAGATGTTCTTTGATTTTCCCACCACAACGTTCACTGTGAGGGAGATTGCAAGAAGGCTCAAGATATCCCCTCCCGGATCCTCCTCTGCAGTGAAAACACTGGAGAAGGAAGGGTTGCTCACACGGAAGAAGGGTGAGGCGATAGATCAGGTGAGGGCTAATGCAGACACACGGAATTTTGTTCTCAGAAAAAGGCTCTATAACATTGAGCGCCTGCAATCCTTAGGCCTGACAGAGCGCCTGCAGGAAAGTAATCCAAAGGCGGTCATTCTCTTCGGAAGCTATTCGAGAGGGGAGGATACTGAGCGTTCGGACATAGACATTGCGGTCATTGGCAAGGCACCTGTAGGCTTGGAGCGATTTGAAAAGCAATTGAACAGAACCATAAACATCCATGAGATTGACCTGCGAAAAACAAGCAAGGAGCTGAAGAACTCCCTCGCCAATGGTATAGTTCTGGAGGGATATCTGGAATTGTTATGAGGGATTTTGGCTATTTTGTCTCAAAGGGAGACGTGAAAAAAGTGTCCAAGGACATTGCATTGGCGCGGTCGCTGATGGAAGCAGCCAAAGATAGGCTGGCGTTTGCAAAGTCCCAGCCCGCGAACGAACGCGCCGCCCGTTTCGTGCTCGAGGAGGCATATGAGGCTGTGAGGGAAGCACTTGACGCAAAGCTCGCGCTGGATGGATACAAATCATATTCCCACGAAGCGCCAATCGCATACATCAAGAACAAGGGCCTCAGTGAGGGAGAGGCTCATGCGATAAACCATTTCAGATTCTTGAAAAACAGGACAAAATACTACGGAAAGAGGGTTTCTGTGGCAGATTCCAGAGAAGCGGTTAGCATGGCGGAAAAAATGCTGCCCAAGATTGAAAGGATATGCTTTCCTCAAAAAGGGGGTGCCGCATGAGAGTTAAAATCGGTCTTGAGACTCATTTGCAACTTGCTACAAAAACAAAAGCCTTTTGCAGTTGCAGGAATCCCGCGGCCTTGGTGAAGGAGCCTGCCCCCAATACCCTCACGTGCCCAACTTGTTTAGGGCTTCCTGGGTCAATGCCAATGACAAATGAGCGCATGCTTGAGGCAGGGGTACTAGTAGGGATTGCATTGAACTGCAAAGTTGCTGCGCAGGCTGAATTCTCCCGCAAAAACTATTTTTATGTTGATTTAGCTCGTAACTACCAGCTCACCCAGGAGACCCCTCTTGGGAAGAAGGGCTTTCTTGACGTTAGCGGGAAGCGGGTGAGTATTCGCAGTGTTCACATGGAGGAGGACCCAGCAAAGTTGGTCCATGTGGGTGGATTGGGCGGGGAGGTTTTAGCAGATTACAACCGCTCTGGGATTCCGCTACTGGAGATTGTTACAGAGCCCTGCATTGCCAGCCCTAAAGAAGCTCGGCTGTATGTTCAGAAGCTCGCCCTCATCCTTGAATACTTAGGACTCTACAACCCAGATTCCCGTGCAGTGATCAAGTCAGATGCGAATGTTTCTGTAAATAACGGAGCACGGGTTGAGGTTAAGAACATAACAGGCACCAAGGAAGTTGAGAAAGCCCTCGGGTATGAAATAGCAAGGCAGACAAGTGTTGCTCGCAAAGGCAGGGTTGAGCAAGTCACTAGAGCATGGCTCCCTGAAAGGGGTATGACCCAGCAGTTAAGAAGCAAGGAGGCTGCTGAGGAGTATGGATACATTACAGAGCCTGACCTTGCCAGGATTGAAATCCCTCCAGAGCTGCTGAAGCAGCTTGCCAAGAGGTTGCCAGAGCTTCCTGACCAGAAGCTGGAGAGGTTCAGGAAGCAGCACCGGCTCTCTCCTGCAACAGCTGAAGCATTGATTTCAGACCCCAACCTGGCAGATGCGTTTGAGACTGTGGCCAAGGGCCTGGGTGATCCCGGGCTAGCTGGTAGTTGGATGGCAGGCTACCTAAAGAAGACTCTGAACTATCACAGCATCACGTTCCAACAGTCAGGCGTCAAGGCAACTTCGCTAGTTTACCTTCTCCGCTTGTTCAAGAACAGGCAAATAACCGACCGAAACGCAGAGCTAACAATCAGGGGAATGGTTGCAGAGAAAAAACCTGCTGTGGAATTGGTCAAGAAGCATTGCTACAAGGTCCAGCAGTTTGACATTCAATTCCTACTCAAAGACCTACTGAAAAACAATCCCAGGGCTGTGAAGGATTTCTGCCACGGCGAAACCAAGGCCTTGCACTTCCTCGTCGGCCAGGCCGTGAAAGCCACCAAGGGCAGTGTGCCTGCCCAAGACGTCCGCAAGGCTCTGCTGGTTCTTCTAGAGAAGCACCGCTAAGTTGACAAAACAAAGACCCCGAAGAATTTTGACATTCTTCAGGGTACGCTCCCTCTACACTTAGGTAGTTTCAGTGGTTTCGAGACGACGCTTGGGCTTTGAATAGTGTGCAGGGCAAAGCCGCCGATTGTCCAGCTGCTCCCTCTGATCAGCTCGCCTCTCCTTGGCCTTCTTCAAAGGTCCTTCGAATCCCCTGGGTTCATCGAGCTGTTCGTTGTCCAGGGGCGATAAGATACCCCTCGGTTTGACGTGGACAG
>JADHYO010000013.1 GCA_016782405.1 Candidatus Aenigmatarchaeota archaeon
TGTGTTTGGTACAGGTAGAATGGCTTGGCTGGTTTGTTGGCCGCTTTCCAGGAACCATTTATAATTCTTGGAGAGGCCGCTGTCGTTTGCATATGTATAGGTCAGGCTTGCCTCCATGTGGGCCTGGCCCACAGACTGGGCAGAATCTGTTGTGGTTAGGTTTATTTTAGTGAAATTTGCAACAACACTTGATTTGCCGTAATCTGTGAAGCTCATTACAGTGTTTTCCCCAGCCATCCGCCGGAGGGTGATATTCATGTTTCTTTCCCCTTCCCCAAAGACTGGTATGATCTCTTGGAATCCCACAAAGTAATTGTTGTCAGCATCCTCATTGACAGTGGAATTTCCTACCCCAATAAACATCATAAGGGTTCTGAATCCTGTGGTTGTTCCCGGGAGCGCGATGTTGTAGAATGGGCCACCCTGTGGGCTTGGGTTGTTGCCCCCGGTGATATTGGCTGAGGCATTGATGATGTCAGGGGAGCCTCCCATCCACTGTCCGACATTGGCAGGGATGGTTGCTGCGCTCATCACCATGTTCCCGCTAAATATACCATGTAATTGGTAATTGTGAGGTTTGTAAGGTTTGCACTTGTGTCATTGAATGTGCCGAATTCTGTTGTGTTTACCCAGCCCCAAACATTCACCATACTCATGCTGGTATTGACTGAGGCGTTGATGAAGTAGACACAATTATCATTGTTCAGGCAATTGGGGCTTTCATTGTATAGACTAAGGTTGTTGATGGCTAATTCAATTGGGGGTGACCAGTGCGGGTGAAATTGAACTGTGTAGTTGCGGTTGTATGGGACATGGACAATCTTTTCGTAGATGTATTGGCTCTCATCGAATACAGGGTCTTCAATAGGGAAACCTAGTTTTGTGTCTGCAAGCTCAAATGTGAAATTAACACGGTTTGCCAAGCTTGCGTTGTATGCACTGAGATTTATGTTCCCTGCTCTCTGGAGGATGAAAGTGGAGTTTAGGATGCCTTGGGTGTCATTGCTAAGGAAAAATGCTGGGAACGGGGGGAGCGTTGGGCCAATATAGACAGCTGTTGTGTTTGGGCCAGTGAAGTTTCCTTTGTATTTTTTTATCTTGATGTTGTAGTTTGCACCGCCGGTGATGTTGGAGATGTTGAAGAAGCCGTTCAGGAGCGTGGTATTGGAAAACTTTGCAACTGTTGGAGGAGGGCCATTTGTCATCAGGGAGAAGTTTACAACCTCAATAGTTACATTCGCCCCGCCAAGGAATGAACTGTTCGGACCTTTGACATACCCGTAAAAGTCAAAGTTGGCACTGTTACCCCCGGGTGGGCCTCCCTGGGCTTCTGCAGATTGATAAAACTGAATATAGGCAAGACTAAAAACAACAGCTAAAATCAGGAATGCGACCCCCCATTTGGCAGCCCCTCTTCGAAGTTTCATTGCTCTCTTTTTTATTAATCGCGCTGCTCCCTTATAAACCGCGCATAACAGCGTTATCCCTAATGAAAGCTCTTAAGGTAGCCAAACTAAAAAGGGTCATGGTTACGATAACAGGCCTAGGCGGTTTTAGGGAAGTGGGGCGGAGCTCTGTACTTGTTGAGGGAAGCGGTAGGCTTCTAATGGATTATGGTATTAATGTTCAGGACATGGGGATTCCAATCAGACCTCCCCAGAAGCTGGACGGGGCGCTGCTCTCTCATGCGCACCTGGATCATTGCGGCATACTGCCAGAGCTTTACAAACGGGGCTTTCCTGGGAGGGTGTATGCCACTGAAACAAGCCTGGATTTGATTAAGCTGATGCTTAGGGATGCGTTGAAGGTTCAGGAGAAACGCGGTCTGCAGTCGCATTTCAGGACACATGACATTGAGACCCTGGAGAGGAAGAGTTCTGCTGTAAAGTTCAAGAATAGTATTTCATTAAAAGGGGCTAAGGTTACATTCTTTGATGCTGGTCATGTTCCTGGCTCTGCCTTAATCCTGGTGGAGATGGATGGGAAGAGAATACTATACACAGGGGATGCCAAGTTTCAGGAGACTGAGCTCATGAATGCTGCCTGGAATAATTTCAAGGATATTGACCTCTTGATTTGTGAGTCAACTTATACAGAGAAAGACCATCCTGACCGGAAGGTTCTAAGGAGGGAGCTTGTTAATCATGTGCTTGATGTGGTTAACAATGACGGTATTGCTGTGCTGCCCTGTTTTGCTATTGGTAGGAGCCAGGAGCTTCTCCAGATTCTTTCTGATTTAGATGTTCCACTCTATTTGGATGGGATGGGAAAGGCCATCACACAGATGGTGCTCAATCACCCTTCCTCTGTGAGGAACCCAAAGAAACTAAGGAAGGCTTTTGGTAAGGCCAGGAAAATACAGCACCATTCTGAGAGGTTTAAGCTTCTCAGCCAGCCATGTGCAATCGTAACCACATCTGGGATGCTCAATGGTGGGCCTGTTTCCCACTACATTAAACGCCTGCATAAGAGGGAGAATTGTTCTCTCTATATTTCTGGGTATCAGGTTGAATCAACAGTGGGAAGGACGTTGCAGGATACAGGTCGCTATGTTAATGAAGGTGTTGATGTTAAGCCCAAGATGCAGATCATTTTCAGGGACTGGTCAGCGCATGCAGGGAGAACAGGGATCCTGAATTTTGTCAAGAAGATCCGACCCAAGAAGGTCCTATTCGAGCATGGGTCCCGCTGCGAAGCCTTTGCTCGCGAGGTCTCAGGGATGGGATTCCCCTCAATTGCCCCGAAGAACGGGGAGAAAGTGAATGTTTAGCTTTTATTTTTTGGAAACCAGTATTAAGCATGATTGATCTTGATGGAGCGCATGGAAGCGGTGGCGGGGCTGTCCTAAGGGTTGCTTCTGCTTTGGCTGCTGTGACTGGTGAGGAAATTCATATTACTAACATCCGGAAGGGTCGCCCTACCCCTGGACTGAAGACCCAGCATTTGGAGGGGCTGAAGGCTGTGGCTGCCCTTTGTGACGGGAGGCTGGAAGGGGCTGAATTAGGGAGCGAGGAGATTTCCTTTTTTCCTGGGAAAATAAAATACGGGTCCCTTGACATAAAACCTTCAACTGCTGCCAGCACTGGACTGATATTTCAGACGTTGAAGCTGCCTGCGTCCCAGGCTGGTGGGGAAGTGAAAATAACAATTTCAGGTGGAGCAACATTTGGTAAATGGGCTCCTCCGCTACTCACCTCGCAAAGTATTCTTCTTCCTGCCCTGGGGAAAATGGGGTACAAAGCTAACATCCGCATTGAGAGGCATGGTTTCTTTCCTGCTGGTGGCGCTAGGACCGAGGTGACGATTTCACCTTGCAAAGAATTCAATCCCCTGGATTTAACAGCGCTTGGAAAAATTACTCATATGGGTGGGATTTCTGTGGCAAGTGAGCACCTGCAGAAAGCAAGGGTGGCTGAGAGGCAGGCCCGTGCTGCTGAAAGGTTTTTGAGGGAGAACGGTCTTTCCCCATTAATCAAGGAGATGTATGTTAAGGCAGACTGTCCTGGTTCTGGGGTTGTTCTTTGGGCAAGTGATGGCAAGGTAATTTTAGGGGGGGATTGTATCGGGGAGCGCTGGAAAAAAGCAGAAGACGTTGGAATGGAGGCTGCGCAATCTCTTTACAAATCGATCCAATCTGGGGCTACAGTGGATGAGAAACTTTCTGATCAGCTACTAATTTTCATGGCCTTTGCTAAGGGAAAATCCAGGATTGTTGCACCAAGATTGACAAATCACACCAAGACAAACATTTGGGTTATCCAACAATTCCTTGATGTGGAGTTCAGGACAGAGGACCGAGGGGGGAATGTTCTGATTGAGTGTTCGGGAATTAGGAACTGATAACATTCTTCAGATGATGTATATCTTTGATTCCAATTTTCCCTAAAAACAAATCATTAAGGTTGCCCCCTCCCTTTAAGAATGAGTCAATTTTCAATTTCCCTGAAATATAAATATGATCTCGGGTAAGTCCTCCAGGTAGGGTGGTGTCTTCCAACCCCCGTTTACATCGTGATGTAATAATGAATGCAGTGTAGTCATTAAACCCATGCGTTTTGAGGAACTGAAACACCTCAATAAATGAATGGGACTGGGCATACTGAACAGCAATCAACCTTCCTGCATAGATTCTCAATTGATTGGGAGATAAACAATTGTGGAGCTCTTCCATCTTTACTGCTAATCCCTCTTCAGTTTCAATGTAATCAAAACAATCCCGTATTTCATCTGGCAAGTTCTGATTATTGAAGGAGCGCTTAATATGAGTTTCAATTTCATGATATTCCAGGCGAAGAAGCTCTCTTTTGGTAAATTTGGCATCTTTTGAAATTATAATCTCTCTTCTAAAAGGTGAGCATTTTATTTTGCTTGGAATACCTTTCTGGATCCTTATATTCCAATTATAGTTTTCTACATTTTTCTGGAATTCTTGCTTCACTAGTTCAGCGTTAAATTGTCTTTTATTGGTTTTTTCATTCTCATGAGATTTTAAGACGTGCTTAGCATACTTTATTTCATTTTTATCAGGAACACCGTACAGTAAACGCGAATAATGTGTGAATTTTATTGTTCCTATGCCGCTAATCAACCCCAAGAACAGCTTTGATCTATTACCAAAACCATTTATTATTTTCTGATATTTTCCATGGTATTGAATTAGAAAATCAATCTCATAATTTACCTTTCGGGTATCAAATGTGGTTTTTCTGTAAACGAATCGGGGATTATATGTTTCATTATTTTTGAACCTCTTAAAAAATATATTTTTTTCAGATTGTAAATTTGTTGGTGAGCAATAATGGATGTTTCTGTCAATTAGTGTTTTTTGGACATGTTTTTGTGCTTTCAAAAGATTCATATTGAACATATTGAGAGACATTTTAAAAACTTCAAGCATTTTCAATATGATTTGATAGCGTGTTGATTGAAATAATTTATTCCTTCCTGCTAAAAATTTTCATGGACTTTTTTGAGGTTTTGGGGAAGAGGCGGTCTATCAGGAAGTTCCGGCAGCGGGAAGTGGAGGAAGAGAAGCTTCAGAAAATTTTGGAGGCTTGCAACAGGGCTCCGTCAGCAGGGAACCTGCAGGCTTACAAAATTTTTGTTGTTCGAAGCCAAGAGAAGCGTGAGAGCCTTGCAACTGTGGGTAGGGAGCGTGGATTCTTCAGGGAGGCACCCATTTCCCTGATCTTTTGCGCTGCTCCAGAGGTTTCAGCATCGCTATATGGGGAGCGTGGCAAAAACCTTTATTCAATCCAGGACGCCACAATTGCCGCGGCCTATGCCCAGTTGGCTGCAACATCCCAGGGGCTTGCAACTGTTTGGGTTGGTGCTTTTGATGAAGAAAAAATAAAGGAAATAATCGGAACCGACCTAAAACCAGTGGCAATACTTCCGCTTGGGTATGCTGCAGAGGAGCCTGAGTTTACTTCGCGGAAGTCCCTTAAAGAACTGACACAGGGATGTTGAGCCACATAAACAGTAGGACTATAAAGATAGGTTGGTGGGCAAAGTAAATCAGCAGTGACCTCCTGCCAAGGAGTGAGAGTCCCTTTACTATTGGGTTGGTGTTTTTTGGAAGCCGTTGCTTCCCTTTTGGGTAAATGGAATTGCCAAGGAATATCCCAATTAGAAAAACCCCGAACCATGGGATTAGTGGGGTGTAATCTATACTGAAAAATCCGTATGGGGCTAAGCCGGTCCAGAGTAGCCATGCATGGCCTGATATGTTTTGGAGGAAGAAGCTTGCAATAATTAGGGTCAGCCCGAGAACCAAGTTCAGGAAGCGGAACCTGAGCAAGAGATGACCAAGGATGACGGAAACTCCGATCAAGTGGAGGATTCCGAACAGAACAAATCCCTCTCCAATTAATGCCCAGGTGATTATAGTGATTAGAATACCCCAGGAAAAAATTCTCAGTCCCCGTTTCATATATTTCTTGAATACTGCCTTGCTTTCCAAGCGGGAATAGCTTAGTGTAAGGGAAACACCAGCCAGCAGGATGAATAGGAAGGCTGTTGCCCTTGCGAAATAAAACCAAAACCCAGCATAGCAGCTGGAGCATCCTGCGAAAAAATACAGGTCAAAAAGAAAGTTGGAAAGGAGCATCATCACTATTGCAATACCGCGGGCAAAATCAACCTCCCAAAACCTTTCAGCCATTTCTCCCCCAAATTACTTTTTTATTCCCCTCCTGGTGATGGGTGAAAGCTTCAGATCTCTTCAGCTGACTGACCCAATTCATTTTGTTTAGGGTTTGGGGAACCATACCTAGAATCCGTTGTTCTCAATAAACGATGGCAGCTCCATGACTGAGGGAATAATGTTCTTTGCTCCGCTTTCCTCTAGCTCATCCCTTGTAGCAGGGCCAGTTAGAACCCCTACGAAGTGGATATTTGCATTCAGTGAGGCTTGGCAGTCAAAAACAGAGTCACCCACAAAAATAACATCCTCTTTCCCGATGCCTAGTTTTTCCAGTTCCCGGAAGGCAAGGTTAAAGTATTCTGGGTGGCTCTTTGGTTTCTGGATTTCGTCCCTGGTTAGTGTGAATGAGAATTTCTTGAAGTCTATGCTTGCCTTGGCGAGGTTGTTCATGAAAACATTCCTGCTCCCACCGGTCATTACACCAATTATGTACTTCTTTGACAGCAGGTCCAGCGCTTCATTGACCCCTCTGATAGGTCTGTATATTTTCAGTGAATTGATTGATGCGTATGCCTTGACAAATTCTTCTTTATCTGCATCTGGGAAGGTTGCAGTGAGAATTTCCTTCCAGCCGTTGCCATATTCCCTTCGAATAGTTTTTTCTAGTGGCATCGGAACCCCAAGCCTTTCAGACACTTGCTTGGCTGTGTCCATGAAATTATTGTATGTGTGTATAACTGTGTCGTCAAAATCTAACACTACAGCTTTTATCATTTAGATCCTCTTATTCCCATTTCGCTTAGCGTACATTTAAGCTTTTCATCCCCTTTGAAGAGGATTGCCTTTATTCCCAATTCCTTGGCAGCTTTTACATTCCTTTCCTTGTCATCAATAAACACTGCTTCCCCGGCCTGGATGCCGAGCCTAACCAAAGCGATTTTGAAAATCCGTTTGCCTGGTTTCTTCGCCCCTTCCTTGTTTGAGAAAATAATGACATTGAACACATCCCTTAGCTTGTATTCAGCAGAGATCCAGTCTGCGAGCTCTTTGTAATTGTCAGACAGGAGGGTAGTCTTGTAGGAGCGCTTCACAGACTTTGCCAGCTTAATCATTTTTGGGTCAGCCCTTCCAGCCTCCCTGAACATTTCAATAAAGAATTCTGGCGGCTTGCTGATTCCTAAATCATTTGCAAATGCCTTCCAGAAGTCCTTACCTTTCATTTTTCCAAGAATGTATGATTTGTTGTTGATTTCAAACGCTTTTTCTATTTTTGCTTGGGGAATTCCTGTAATTACTGACAGTGACTTGGAGAATTTTTTTGCGATGTCTCCTTTTGTGCAGGTTCCACCCCAGTCAAAGATGATTGCCTTGATTTCTTTGCTCATATTTCCTTTGCCTCCAGCTTTTCTATGTCCAGTATGATAATATTCTCGTTCCCTGGGTTTATAGCCAACGTGTTTCCCAGGCGCTCTTTCCATTTCCCTGAAATTACTGGGGATTCGTGTATGTGACCGTGCAGGCTTGCCAGTGGCTGCTCTTTAAGGATGAAGTCCTTGACAGCAGTAGAACCAACGTGCTCCCCGCTCCAGGCAATGTCCAGCTTTGTTTCGTAAGGTGGGGCGTGGAACAACCAGATTGTTTCCCTTGGGGCCTTGATTTGCTCAAGATCATTCTTGATTTCCTGCTCTTTTTTCAGCCAGTCCCTGATGAGGAAAGGGACGTCGTTGACATAAGGGTATCCTGCGAAGCAGATCTTGCCTATTTTCACTGCTGAATTATGGAGGAGGTGAAGCACACCTTCTTTGTCTGCTTTTTCCAGTATATCTGTGTTTATAGAGAAATCATCATTCCCCATTATAAGAAGGATTGGTTTGGTGAAATTCTTCAGTTTTGGGACAAGCCAATTCTCCAAGAAGGCTCTCTGTTCAGGGATTTCAAATCCAGGGCAGAGGTCGCCGCCGATTACTATGGCTTCTATGCTTTTTTCTTTCCCCACTTCCAGCAGGCGCTCAAGCGCCTCCTTGTTCCCGTGCATATCAGTCATGTATGCAATTTTCACACTTTCACCATCACAATTGTTTTGTCGTCCTCATACAGTTTTCTCTTTTTGTATGCTTGTTTTATAAGCTCCGCAGGGACATTTTCCAGTGGGCCCTTTAGCGCTTTTAAAATATCATTTTCATCCAAATGCTTCGCCGCGCCATCAGTTGCTAGTAGAATAATGTCTCCGCTTTTGAGGGGAAGTTTGTATAAATGGGGTTTTGGGTTTCCCTTTCCAATCACCTGCTTTAGTACATTGCTTCCATGTGTGGAATCGTCCTCAGTCACCTTCCTGATTCCTTCTCTGACCAGGAAGAGTGAGCTGTCACCCACGTGTGCAACTTCGAGGGCTTGGCCCTTAATCCGCGCAGCTGTTAATGTGGTTGTTCCTGCACCTTCCAATTCAGAGATTTCTTTGTTAATCTCTAGGAACGTTTGCTCCAGATTCCCTTCAAATTCTTCCTCAAGCAGCTTCACTGCTGCTGTGCTTGCTTGCTTGCTGTCTCCGCGGGAAATAGTAACACCGTCAGCCACAGCGAAGAGCCCCTTCTCCGGGGCCAGTAGAAATGAGTCCTGGTTCTGTAAGTGGATGCCGCGTTCACTTTTTCCAAATGATTGGATGTTCATGGGGAAGCTTTTGGTGCGTACCTTTAAAAAGGGGGATTATGGACCGGCCGGGACTTTCCCTGAAAGGAAGCAGACAGACTGCTTCATATCGGTTTGAACCCGGAGCCTCCACCATATTGGGCAACGCGTGCCAAGGTGGCGATCTTAAACGCAACTTTCTTTGGGCGCTTTCTTTCCTAAAGAAAGTGCACCGTTGATCTACCGGCCCATAAAAAAGATTATTCTTGCATTTTAATAGCTTTGAGCAGCAATTCCTTCAGAACGGGGTCTTTTATCTTACTGACCTTTCGCTCATCCCAGAACGGTTTGAGTTGTTTTTCTGCATTACCCTTCCTGCAATATTCCATTGCCTGAAGCATCCCTTCAAGGCTGTCTACCTCTCTGAGGAATTTGGCTTCCTTGGACTTCCCTTCCTCGAATTCCAGCCAAATATCAAATAATTCTTTTTTCCTTTCAGGTACAAGGTCAAGAAGCTTGTCAAGTGCCTTTCTCTCTACTCGGTGCTTCTCCTCTTTTGTTATTGTACCTTGATGCCAGTTTTCAGTTGAAATCATGTCACCTACCTGGCTCTCGACAATGTCGTGTGTTATTGCCATCTTGAGGAGCTTTTCAATGTTCAGTCCCCTCCTCTCACCAATCAGAAGCGCAATGAAAGATGTCATAAAGCTGTGGTCTGACACGCTTTCTGGTTTCTCGACCCCGCGCTCAACCCAGCCAGTTCTCTTTATTTCCTTGAGTTTCATCACTTCCCAAATTAGTTCCAGTAAGCCCATAGTGGGTCCGGTCGGGATCGAACCGACGATCTTCGCCTTGTAAGGGCGACGTCATACCACTAGACCACGGACCCATGAGAAAATATGGTCTGGGGGTTTTATAGCTTTGCAGCTGCGCTGTAGTGAGCGTTACTTATACACCCCGATGAAGGTTTTGCAGAACCGCTTCTTGGCAATCTTCAACGCATTTATCCCCTCTGGGGTGAGTGTGTATTCGATTGATTTTCCTTCTTTTTTCTCCTTAATGAAGCCTTCTTCCTTCAGATTTTTTAGGGCTGGGTAAATGGTTCCAGGGCTAGGTTTGCAGCCTTTACGCTTCTCAATTTCTTCTGCAATCTCCTGGCCGTTCATTGGCTTCTTGGAAATCAGGAAGAGTACAAGGAACCCTAGGAGGCCTCGCATGTCGCAACATTCTCTTGCCATGTGTTATATTGGGCATCCGATACTTTTAAATACTTAATTGACCATATATCGTATATACGATATAAAGGGGGTGAGATAATGAAATGCAACTGCTACACATCTAGCTGCGGTTCACGCGGCTTCCTTACCAAGGAAGAGAAGATAGGAATGCTTAAGGAGTACCAAGAGTACCTGGAGAAGGAAGCTCAGGGTGTGAAAGAAAGAATAAAGGAACTACAGAAGAACAACTAAAGTTTTAGTGGCAGCCTGGGTATTCAGGCTGCCTGTTTTATTTTAAAACTTGAAGTGATGGTATGGATAAGATACATTTTCTATAAATAGTAAAGTTTTCCTATAAATAGAAAGTTTTATAAATACTCCCACCTAATATATTACCATGCTGGAAAAGATATTCAGTTCGCGGGTAGGAACCAGGTTGGTCCTGAAGATGGGGAGAGAGCCCTATAGAGAGTTTTATCTCTACCAGCTCTCAAAAGAGCTCAATATAGGTTTGGGGAGGACGAAGACCCTACTTGAGGCACTCAAGAGTGAGGGATTGCTAACATCCTTCAGGAGCGGTAAGCGAATAATGTACAGACTCAACGAGAACAACAAGCTGGTCTACGATATTATCTACCTCGCCCATAAGGATGACCTTCTTAAGACTGACAAGAAGTACAGGTCCAACATCATCACACTTGCAGACATCTACAGGAAAGCACTTGGGGACAACCTCATATCTGCTGTCCTTTTCGGCTCTGTGGCCACAAAAAAAGCCAAAAAATGGAGTGACATTGACATCCTTCTTATCGTGAGAAAAATGGTGGGGAAGAAGGCAAGGGAAGCAATTAACAAGAAATTGAGCTCTGCCACGGATATATATGAAAATATTTCTGAGGAACATTACTTCACAGAAAAGGAGTTCGAGGAATTCTATGCCATTGGAGATGATTTTCTCATAAATGTAATGAAGGATGGCATAATACTCCATGACAGGGAGTATTTTTCCCGTTACCTGATGCGTGGGGTGCCGAAAGTGACAAAAAAGAGTATTCGAAAGAGGCTGGATTTCTCAAAGAAGTGGCTTGATTCTTCCTTTAATTTATACAAACACTTTCCCCAAGGAATTCCCAGCTCCCTGGATGTGGTAAGCATACACCTTTCCCGTGCTGTGCTCCTTCTGCATGGAATACTTCCAGGGTCAAAGCATAACATCCCCGACCAGCTTGCCAGGGCAGGAGAAACCAAACTCTCAAGAGCATACAAGACAACAAAGGCATGGTCTGACTCTCCCCCCTTGAAAGTGGAAAAGGAAAAAATATGGAAGATGCTAGTGCTTCTCAAGGAGAAGCATGCTGAATGCAGTAGGAAACTGGAGGAATGGGCATGACTGCAGCAGAAGCCTTGGGGAGGGCGCGGAAGTCCCTGGAAATAGCAGAAAAGCTTATTGACGCTGATATCGCGACAGCAGCCAACAGGATTTACAATACAGGAGAAAACCTCGGCATTGCTGCTCTCCTTTATGTGTCCGGCCAAATCCCAAAAAGCCACGGGAAGATATGGAACGCTGTTCACTCTCTCCATCAGAAAGGGACCCTCAGTAAGGACTACAAGCCAGTGCTTGAACAATCTTACAGGCTGCGAATCAAGGGAGACTATGGCAGGGATCTTGAGGGTAGGGACATCACTATAACTAAGGAAGCTGTTCAAGAGCTCATAACCTCCTTGAAATCCTTCTTGAAGGAAGTTGAAGCTCTTGTTGAGAGGAAATTGTGATAGAGTGGAGCTTCAGGGAATAATGCGCCGAGTGGGAATCGAACCCACGTTATCGGCTTGGGAAGCCGAGGTCCTTTAGTGCCAAAGGAACCACTAGACTACCGGCGCTTAGTTAGTGGTTCGCTTTTTTCTTTTTATCTTTTTCTTACCCTTTTCCTCGTCAGTGGCTTCTTTGTTTCTTTTTATCCTTTTCTTAACCTTTTCTTCGTACTTGTCTGGTATGAGGTCAATATTCTGCAGTTTTAACAGGACAAAGGCCACTACAACAGCAATAACTGTTACTAGTATTGCCGCTATGTATGTGTATATTAAGCCCTCCCCAGAAGGGACGAAGAGATCAATAGTGTCTTTTATAGCATCGCGCCACGCAAGTGCGACGAGGAAGCCGAACGCGCCGAGTATCATTGTGATTACCAGCGATTTGATATTGAATTCTTCTGCATGTTTCTCAAAGTCTCCCATATTTTACCTCCTTAACTGATTGACTGCGGAGCAGTTCCTACCTGAGCGCTGAGGAAGGGATTCGAACCCTCAAGGGCAGAGCCCACAGGATTAGCAATCTTACGCTCCAAATATCTGCGCCTTACCGTTCCCGGGCCTTTTGACCTTTCGGCCACCTCAGCATACAAAAGATTTATAAATATAACTTTTATAGTTTAGGTATAAGTAATTCAGAGTGATATTAAATGCCAATAGACGTTTCTTCTGTATCGGAGACCTGGATGAAGGATGTTTTCACTGACCGCGGTCTTTACTGTGGGAAAGTGGAGGATGTTGAGTGCGACCTCAAGCGGTTTAGGATGCGCTCCTTAGTTGTAAAAGCGGTTAAAGGGAGCTACCTCTCAGAGATGCTGGGAAGAAAGAAGGGGATTATCATCCCATATCCAATGGTTCGAGCAATCGGTGACATTGTTTTGATAAAGCATTTTGCTGCACCCCCAGCAGGGGATGAAGAGGTTCCTACAGAACCACCAGCAACGGAATAGAGTGCGAAAGGACTTTTGCTTTGTTTTTCTGAATAATTATCATATCCTCTATCCTGCAGCCCCCATAATTTTTCAGGTAGATGCCGGGCTCGATTGTGATTATCATGCCCTTTTTTAGGGTGGAGACGGGCTCGTGTACATCCAGCCCGATACCATGCCCTATCCAGTGGCGGGGGCGGGAGCCCTTCTTTTGGAGGGTTTTTTTGTAATGATTGTTTATCTCCTTTAATTCTGTTCCTGGCTGAGCGAGATCTATACACTCCTGCTGGATGGCTAGGACAGTTTCCCAGAGCTGCCTTTGCTTTTTGTCCCTCTTGAGGAAATGAGTTCTTGTAATATCAGAGCAGTAGCCCTGGAAGCGGGCTCCGAGGTCTATTATTGTAAGGTCTTGCTTCCTAACCACGCTGGCTATAGGGGCATGGTGGATGCGGTTTCCTGCGTTCCTTCCTGATGCCACAATAGTCTCAAATGCAGGCTCTGCTCCCTGTTCTCTGATGGAATGCTCGATATCCCGGGCCACTTTGCTTTCCTGCTTGCCAAAAACATTCACTGATTTTAGGGTTTTCTTTACAATGTTGGCGGCTTTTTCCATAAGCATGATTTCTTGGGCATCTTTGATTTCCCTGGGCTTCTTTATAGTAGCGGCGGCGGGGAAGAGCTTGCTCTTCTTTTTGAATTTTTTGTAAAGTGATACTGAAAGGGAGTTCTCGTCAAACCCAAGTGTTTTCGGGGGCTTTATTTCTGAGAAGCGAAGCTCTGCAAATGCTTTCACTCTTCCCTCTAATGGAGAAATATGGAGGCGGGGCTTGCCTGTCTTGGGTATAATCATGAGGGGTCTCTCTCCTGTCGGGGTGTGGTAGCCAGAGTAGTAGAGGATGTCACTCGAGTCTGAGACCAGGATTGGGTGGGATGCTAACTTTTGGAGGGAACGGACACGTTTTCTATAGTTCATGTTTTATTATTTCTTTACAGTTATTTAATGGGCGTTTTTATAACCCATTGGATAAAGATGATGCTATGAGAATCTGCAGACTGAAAGATGTCGATGAAAAGGAAATAATTAGGGAAATTAAGAAGGGTTCGCTGCTGATTTATCCTACTGACACTTTGATAGGGATTGGTTGTCATGCTGGGAAAGTGGGAAGTGTGCGAAAGATACGTAAGCTCAAGAAAACCAGGAAGCCTCTTTCTGTGATCGCCCCTTCAAAAGAATGGATAAAGAGGAACCTCAAGGTTCGGCATTCCAGTTACCTAGGGAAGCTTCCTGGGAAATACACACTGATTTTTGAGAAGAAGAGAAAGTCTTTTTTGCAGGAGTGCTCCCTTAAGGGGCTGGGTGTGAGGATTCCTGATCATGAGTTCACTCGGATTGTTAAAAAATCAGGTGTTCCCTTTGTTACCACCTCAGTGAATGTTTCAGGGAAAAAGCCAATTTCCAAGGTTGCTCAGATACCTAAAAAATTTCTGAAGCATGTGGACTTTGTTATAGACGACGGAGCCCGGCGAGGAAAAGCTTCGCATGTTTTCGATTTAACAGGGGAGAAACCGAAGAGAATCAGATAAGTGATTCCAGGGAGCCCAGCACATGACCCACGACAGGAATGTTTTTGTATTTAGGTTATACCAATTCATGTTTTTAAGGGTTATTAAGGAAAGCGATCGCCTCAGTTAAATTATCGACATATACGATGCCCTCGGAATCGGGTTTTTCTTTTGTTTCGCTGGGAAGCAGGAGGATATCCACCCCGCCCCTTTCTACAGTTATCATTTTCTGGCGGATTGTTCCCACTTCCCCGACATGGCCATCCGGGAACAGCTCGCCGCTCGCAGCAATTTTCCTCCCTCTCACTAGGTCATCATCCCCAAGCTGGTGCACCAATTCCAAGGCAATGGAAAAACTTGCAGAAGGGCCAGCCAGCTGGCTGAAGGATATGTTGGCATGGGATTTGTTAAGGTATTCCAGTGCTAGCTTTACTGAGGTGTTGGCTGACTGATTGAAGAGATTTTCCTGGTTTTCTTTTATTACATCAGAATCGTCTTCAAGCTCGCTTGGGAATGGAAAAACATCAGCATCCTTCAAGAGGGAAGCCAGAAGGTAGATAAACATGTTTATTTTGAAGTTGTTTGTCTCCCATAAGAGAGGTGAGAAACGGTTGTCGTAAAAGCTTGTGGTTATGATGAAAAAACTGTCTTCCTTGGGATTGTCTATAAGCACAACTTCATTCGCAGGGATCAGTCCCCCGGGAAAGACAGCGAAGTACGAAAGGGGTATGAAAAAAAGGGTAAAGAGTATTATTATAAGAAAAAAGGAAATGAGCACTCCCCTGTGTGTTTTTTTCATATCCTATATCTGGATGTATTCTTAAAGTATGAGAGCGCTGGGGGCAGGATTTGAACCTGCACGTCCTTCCGCAGACCGAAGCAAGTGAAACATGCTTCATCCCTTACGGACACCAGATATCTTGCTCGTCATTTTCCGCCGCTTTCTGAGTCAAGCCAAGCAATCATATCCAAAGCACAATGCCATGGATCAGCATATCTGTCTCAAGTATCGCCAATTATTTCTGGCGCATTAGCCGTTCTGCCACCCCAGCGTATTGAGGTATTGGTTGTGGTGCTTATAAAACTAGAGCTTGAGAGTGTGGCGGAAGCATGCCTTTTGGGCTTTTTTGAGTGGCCACGCCTCCTCTGGTAGGAGATTGGGAACCCCTTCCTGGATTGGGAAAGCGAGGCTACATTTATTGCAGAGAAGGAATGAGCCTTTCTTCGTCAGCGGGCCTTTGCACGTTGGGCAGGCAAGTATGTTTAGGAGGTCCATAAGCAATTTAACAGGAAGGGGTATAAAAACATTATGGTTCGGATTATATTGGTTCCCACTTCACATGTGGCAGAGGAGAGCCTTAAGAGGGTTGAGGCTGCAGTGGAAGGAGCAGACTGTGTTGCAGTGGAGCTGGATCCTGTAAGGTATGCAGGCTTGAAAGCAGGAGGGGGCGGCCTTCCTCCAGTGAGGGCTTTTGGTATTGGTGGGTTCTTGGTTTTCTGGCTGATGAAAAAAATACAGGACTGGCTTGGCAAGAAGGTTGGAATCCTGCCCGGAAGCGAGATGCTGCATGCAGTTGAGCTTGCCCAGAAAAGGGGGGTTGATGTGCATTTTATTGACAGAAATATCCAGCAGACATTCCTGGGGATAAAGAATATCAGCTGGGGGGAGAAGTTTGGTTTGTTCACTCTTTTGGTAAAGGGTGTGGTTCTTAGCCCGTTCCTTAAAGATGGGATAGACCTAAGGAAGGTTCCTGAAGAGGGGTTGGTTGAGGAGGCGATGGACTTCCTTAGGAGCGAGCTTCCTGCTTTCTATAAGGTATTGATAAGTGATAGGGATGCTCACATGGCTAAACAACTGCTGCACCTTAGCCAGCACTACAGCAGGATTGTTGCAGTGATTGGTGCTGGTCACAGAGAAGGAATTGAACAGTTGCTTAGGCAACATACTCACCAGAAGAGCGGATAATTTCTAAGCGTTCAATGCGCTTTTCAAGTGGTGGGTGTGTTGAAAAAAGCGAGGTAAACCAATCCTGCTTGAATGGGTTGACTATCCAGAGGTGTGAAGTAGCAACGCTTCCCTGGATTGGGTGCTCCCGCGCAGTTGTAGAAATTTTTCTCAGTGCAGATGCCAAGGCCTCTGGTTTTTTTGTTAAAAGCGCGCCGGTCCAGTCTGCACCAAATTCCCTGGAACGGGAGACAGCAAGACGGACAAGGAACGCTGCGAGTGGTGCGAAGATTATTATGAATATCAGGCTTAGAGGGCTTTTCTCTTGTGAATTCCCAAAGAAGAGGGAGAAGTATCCAATGTGGGCGACGTATGCAATGGCGCCTGCAATAGTAGCTGCTAGGGCAGAAACCAACATGTCGCGGTTCTTGATGTGCGCAATCTCGTGGGCAAGCACTCCCTGAAGTTCATCTTCTTCCAGGGCAAGCAGACCCTCTGTCACTGCCACCACCGCATTTCTCGGGCTTCTGCCAGTGGCGAATGCATTCAGAATAGGGGATTTGATAATGAATAACCGAGGTGTTGGGATTTTAGCTTCATCGGCAAGGTAGCTGAGCATTCTTTGAACTTTTTCATTCTCAAAGGGTTCTGCCCTGTACATCTTCAAAACCAGGCGGTCAGAATACATATAGGTTCCGATGTTGATGACAATTGCAATGATAAGTGCAGCTAGGGTTCCAAGAGGGCCTGCGATTAACCAGCCTACTGCTAGCAATATTCCTGTCAAAGTTCCTAGGAGGAGGATTATGCTCATGAGAATATTACACTGTTATACCTTTTATAGTTTTTTCAATATCCCCCACCAAATCTCCAGGATTCTTCCTTGTTGTGTCTATTTCCAGGACGTTCCTGTTGAGTTCCAAGGCTTCTGACTTGCAGATTTCCATTATTTCCGCCTGGGCATTCTCCTCTATTTTTTCATGGGTCCAGCCTTTTTTCTCCATGCGTTTCCTTAACTCCGCGATACTGCAGCGAAGAACAACAGTGAGGTCATTTGGTAGGTCGTGGGCATAATGAGATTCAATAACAAGATTGCCTGGAAGCTTCTGCACTTGTTTTTTAACTTTTTCCACATCTACGATCTTCACTTTCCTCTGGCGGTCATACCCACAGAAGCATCCTTTTTGGGCTGCGAGTTTGTTAAGCTCTACAAGTTTCCAGCCTAATTTTTTTGCAAGTGCTTTTGCTATTGAGGTCTTACCTGTGGCTGGTGTCCCGGTTATTGCAACAATTATACTCATCACTATTTTAAGTTTATTCTGTTAATAAAAATGGTATGGTACTCTCCCTTTGGACAGAAAAGTACCGGCCGAAGAGGCTGGATGAAGTTATAAACCAGAAGCATGTAGTAGAGCGGCTGAAAGCCTGGGTGAAGGAAGGCTCGATCCCACATATGCTGTTTGCAGGCTCTGCTGGTGTTGGGAAATCGAGCCTGGCTCTGGTTGTTGCCATGGAACTTTTCGGGGAGCATTGGAGACAGAACTTCCTTGAACTGAATGCATCAGATGAGAGGGGAATCCAGGTGGTAAGGGAAAATATAAAGAATTTCGCCAGGATGAAAACAATAGGAAGCGAAACAAAAATCATTTTCCTGGACGAAGCTGACGCCCTGACCCCAGAGGCTCAGCAGGCCTTGAGAAGAACAATGGAGAAGTTCTCCTCTGTTACAAGGTTTATTCTAAGCTGCAATTATTCCTCCCGTTTGATTGACCCAATCCAGAGCAGGACAGCTGTTTTCCGTTTCAAGCGCCTGGCGGGGGATGATGTGCACGCCTTTTTGAAAAGGATTGTAGAGGGGGAGAAAATTAAAGCCAGTGAGGACGGGCTCAAAGCAATCTATGATGTTTCTGAGGGTGACCTTCGGAAGGCTGCTAATCTCCTTCAGGCCTCTGCAGCCTTGGGTGAGGTTACCAAGGAGACAGTCTATGAGGTCGCGTCCAGGGCAACCCCCAAGGATATAAAGGAGATGCTTTCCCTGGCCTTGGGAGGGAATTTCGCAGAAGCAAGGAAGAAACTTTATGACCTTCTGATAAACCAGGGACTTGCAGGAGAGGATATCATTAAGGGAATACACAGGGAGATTTTTGAGCTGGACATACCAGAGGAGAGGAAGGTTGAACTGCTGGAGAGAACGGGTGAAGCAGAGTTCCGTCTCAACCAGGGCGGCTCTGAAGAGATTCAAATCGAGGCCCTGCTGGCAGGGTTTCTCAAGGCGAAATAATTATCTGAGGTTGTATTTCTTGACTTTTCTGTAAAGAGTGGCGCGGCCAATTGCAAGGCGCTTAGCAGCCTCTGGAATCTTGCCGCCAGCCACTTCCAGGGCATGTTTTAGAATTGCTCTTTCCTCTTCGATGAAAGGAATAATATCACCAGAACGTTTTATTGGAACAGTTGTATCAAATGTAACAGTGGAGGGTGTTCTGACAATTTTACCGAATTTAATATCATCAGCTGTTATGCGTTCATTGTCACATGAGCATCGATATGCCTCATAAACAACATCTCTAAGTTCTCTGATATTACCAAGCCACTCATGATTCCTTAATTCACCCAGCGCAGCTGGCTCCATCACTTTTTTCGGCTGAAAATGTTTCACCAGGGAATTGATACAATCCATGTAATACACTGCCAATAGAATAACATCATTTCCCCTTTCCCTTAAGGGGGGCACTTCTATGAGTTCCCTGTCATATTCTTTTATGCCAGTTTTAGGGTTTGGTCCTGAAGTGATAAGATGGGCATCAACCCCTTTTCTACCACCAGGTAAAGGGTAAATAGTGCCACTCCTTACCCACAGTACCACTGGATCTTTCTGATCTGGTGATAAACGGTTCACGTTTTTAAGGTAAAGGGTTCCGTCATCAGCTTCAGCTATCAGTCCCTTGCTTATACCTGAGCTATACGCTTCCGTGGAGCCGAAAAAGAACCTTTTTGATCTACTAGGAACACTTTCGCAATCTCGGTTAACAAATTCCCCTCCGCGCTTTCTTGCTCTGTGAATTTCCCTCGCAACAACCTCTCTTCCTGTTCCATACTCCCCCACAAGATGGACTGGCTTGCCATTGCCAGCTGCAGTATCAAGTGATGTGTACAATTTTTTTATTGCATCTGACTCTCCAACTATTGTTGGGTACCTTGCTGCGGGGTTTTCACTGTTCATACCAGCTCTATGGTTATAACTTTTAAAAACATACCTATTAGCATGAAGTTGATTGTCGTCACCGGGCTGATAGGCTCGGGCAAGGGTGAGGTTGCGCGCTATATTGCAGAGAAGCATGGCTACACGCTCCTGGATCATTCAGCTATTATGGGGAAAATGTTGCGGGGGATGGGGAGGTCGGAAACAAGGGAAGAGAAGGCAAAGCTGCGCCTTGAACAGGGGAACACGTTCACAGCAGAGATTATTGTTAAAGAAATCCAGAAACGAGGCCTGAAAAAGGTTGTGATTGGGTCCTCAAGGAGGCCTGAAGAATTCTTGGCTGCGAGGAAGGCCTTTCCAGAGGCAAAGCTTGTTGTTGTGGAAGCCAGTGGCAGGCTAAGGTATGCCAGGCTGCAGAAGCGGGTGCGGGACCGCCCTAAGGACTGGGAATCCTTTTTGAGGGTTGACAAGAAGGAAGAGAAGATGTTCAGTCTCAAGGAGACGTTTTCCCATGCTGATTTTGTTATCAAGAACAACAGTTCCCTTAAAGACCTTCACGCAATGATTGACAAAGTGATGGGTAAGATATAAATGTGTTCTTTGTAAAAGGATTGTTATGAAATTAATATTTCTTGGGCCGCCAGGGGTTGGGAAAGGGACTTATGCCTCGCGGATAGGGCCACTTATGGGTATTCCGCAGATTTCCACAGGCGATCTAGTGAGGGGAGAAATCAAAAACCAGACGCCACTGGGGGAGAAAATAAAGGAGTACAGTGACAAGGGATTGCTTGTTCCAGATGAGGTTATTACTGAGATGCTCAAGAAGCGCCTGGAGGAAGATGATGCTCAAAAAGGCTTTATTTTGGACGGGTTTCCAAGAACTCTAAATCAGGCAGGGCTGCTTGAGAACGTTGCAGAGATAGACCAGGTGATTAACCTTAATCTTGCTGATAATGTGCTTGTCCAAAAAATTTCTGCTCGCAGGATTTGCAGGAATTGTGGTGATATTTACAATATTGCAGACATCCATGAAGGGGATATACACATGCCTCCGGTCCTTCCGAAGAAAGAAGGTGCATGCGACAGGTGCGGCGGTCCGCTCTACCATCGGGATGATGACAAGGAGGGTGTGGTGAGGGAGCGCCTTCTCGTCTACAAGAAAGAAACGCAGCCCCTGATTGACTACTACAGGGAGAAGGGAATTCTCAAGGATTTTCATGTCAATGCAGGTCCAAAGCAAATGGTGCCCAAGCTGATGGAATTGATAAAGGGTAAGTAATTTTATGAGAGGAAAGCTCATTGTTATTGAAGGGCTGGATGGTTCAGGTAAGGATACTCAGGTTTATAGACTGTCCCAGTTCCTGAAGTCAAATGGTCAGAGGGTTGAGGTTCTGAAATACCCTGACATAGAAAAGCCGATTGGTGGTGTGATTAACCGCTTTCTGGAAAAGGATCATGAGCTCTCGGCTGAGACGCAGTTTATCCTTTTTGCAACAGACATGCTGAAGGACAGGGAAAAGATAATTTCCTGGCTCAATGAAGGAGCGACGGTCCTGCTCAGTAGGTATGTGACCAGCACCATGGCTTACCAGGTGGCTCAGGGATTCCCAATGGAGAAGGGGATGGGGTTTGTCAAGCTTTTCGATTTTCTGCAACCTGACAATATTATTTACATCAAGATATCTGCAGCCACCTCTGTGAAGAGGAAGATAAATCAGAAGGCGGAGCTTGACAGGTTTGAATCCCAGGAAGCCCTGCAGGAAAGGGTTGCTCAGCAGTATAATAAAATGATTGAGGATTCTGTGCTTGGGAAGTGGACAGTTGTTGACGGGGAGCAGTCCCAGGAGGACGTGTTCCGTCAGGTTAAGGTAGGGCTTGATATTTGATTACCAGGGCGTTTTCTTGACGCCTAACCTGAAGCCAATAAAACATGCAATCCAGTGGAACAGTGGCGTGATTACAAGATAGAGGATTAACCAGCTTGTCTCCACTGCTACCAGGAGTGAGGCGAAGATGAATGCGCCCAGGACAAAATCATCCTGATCCAGTATCGGTGCTGGTGCTCCCCGAGGGAGCCTAATCCGCCTCTTTAGAAAACTGGCAACGAGGTCTCCACACATTGCCCCGAGCCCGAGCAACAAACCTAGTGCTGCTGACATTGGGACAATATTCAGGATTACTCCATGAACTTCTGAGAGAGCCCAGGGCAGGAATGGGAATGTAGTCATCTGCACCAGTGAAATAATTACAGCAACAAAAACCCCGAGAAAAAGACCTTCCCATGTCTTTCCCCTTCCAAGTAAGGGGCGGCCCCGCCACTGGCGGCCGCCGTCGATCGGGTGAAGGCCGCTTTTGAATTTTATTAGCGGCGCCAATCCATTGGCAGCATAGGCCGGGAGGAGTAACCAGAAGCCCTCCACAAGAGTGAAGATGTCAAAGACCATTTTTAATACTGGTCCTGAAGATTAAATATAGGGCCGATGGTCTAACGGTATGACGCCGCCTTCGCAGGAGCTTTTTCCAAAAATCTCCACCAAAAAAGGAAATGTTCAGGAACAGGCGGAGACTCCGGGTTCAAAGCACCCTTTTCAAAACCGGGAACTGCTTTGCAGTTTACGGCCGTAAGCCGCAAGGCTTCCGGAGGCTGCACCCAAAAATGGTGATGGAAATCCCGGTCGGTCCATATGAAAATAAAGTGGGCCTGGGGAGAATCGAATTCGGGGGTTATTAAACCTCTCCCGACCTCTCGATTATCAGTCGAGCGCTATACCATTAAGCCACAGGCCCTTAGTTTTTCTTTGGTATAGTAATATAAATCATTTTTAGAAGAAGAAATAAAGCGCCCCCGCTGGGATTTGAACCCAGATCTCAGGCTGTTTCCGGGCTTTTTGGTTGAGCTTTTCCAAAAAGCTCACGAGAAGCCCGCATACTTAACCGGATTATACTACAGGGGCAGCTATTCATCTTTTCTCTCTATATTTAAATAATCGCTAACAATACTGTGATATGACCTCTATCAAGGTTTCTGAGAAGCCGCACCTGAACAATCCTATCCTTATTGAGGGCTTGCCTGGTGTGGGTAATATTGGAAGGGTGGCTGCTGGCTATTTGATTTCAGAGCTCAAGGCAAAGAAGTTTGCTCATCTGTATTCAGAACATTTCTTCCCTTTTGTGATGCTTCATGATAGTTGTGAGATAAAACTGCTGAAGAATGAGTTCTACTACTGGAAAGCTAAAAAGAAAGGTCAGCGCGACCTTATTATTTTGGTGGGGGACTGCCAGTCGCTTTCCCCGAACGGGCACTATGATGTGATAGAAAACATACTTGATTTTGCCCAGAAGATGGGTGTGAAGGAAGTCATCACAATTGGCGGGCTTGCCACAGGTGATGTTGAGGATCATCCCAAGGTGCTTGGTTCAGTGACAGACAAAAAACTGCTGAAGAAATACAATAAGCATGGCATTGAGTTTACTGCAGGGGAGAAGGTTGGTTATATTGTCGGGGCTGCTGGTCTTTTGCTCGGGCTTGGTGCTGAGCGCGGTATGGACGGGATTTGTCTGCTCGGTGAGACTTCAGGGTTTCCAATAGTGACAGATCCAAAGGCAGCTGAAGTGGTTCTGGACTCAGTCACTAAGATACTGAAGCTAAAAGTGGACATGAGCAAACTGGATAAGAAAGTTAAGGAGATGGAACGCTTTATCAAGAGGGTTGAGAGCCTCCAGAAGAAAGCGATAATGCAGATTGCAAAGGAGGAAAAGGCCCCTGTTTCAGAAAAGGAGCAGCTCAGATACATTGGATAAGCGTTTTGGAGGCAAAGGTTTATATACTGAAAAGCTATCAATAGCTTCTAGATAGCTGGTAAATGGTGATTTGTATGACTGAAAGTAAAAGGGAATATTCAAAGTTTGAGAGAACAAGGATAATCTCTGCCAGGGCGCTGCAGATTGCGCAGGGGTCTCCTGTCTTTGTGGATGTGCCAAAGGGGGAGTTCAGGCCAATAGAGATAGCAAAGATGGAGTGGGATGTTGGCCTAATTCCAATTGATATCAAGGGGAAGGAATAACCTTTTATAAAGCCTTTTTCTCTATT
>JADHYO010000014.1 GCA_016782405.1 Candidatus Aenigmatarchaeota archaeon
GGGAATGTTTACGGCCCAATAAGGGATGTTGACAAACTATCCAGGACACTTCAGGAAGGTCTGACAAGATACAGGAACATTAGGCAGGGTATTTATGATGGGTCTGGCTTTTTGCAGGTAATCCAGAGATTCCTTTACAAGCATGGTATACTTTCAACAGAAAACAGGCTTGGAAGGGCAAGAAAACATGTTGAAAATCTGCTAGGTGAATATGACGCAGTTCTTTCTGAACTTGACAGCTATTTGGAAGATGCCAGCAAGATTTATCTTGAGTCAGAACAGCATCAGGACAATCTTGCTGAACTCAGGGTGACAGTGGTTGATGGCATTAGTCGTGCTGGTGTTGAAAAAACAAAGCTGGAGGATGAATTTAAGGGGTTGAACGGGAAAAATGACCCTGATATACAAAAAAGAAAATCGGAGATCCGCAGAGAAGTTGCACGAAAAGAAAGATTCCTGAACAATCTACGCTCAAAACTGATGAAGGTTGAGGTTGATATAGAAAAGCAGAGGGGAGTGATTGAAAGGCAAAGGGCAAATTTTGACACAAACCAATACTGGAAAGACCTTGTTAATGAAAGGAAAACACAGGCGTATGAGAAATTATACACAGATGTGACTGATTTCCCAGACATATCCGGTACAATTGAAAAAATAGTGGATATTGAAGGGCGAGGTGATAAATTAATGGGCTCCTATGTGGAAATGGCAAACAGTCACAAGTCTGCTGAGAATGAGCTTCGCAAGGGAATTCATGGCGTCACTATACCTTCCAGACCCCATCCACCAGCAAAGGAAGAAGACAACCAAATGGAAGGCCAAAGAAAAGACATGGCAAAAAACCAAAAGGAACGAAGCGCCCGAATTGACCAGTACCTTAAGGAGCGGGATGAAGCCCCGCTCCTCTAAATTTTTTATGGTGGTAATATGGGTAACATCTCAATCAGCGAGGAAAATATCACAAGAAGCAGGGCACGGACAAAGGACAACCTGAACAGGGGATACTCTAGGCTATATGACAACATCCGCAGGGCGTCAACAAATGGCTGCGCCTCGGGTGTGTATAATTCATTTGAAGATGGTTTCACTGCAATGGATGCAGTTTACACAGACCTTGAACCCAGGGCAGGTGCAAAAAAATCAGGGATTATTTCAACCTACATATGCGCGGACATTGGGCTTTTTTCTATGGGGAACACTGAAAGCGACGGATTTTTTCATGGGAGCAAAATAGATTTTTCCAGGACATACAAGCTTTTTGTAGACGATTTGATTGAGCTTTATACTGATGCACTGAAAATGAATAATGGAAGGGGTTTGGAAGACCTAACGAAGGAATTTTTCAGGTGGATGAAAGGAGAGGCAGTGGATTCAGATGGATTTTACAATGCATCTAGTTTTGTAAAGAAAAATCCCATAATAATTAAAGACCGCTCTTACCACAGTCTGGTTGGGTCAGGATTTGATTCAAACCAGCTGGGCTGGGATGATTTTTCTGGGTATGATGATGTGGCAGGCTACTTCAAGGACCTTGCATTAACAATGCAGAACAAATGTAGGGCTGAATCCTACATGAAGGGACCTTTGGACAAAGGGATTCTTTTGTATGGCCCCCCTGGGACAGGAAAAACAATGGTTGTGAGGATTTTTTGCGATCAGGCAGGTGTCCCTTTTGATTATTTGGATGTGGGTTCTGTTGGCAGCAGTTTTGTGAATGAATCTGCCAAGAACCTCCAGAAAAAGTTTGATTTAGCTGCCAAGCGTGTGCGTGCAGGCGCACCTGCAAGCTTGCTGTTTATTGATGAGATTGACTCCCTTTCAGGGAGGCGGCACAACACCAGGAGGTCTGGCGAGGATGACAAGCTTGTGGATGTCCTGAATGTGAATATGGACGGTGCCCGGGCAGTTTATGGTGTGGTTGTTATAGGGGCTACAAACAGGATTGATGCTGTTGACCCCGCGCTTTTGCGGGGAGGAAGGTTCTCAGTGAAGTTTGAGATGGGATATCCTGACATTGTGGCAAGGGAGGTAATGCTGAGGAACAAAGTAGCAAAGGCAGCTGAGTACACATCAGCAGACCCGTTCATGGGAAGTGTTGACTACCACCAGCTGGCTGACTTGAGTAGTGGGATGTCAGGTGCAGATATTGAGCAGTTAGTGCATAATACGCTAAGGAATAACATGCTCCGCGGGCTTAAATCAGGAGAATTCAAGCCCCTGGAGACCGATGATTTTGAGCAGGAGCTAAGCTCCTACAGGAGGATGAATGGAAGTTGAGAAGGAATTGAGAACATTGAGGCAGCTGAGGAGGGACATTTTGAATATGGACCTCTTTGCTCCGAGATTGGAGGAATATAAAACCAAGATTCAGGAGGCTTCTCCCTCTGATGGGAATGAAATAAAGGAGGAGCTTTCCCCTTATTTTTCAATACTTGCTCGCTGGAACACTCCTGAAGTAATCCATGAATACATGAAGAGCAGGCTTTCCCCGCTTCGCGAGGTCAGAACAATGTTTGACAGGAAGTTTGGGAGAAATGGAACCCACGCTGCAGCTCGCAAAAAGAAACTAACTGGGGAATACAAAGCAGAAATACCATCCATCGCAAAGAAAGAGAAGCAGCTCTCTGCAATGGAAAATAAAAATGATAGGGGAGGTGAGCCCAGTGGTAAGATAATAATTCCTGCAGAGCCGAAAAAATCAGCTCCGCAAGGGAAGGGCTTTTCCCTTAACTCCCTACTTGACTACTATCGCTCAGCAGGCTTGGTTGGGGAGGAGAAGCTGGCCATACTCCAGACACTGGGTGCGGTTTACAAGGCATGCTTTGGGATTGAAAGCCTGAGCGGAAGCGGGAAGTCCTATTCAGTGGAGATGCTGATTGATCTGCTACCAAGGGAGGATGTCTATCGCATGGAGCTTTCTTCCAAGACAGCT
Organism: Candidatus Aenigmatarchaeota archaeon; assembly: GCA_016782405.1. GTDB lineage: Archaea > Aenigmatarchaeota > Aenigmatarchaeia > QMZP01 > QMZP01 > BS750m-G81. The sequence goes on from JADHYO010000014.1 coordinate 2,933, forward strand.
GAGATGTATGAGGCTGATACAATAAACAAAGCGAAAATAATCTACATACCTGAGCTCCAGAAGGCAATGAACAGCAGCAACCCCATAATTGTTGAAGCACTCAAGAACATAACTGAGGGCAAGGATGCCCAGCGGAAGGTCAGGGACCATTCAAATGACAGGAACCGCAAGTTTGTTATCAAGGGGGACAAGGGCGTGATTTTCACGCTTGCTGTGGAGAATGCCTTCAAGTATGATGCTGAGTTCTCCCGCAGGGTTTTCACGCTTTATACAGACATTTCTGCTGAGCAGACTGATTCAATACTCCGGAGCAAGGCAGGAAAGCGCCATGCTGTTTCCAGGGGAAAATCAAGGAAAAACAAGCTTGCGCTGCAATCTCATTTAAGGGATTGTCTGTCCAATGAGTTTGAATATGAGAACCCATTTGCAGACTATCTTTCAGTATTTATACCAAGAACAATCAGGGCGAGGAGCTATGATGATTATTTTTTCAATCTTATTGAGGCCTCTGGATTGTTTCATCATGGGGATCGGCTCCAGGATAGCGGGGTGCTGTTCCTGAATTTGGAGGATGCCCATTCAATATATACACTCTATTGGGAGCAGTTTTGCAAGAGCCTGCTAAAGATTCCCCTTCTAGGGGAAAGCATACTGAATGAGTTTGATGGCAAGAAGGCCGGGGAAATCCTGACAGCCCAGGATATTTACTTGGTAATGAAGGCAAGGAATCCCTCAATCAGCTATAATGTCACAGAGAAAAGCATGGAAATGTTGAGTGAGGCTGGCTTCCTTGAGAAGGATAACTACAAGTCCAGGAATTTTGGGTATTCAAGGACAAGCAATATGCCTGTGCTTGAGGCTGATATTGACTGGGAGGTCTGCTGGGAGGAGGGGCTTTCTTTCATGGAAGAGCACTACCCGCAGATTGCAGGGGACTGGGCGAGCTGCCAGATAAAGGACGGGAGTGTATACGCAACCGACCCCTTGACAGGGAAGCGGGTTACTCTAGCCCCGTATATAGAGAGGAGTGAAGAGAATGAACATCAGCCAGACGGGTAACTTTTTGAAGGAGTGGGGTGAGATGGTTAGCAATATCTCAGGAATAAGGCAGCTTAAGGACAGGGTTGAATCGCTTGGTGATTATCCTATTGAAGGGCGCGTTCGCCGTATTGCAGAAGTTGGAAAAGAATTAAGCTCCTATAGGGAGGCACTTTCCCTTTGGAAGGGGCTGAGGAGTAGGTACAAGGATCTGGGTTCTGATCATGACCTTTACTCGCTTCTTAATGAGAGTGGTCAGGAGGTAAGGGAAAAGAGGCATTCTGTTAGGGGGCTTTTCAGGGCCTACCACAAAGAGGTAAAGCAGGCAGCGGCTGATATAGTGAAACAATTCAAGAAGGCAGATTCCTCGGAGGGGAGGGATGCTGCCGGGGCTTTGTACAAGGAAATGAAGCACCTTCTGGGTGATGGGATGAGGACCAACACACGAATTGAGAACTACGTTTATCTGAGGGAAAGTGAAAGGGTTGTTGATTCCATGCTTTCACGGGCAAAGCGCTCATACAAGAGTAGCGTGTCAAAACAAAATATGAAAAGAGCCAAGGTAGCACTGAAAAATGTTATTCGTTCTTATAATGATTTAGGAGTCAGTACCCCTAGTAGCAATGAAGCCAGCAATTTGCTTGATGAGGTTTCAGGGATGACGAAGAATTTTAAACATGTTTCATATTTTGCTGCGAAATTGAGGGAGGATTGGAAGACTCTCGAGCGTTTTTCTGGTGTTTCCTTTCCTGATGATGCAGTGGAATGCGCTGAAATAATAGCTAGTATTGATGCACAGGAGCTCGAACCTGGTAAATATGATTCCTTGGAAGATTTTGAAATTTTTTCTGATTCTGTTCGCCTCTACCGCCAGATGGCTTCTAGGTTGAAGAACTCCTTGGAGAAGGAGAGGAATCGACTTAAGGGTGAAATCTCTGGTGCTGAAAATCGTTACTGTTCCCTTATTGAAAAAGGTAGAATTAACCCTGCAGAAAAAGAGCTGGGGAAATATTCAACTGTATGCCGAGTTATGGGTTGGAGTGATACAAAAACTATGGAAAATATAGCTGCTTACGAGCAAATGCTTAGTGATGAGAAAAAGATCCGCGAGGTAAGGGGTAAACTGGAGAGTGCTCAAGAGTATGTTGCAACACTTACAGATAGGATAGAGAGGAATGGTCTTAGTGAGAAAATTGTTAAGGGTATTCAGAATGTGAGGAAATTTCTTGAAGAGGTGAAAATTAAAAAAAATATTGAGAAACTATATTCTTCAGTTGAGGCAGAGCTGAACAATGTAGTGAATGCTGCTGCTTTGTCCCTCGATGAGCAGCTTGAGAACGGAGATCCCTGGGGGGCCATTAACCTCTATCGGACCTTAGGCGAGACAGAAGATATGGGTTGCAGGGTTGCGCGTGCAGAGGCAGTAGCTGAGCAGCGGGCAGGGTGTTTTAGTCTTCCGCTTTACCTTTCTTCAATGGATGTTCCGGATGAATATTCATGTTTAAGGGATTCTTTGCTTACAAACGGAAAGTGGGAAGATAGATTTGCCTCTTTCTCTAAAAAACTTGCTTCTTTGGATGCGGTTGATAAGGGTTTTCTGAAGCGCATTCAAGAGGGAATAGCAATTGCTTCTAATTCAGGTTATCTAGGTTCCCGGGTTCGCTCCAGTACTGTTCTTAAGGACAGAGTGGACAGTGTGTTGGAAAGCCTTGAAAATGCTATTGGGGTTGGGAATGTCAAGACGTGATACTGGAGATAGGTTTGAAATGTTCCTTGAGGAACTGCTCTGTGATTGTGGTTTTAGGTGTGTGAGGAGGAATATTGTATATACCCGCTGGAGCCGTCTTAGGAAGAAATACCTTACTAGGAGACAGGTTGACCTTGAAGTCCGTGAAGGAATACTGAGGAGGAAGAGCGTCTTTGAGGCAAAATACCTGACTAACGGTTATCGGCGTTCCCTTCCACTTAATTACCGAGGTCAGAATCTGCCGCAGGCAGTTGAAGAGAAGCGGAAGTTTGCAGAGGCTGCGCGCGGCTACCTTGTAACAAATGCATATTTCACAGATGATTTGGTCGAGGAGGCAAAACGCCTTGGAATAGGGCTGTATGACAGGGAAGAATTAGTAGAGATGGACATTAGACGTGGTGGTGATGGGAAAATTGGGAGGAAAATACGCAAAATGAACCTCAGGGATCGAGGTTCTTCTTATTCTGAAAAGGTTTATGTCCTTTTTTGAACATGTTCAACTCATTCACATCCTCTTATAATCCTATTAATATCATGGCGCCTGAAATATATACATCCTCTATTTTTGAAGGCTCGTATTTCGCCGCGCGCTAATATATTCTTGAGTTCTTCCTCTCCAACCCCTAACATTTCCGTGGCCTTTTCAAATGTCACAAGAGCCTCATCTCGGATTCCCATTACCTTAATAAGCTGCTTAAGGGAGGATTTGTAATCATGAAATTCACTATTTGTAAACCGGGCGGCGGTGTCCAGTGTTCCAATATAATGGGAAACAGCCTGATAAAATTCATTATGCTGCATCGTAAAGCCCTCTCGCTCACACTTTTCTACTGGGATTTTCATTTTTTTGTACACCTCCCCTATTTCTTCGCTGAGTTCTACAATTTCTTTCAAGTTCCATTGCAGGTGGGAAAGCAATCTCCCTGCTGTCTGTATGGGGATTATAAACATTTCCTTGTACTGCCTCAAATCCTCGCTCTTGAAATACTTACCTCCTTCCATCTCGTAAACAGGGAGCGTTCCATCCCTGACAAGGCTGTCCAAATCTTTCTTGCTAAGACTGAGCCCCTCAAGGGCCTCGTGGTAACTAACAAATTCACCGCCCATGGTTCTGTATTTAGAAAAAAAGCTTTTATACCCCTACCATGAGCCTTATTAGGTCGCGGAGGCCTGGGGCTGCTCCAAGGATGAAGACAACGATCTTGAGGAAGTTCTTGAAGTTTCGGTCCCCTCCGTAGGAGTCAATTACCCATAAGACAGGGATGACCACGAGGATTTTGAGGAAAAACATGCTTGCTGGTCCTGTTAGGCTGATAATGAAGCGCGGGAGAACGTGCTGCTCCAAATAGCCAAAAAAGGAGAGGGATGCAAAGGTTGCTGATGCATCAATAAAATGTGCTCCCAGAATAACCTGGTTCTGCAGCGAAAGAAGCGGGCTTCGCTTCTTGGTCAAGCGGGAAATCCCAAAGAAAATCAGCATGCAAAAAGCTGTTAAACCCCCGATAATCAGCAGCGGGATAATGGAAATCCAGGGCAAGAGAATAACATTCACGAGGCAGAGCACGCTTCCAACCGAGAGCATAGTCTTCCAATAAGGGATTTTTGCGGCCTTCCAAATCCCCAGTGAGATCAGTAGGACAGCAAGTGCCAGTGTGAAAGTGATGAGATAGGAGCCGGGTGTTGGAAATAATGGGTAGGAGTAGAACGCATTAAGCGCTGGTGACAGGCGTCCGGCAAAAGCAGCATCGTGCAAAACCCTTGTTGAAGAGCCCCAGAAAATGAACGGCAGAATCGCGAAGAGAAAGAAACGGTCAATACGGATTCCCATCTTGAACAGTAGCTTGAAAACAATGAAAACAGCAATAATCAGGATAACAGAGTAAACAAGCGTGTTAACAGGGTTGAACCAGCCGTTTGCCAGTATTGGGTTTAGGAAGTATTCCTCAAGCACGCCCATGCACTTTTTTAGTTGGCTGGACATAAAAATACCCTGAGCGAGTTCTCCTCACTAAGTTGACAAAACAACTGTGCTTGATTTATCTGTTTTCCAATTCACCAAATCAGTCGAAACAACACTGTAGCTAGGCATAAACTGGGTCCTGCTCACCTTTTTTCGATAGCGGGAAAGCTTTATCTGCATGTTCGCTCAAATATAAGGTTAATGAGAGGGATTGAGATAGGGGTAAGAGTATGGTTTCAGAGATGCTGATACGGAAGAAGGCCTTGAAAATCCAGGAGAGGCTAGGGATGAGGCTAGGGATTTCCTATGGGACCTCCAAGATGCCTGTGGTAAGGACAACGGCCCAGGCCTTAACTGTGCTCAAGGATTTGTACAAGATTGGGCTAAAAGCGTTTGTACTGCCAAAGGAGTTGTTTTTCGCTATACAATCAGCTACAGACCTCTACAAGACTGAGTATGGAAACATACTGAAAATACGGGATGAGGCAAAGAAATACAATATTGAGCTTGCGGTCCGCCAGGACTCCCTTTCCCAGGAGCCTGATGAAGCAATAAAGGCATTTGCCACAATCTCCTCAGTGATGGACTGCAGGACCTTCCTGGTTAACCCTGCTTTTTACTCCAAAATTATGCCCAGAGACCAGGCTCTAAGGCTAACGGTTTACAAAATAAATGAGATTGTTTCATCCCTCAGGGCTGAGACCAAGATTGCATTGGAAACAACAGGAAGGATGAACGAAGTAGGGAGCCTGGAGGATGTTTTGGACATGGTTAAAAGAACCCAAGGGACGGAGCCAGCATTGAACTGGGGAAATATTCATTCCCGCGGCGCTGGTGCCTTGAGGAGTCAAAGGGACTTTGAACTGGTTCTCAATCAGGTTCGTTCAGCTGTTGGTAGCAAGTGGCTGGAAGAGGCATATTTCTTCTTCTCTGGATCTTCTTACGGGCCTTCAGGCTTCATTAAAACAATCCCTATTGACAGGGCTGACATCAGGCTTGAACACATGATAAGGGCCTCTATGTCCTTCAATGTAAAAGGAACCTTGATTATTGATGACCCTGAGAAAGAACGCTACATACTCAAGAACCTGGACTCCCTGGCTGATATGGTTCGCTAATCACCTTGCGGGAACAGATATCATCCTGGAATCTGGAAGGGATGTTTCTACGTTTTGAACAATAATAGGGTTGGGCTGCACGATTTTGTTCCGAATTTTTATCTCAAAAAACAAGCGGATTTCAACCCTGATTTCAGATTCGCTGATTTTATCTGTTGTTGCCTGAAACTTCCACGAAGTGGCAATACTGAGGAATTTTTTCGGAATATTAAAATACTCAGACGCATCAAAAATCTGAATTCCTGCAATGAATTTATCAGAATCAATGTCAATAATCATATTGTTGATTTCAATAGATTTCTCATACACTCTGTTTTTTACCTTAAAGAAGAGTATATCATGTACAAAATCATAATCAAATTCTCCATTTCCCTTAAGTTCCCTTCTTTTGGTCATTTTATCACCGGTAGCTGTGTTTTTTCAATAATGTAGAATGTTACCACATCTATTTTATCGGGTTTAATGTCGATTATTAGCCTTAAATACATTTGTTTTGGATATTTATAAAATACTGCAAAATTTCCGTTATACTGGATTCCTACAAATACGGGCGTTTCTTCAAACATATAGTGCTTGATGGTCTCACATGTGAATATTTCTCTTTGTTTTTCACTGAGCCTGAAAAAAGTATGCTTCGTGCATATAACATTTTCACGAGAATGATTTTTGATTTTATCCACAAAATCCATGATTTTAATCACTTCTTTGATTTTTTGGCTTCCTATCATGTTTATAATTTGTTGTCCTGCAATTAATTGTTTCTGCGAGAACCCGTCCTCAAGAACCTGGACTCCCTGGCTGATATGGTTCGCTAGCCTTTCAAAAATTCCTGTAATCCTTCTATCATGTATTCAGGGGCTTCGCGTATAGCTGACATTACATTTCCATATTTGCGGTAAGCTTGATATCCAAACTGTTCTACACACTGTTCAAATGCTCTTAATAAGACTTCATTAATTTCAGGAGTCGCTTCAACCCCTCTTTGGCTCAATATTTTATAGTAGTGAACAAAGAGTGTTGCAATGTTGCCGCCTGAGTTTGTAACATCGTTTTTAGCGCAATGACGATATACTATACCACAGCCATTTGACAACATTATACCATCCCATGGCCAAGTGTAGTCAAAATCATCTGCTGTGAGGCTATGTATATAAGAACCAATAGGATATTCATCATTTCCAATGAATCGGCGAACCCGCATGGGTTCTTCAGGTCTAGGGCCTTCTGGGGGAGGGATAATATATTCTTCCATGCTCTATTCAATAATTGGGTGTTTAAAAGAGTTATGTTGCGGTTCGCTAGTTCCCTGAAGAATCCTTTTGAGTGATTCCAGGTTGTCATTGTCTGTTCCTATGGAGAGGACGCCAATTCCCTCTAATGTTCTTAAGACCTCAGGAGAGTTGCATGCCTCTCCATGTACACATGTTTCCACCCGATACTTTTTGCAGGCTTCAATTACCCTTTTTAACAAGAGCTCCACTGCTGGGTTGAGGCTTGAGAAATGGGTTGAAAAGCGTGGGTTCTCTGCATCCATACCAAGGCAGAGCTGTGTTAAAGTGTCAAGATCTGCTTGTGCAGCAAAAACACCTTCCCTGCAGAGGTCTTCTATTCCCAATGCAGCTGCTGGGGTCTCTATCATTACTCCCAGCTTTAAAGGGAAACTGATGCGCTCGCGGGCCTTTCTAAACTCCTCAACCCCTGAAATAAATGGAAGAATCAGGAGGATGTTGTTCAATCCCTTGTGGTAAAGTCTTCTCAATGCCTCGAGCTCACATGCGAACAGCGGATCCTCGATAGCGCGGCGTGTTCCGTGCCAACCCAGGAGTGGGTTTTTCTCTTGCTCAGCCCCGAAGCCTTGCATCTCATCACTCCTACCTTCAAAGGCTCTGTACCAGAGCGGCTTTGGAAATAGCTTCCTACCAAGTGATTCCAATGTATCCTCAAGCATACTTACAACACCTTCAGGGGATTCTCTTGCAAGTGAAGAGGGGTGACCCTCCCCATCTGTTAGGATTGTTTCTGCCCTAATCAAAGCCCCGGCACCCTCTGGTATTTCCTGCCCAGGTGAAGAAAGTGAAATCTTTATTCCAATCTTTCCTTTGCTTTCAGGAATTGGGTTAGGGGACTGAACACTGTAAACCCCGCCACCCACGCCGTCCAAGAGGACATCCTTCCCCTCTTCCAGCCTGGAAATATCAGCCCTGAGGCCAGGGACTTTCAACCGCTTCCCTAGACGGCAAAGACTGCCTTTGCTAACAATAAAGCCACTGCAGCCCCTCTTCAAGAACTCGTCCCTGAGGGAATCCACTGCGATAATATCACCCTCTCCTACAGTTTCCAAATCCTCAATAGACTGTGGCTTCCTTAATTTCCCTTGGGTAGTGCCTGGAACAATCACTTCTCCCTGGACTAGAAGTTCTCCTTTAATATCTGGTTGCTGGAACTCTTTCCTCTGGAATGAAGATGCCTGGACAATCCAAAGCTTGCCTCTTTGGAATGCAAAATCCAGAACAGGTAAATCAGCCTGCACCTGCATCTCCAGGAGTTTTTTAACCTCCTCATTGCTAAGGCTTTCTTTTCCCTGCATTGCAGAGGGAACCTGTTCCCTAATAGTTGAGTCAGAATAGGAATCCCTTTTCATCTGGAACTCCTTTTTCCCAGCCCGCGATTGGATTCCTTCTTCTGTGGCCAGATAAATATCCGGGGTCACTCCTTCAGGAAGGCAGAGCCCCCAGCACGACTCTACCAAAGTCCCTTTCCCGGTCGGGTGTGGGAATAGGCAACCAGACTTCTCTGAATTCACCATTTTCTGGACAATAACATCCCCTGATCCAGCAGCACGGACCTCCTGGATGGCTTGTTTTAACTGGGGCAACCCATGAATATTCAGCTTTGCTGCTCCGTTTCCACGGACAGCCACAAGCGACTGCTCACGTCCAGCGCGAATTAAGTTCAGGGTCTCCTCCCCAATCTCTTTCATGTCCTTGTCTATTGAGAGCTCCTCATACTCCTTTTTAACATCAAACCAGACCTCCTCCGGGAGGCTGCTTCCTTGGAACGCTTCCCCTCTAATCACAAACCCTTGCGGGACTGGTAATCCCTTTTGGAGCAGCTTTGCCAGATTCAGGGCTTTCTCCCCCCCTTCCTGCAGACTATCTAGAGAAACAATATGCATTTTTTACTCTTGGAACAATGTTTTAAATTCCTTTCTCCAAAAAGAACCTATGGACCCGACCCAGAAAGCTTTGCTCGCGGAGACAAAGAAGTGGCTGGAGAAGCTGGAGTCAAAGAAGCTTGTTCCTGTCAAGGATTCCAAAGAGGTGAAGGAACAGCTGGAGAACGTGCAGGCATATGTTTCAGATTGCAAGCACTTCCTGGAGAAAAAAGACTTTGTCCGGGCTTTTGAAGCTGTGATTTATGCCTGGGGGATCGCAGAGACCTTGGAGAGGATGGGGCTGCTCAGGGAGTGACTTACTTTTTGTTGCTGGATTTTATTTTGAGGTATTGCTCCTTTGTTAGGGGGTAATTCTTTGCATTCTTTATCTGGGAGTCTATTAGAATTTTCTGCTGCATGGACCAATCCTTGTCAGGATGATTTTTAACATAATCTGCCCACTGACCGATGAACCTTATTCTTTCTTTCCTTTCCGCATCACTCATCATAAAGCATCTATTATTTTTTTGTAGTGTTGTATTAAATTCTTGTCCAATTTCCCTTCAAACACCTTTTCGAGGTGCTCTGCATCTTCAAGGTCCTTGTCTGACTTCAGGAAATACCTCTTGAAAGCAATCTGCTGCTCAATGTTAGAAATCAGAACCTCTCCTGAGGGAAGGACAACCTTTAAGGGGTTTCTAAGCGCTTCTGCATTAATTTCCCTTTTTACAAACTTTATTTCAAAATTCGGTATAATAGAACCTTTCTTTGCAAACCTCAAGGCTAATCCCTCCTCCAGATGCTCATGCATATCTCTAGCATCATCTGAATTCAGGCAGTAATATGAATTTCCCTCAAGCTCTTTGAAAAAGTTTTTGAACTGGTTTGGGTTCATTTTCTCAATAAATATGTCTATGTCTTCTGTTGCTCTGGCCCTGCCAAACAGAATAACAACATAATCGCTCACTATTACATATTTTGTGTACTTCTCCAGTATTTTTACAAAATCCAGTACTAGATTGTCTAACTCATTCTCTACCTTATCCAGCTTTATTGTGCTCTTATCCAGGAATTTCATAGCTATAAGTGGGATTTTGGCATTAAATTGGTTTCCTGGGGTATCGCGGAGACCTTGGAGAGGATGGGGCTGCTGAAGGTTAGTGCTAAGCACTAGTAAGGTTTTCCGGTTTTGCCTGTTCCACTGTGATGCTTTTTAATAACAGTTCTAAGTGTTAATGTGTGATAAAGTGAAAAATCTTGTGGTGCTTTTTTCAGGTGAGACCCTTGCAATGGGTTCCCTGTTCAAAAACGCTGAGATGGAAGCTGTCTATAAAAACATCATACAGCTTGGCAAGAAGGAAGGTGCATTCGTTTCCATCTCAATACCATCGCTGGTGAAGGGAACAAATGTAAAAAAAGCAGTAACGTATCAAGGTAAATGGAAAATAGTCCGGAATATCGAGGCAGATTATATTCTTGATAAGCTCTGCTATGGGGGAAAGAGAAAGCGAATAATCAGAGAAATATCTGAACACATAAAGGTTATTAATGATCCTGACCTCTCCATTATTTGCGACAACAAATTACTCGCGCATAAAACATTTCCACGGTTTTCACCGCAAACATTCGATGTGACGAGGAAAAATTTTAAGGAAGTGATTGAAAAAATTCAGAGCCAAAAAATAGTTTTCAAGCCATGGTACGGAAGCGGAAGCAAGGGAGTTGTTATTAAAGAGAAATCGCAAGCCTGCTTCAATGACATTGGGAACCAGTACATTGCCCAGGAATACATAGACACCAGAGGAGGCATAAAAGGGATTCCCCGTCAGAACATGCTGCGATTCATTATCCTTAACAGTGAAATCGTTTTTCGCACACTGGAAACAGCAAAAAGCGGGGATATTGTATCAGGCAATGTGAAAGCTGTAAAAGTCACTGAGGATGATGTCCCTTTCAAAAAAATCAAAGAGATTTTAAATAGTGTAGATTCTGTTTTCAGGAACTATTTTCCCAGGCTCTATTGCGTGGACTTTTTTGTCACAAAGGATGGAAGGATTTGCATTGGAGAGATGAACTCAAAGCCAGGTCTGTTCCCTTCTGAAGGGGAGAGCCAGGTAGACTATAACAATGTTATCAGAAAGTTTTTCCGAAGCTTGTCCCAGTCGAGGATTCCAAAGAGGTGAAGGAGCGGCTGGAGAACGTCCATGCCTACGTCTCGGACTGCAAACACTTCCTTGAGAAATGCGATCTGGTGAGGGCGTTTGAAGCAGTGATTTATGTTTGGGGGATTGCGGAGACGTTGGAGATGATGAACCTGGTGAAAAGCTAAATTGTGTCAGACCAGATTTCGTCCACTGTATATTTTATTTTTTCCTTGCTGAATAAATCAAGTATTTCCTTCCTGTTCTTTGCTGGTATTAATATACCGCTTTCTATCCTTTTTCCGCCCAGCTTTTCAGTGAGCCCTTCTGTTTTGTAGGTTTTCTTTCCTACCTTCTGTTTGTATCCATAGAGCTTTCTCCAGAGCTTCACCTGCCTGCTTTTCTTGAATTTGCTGAATGAAGGTTTCAGGAGAACGTAGTATTCTGCTTTCTCTGGGATGTCCTTGCATTTCCCATAGATGATAATCCCGTCTGAAATGACACTCCTCCTTAATTTCCATTTTTCCAGCTTGCCCACTTTGACTGAAAGCTCGCTCCTGAGACCTTTCAGCTCCCATTTCTTCTGGGTTTCAGACTTCCTGAACATGGAGAGGGTCTTCTGGACATCACTATCAATGTTTTTCCCAGTATCCACAAACAGATCAATATCACTTTCCTTGCCAAGTTCCCCGCGTGCGACAGAGCCAAACAGAATAATTCGGTCTATATTTTTTGCAAACTTCTCGTCCAGCAGGAAGGACGCGAAATTCATTGCATATGATATCAGGCTTTCCCTCTTCATATCATCCCCTCCAGGAGCTCCTCAAGCTCCCTGAACAGCTGGATTGCTTCCTGTGTTTTTTCTTTTGGTTTCTGGGTTCCATAGGTAAGATTCTCACAAAGGTTTTCCAACTGCACCATCCCGCGGACAAGCTCCCTTTTGTTTTCGAATTCAGGCAGCTTTTCTGAAACCTTTTCACTTTTAAACCACCTGTGGTTGAGTTGGACACCCTCCCCTATCAGCTTCTTTTTGTGGAGAAATATAGATAGCATCTCAAGGATTCCCCTTGAGGCATGGAGGCCTACTATCCTTTGGGATTTTTCCAAACCTTCCACTTCCAGGGCCCACTTGAAGATCGCCCTTTTGTGAACTTCAAATGCCTCTTCATGTGATTCCATTTTCATGCTTTATTATTATGTTACCTTATATATAAAGATTATGGTATTCAATAACATATGTTACTTTGTATATAAATATAATGTTATTAAGTAACATAAAACTTGATAATTTAAGACCTTGGAGATGATGAACCTGCTGGAATGATAACGATATTCCAGTTTTCATTATTGTTTCTTGTTTATCAGAATTTTCTGCTGCTCTGACCATTCCTTGTCAGAGTGTGTTTTGATGTAGTCAACCCATGAATCAATAAAATTCAGCCTGTCCTTGAAATTCCTTTTCTTATCCTCTTTCAGTTCCTCCAGGTTTATCCTCAATTGTTTCATAGCAAATATTTTTCGAACAGTTCCCTTACCTCCAGCTTATTGACAAAATACTCCAGTCTTTCCTTATCAATATTATCTTTGAGCAATTTAAACAAAAATCTAGCATCTTCAATGTCCTTTTCGCTTGAGAGGAAAAGCTTGAAAGCTATGTTGAGCTCTAGGGAGCCTATGTAAAGGGTTCCTGATTTCAGAATCACTTTCACAGTGTTTTCAAGGCTGTAAAAGTCTGTATCCCTCTTGGGGAACTTTATTTCAAAATTTGGCTCAAATGCGCCTTTCTTTGCAACCCTGATTGCCAAGCCCTCCTTCAGCATGGATAATGCTTCATTGGGGTCCTCATTAACTATCCAATAACCATTCCTTTGGATATCATCAACAAACCCTTCAAAATCCTGAAAACTGTTCACAAACACATCAACATCCTCGCTGGCACGGTTCCTCCCGAATAAAATAGCAACATAACCGCTTATAATCACATACTTTGTGTGCTTCTCCAATATTTTAACAAAATCCAGCACAAATCTGTCTAGCTCATTCTCCACCTTATCCAGCTTTATTGTGCTCTTATCCAGGAATTCCATAGCTATAAGTGGGATTTTGGCATTAAATTGGTTTCCTGGCGAAAATCTAGTTTTTGGGCCTTGGGAGGATGGGGTTGTTGAAGGGTGGGAAGAAGGACTAATGAATATTTATTAAATTCATATCCTAAACATAGTCATGGAGACTTTATTATCGATAAATCCTTCCAGGAACTATGAAGTGAACGGAGAAGTAAAATCTACGACAGTGGAGGAGATTAAGAACAAGGTTCACGCAGCCAATAAAGCAAAACAAGAATGGAAAGAATTTGGCATTAAGAAGAGGATAAAACTCCTTCATCCAATCTATGAGGGTTTTAAGTTAAGACAGAAAGAGATTGCTTCCTTGATAACAAAAGAAATGGGGAAAACCATTGACAGTGCTGAAGCAGAAGCAAGCAACTACATTAGTGAATTCAAGTGGTTCATGGATAACGCCCCTGCAGGAGTAGCGGATGAAGTAACACACAAAGACGAGAAGTCAATCCACAAGATCGTGTATGAACCCCTCGGAAGCGCTGCGGTGATTACCCCGTGGAATTTCCCTTTTGGTATGTTCATCTGGGGCACTATTCCGAATCTCATTGTTGGTAATACTGTAGTGGCTAAAATGACTAAGGAATGTCCCCTTCTTAGCAAACTAGTGGAAGATGTCATGACTTCTCATGAGCTTCCTAAAGGGGTATTTTCAATGGTTTATGGTAAAGGATCTGAAGTTGGAAAAATACTTGCAGAAAGTGATGTCAATCTTATTTGGTTTACTGGTAGCACCAAGATAGGTAAGATGCTTTATAAGATTGCAGCGGAAAAGTTTATTAAGGTCATTCTTGAAATGGGGGGATCCAACCCCTGCATTGTATTTGACGACGTTGACATTTCCGAGGCCGTCCCAATCATATATGATGCACGGTTTTATAATGCTGGACAGGTGTGCGACGCGGTGAAGCGATTGATTGTCCATGAATCGATCTTCGATGAGTTGGTGAATCAGCTTAAAGAATATGTTGAATCAAAAACTGTTGGAGATCCCATGGAAAAGAACACTGATATTGGAAGCCTCGTTGCTGAGCGGCAGCAGATACTGATACAGAAACAAGTTGATGATGCAAGGAAAAGGGGAGCAAATATCATCATAGGAGGGAAAGCTCCCCAAGACCTCAAAGGAGCATACTATGAGCCAACAATCATAACAAACGTAAAAAAAGATATGCGAGTGTGGAACGAGGAAGTTTTCGGGCCTGTTCTCCCTGTCGTCCCGTTCAAGACTGAGAATGAAGCAGTACAGATTGCGAATGATACTCCTTATGGTCTTGGGAGCAGGGTTCTCTCAAAAGATCTTACCAGAGCAAGAAGAGTCGCATCTCGAATAGAAGCAGGCACTGTAGAGATAAACAAAGGAAATCGGTGGCTTCCATGCAACCCTTTTGGGGGATACAAGGAATCTGGAATGGGACGAGAGCATGGTGTTGTTGGTTTTCGAGAACTCTGTCAGATCAAGGTTATTTCCGAATAATGTGTATCAGACTGCAAACATTTCTTAGAGAAGAAGGACTTTGTCCGGGCCTTTGAGGCGATTGTTTATGCCTGGGGGATATACGAGACGCTGTTGTCTATGCACCTCATCTCCGCTAAAGATAATAGATTTAAGGATTAATGTGAATGGTAATAAAATGTGGATCAAATTCGTGAACTCAGGGGTGCAAACATTGATATTGATTTGACATGCGCCTCTGGGGTCAGCTGGGAACGCCCCGAAATCTTTATATATACATGTTGTTAATATAATGTTAAGGTGATATATATGGTTCAGGCAATTATAGATATTGATGAGCACACAAATAGGGTTTTAAACATAGTCAAGGCAAAATTCGGTTTAGATAATAAAAGCGCTGCCATCAATGTTATGGCCATACAATATGAAGAAGAGATTCTGGAGCCCGGGATTAGACCCGAATATATTGACAAGGCAAAAAAGATAATGAAACAGAAACCCATCAACGTTGGTTCTGCCCAGAATCTTAGAAAGAGGGTTGGCCTTTGACTCTTATGTATGATTTAAAAATCAGGCCCCATCTGGAAAGGACACTGATTAAACTTGCCAAAAAGAATCCGAAGCGGACCGAAATAATTATGAAGAAAGTTGAAGAGATTCTGGAAAATCCGCACAGATTTAAAAATTTGTGTGCTCCTTTGAATAATTGGAAAAGGGTGCATATAGACAAACATTTCGTACTTACCTATTCTATTGATGAAAAGCAGAAAACAGTTGTTTTGGAAGATTATGATCACCACAATAAAATATACAAACATTGAATTAACTCCGCAAGGATTTTCTGAAGAAGGTATTTATATACTGGGTACGCCTGGGGGATTTACGAGACCCTGGAGCGGATGCACATTTTGAAAGGTGGTAAGGAAGATTATTAAGGGATTAATAAGGTCACTCTCAGCAGTTAACCGCTACCAAGCGACACACCAATACCTTTAAATACCCTCAATGTTACTATTTAATAGTGACAGATAGAGGGATAAAATGACTAACGATATAACAAGGCGAACATTCATGAAAGCAGCCGCTGCTGCTGCTCTAGGGGTGTATAAGATTGGTGGAACTGATGAGGGACCAATTTATAGAGATGAAACTCTCGGCAAAGCCTATGGGTTTTTCGATGCTCCTGCTTCTGAGTATGATATTGCTAAAGAGCTTCCTGCAATCAGAAAGGCTGTAAAGACTCCTCGAGAGCTGAAGTTCGTCCTTCGTGATGGTGATGCTTCCCAGACCAGAGACCCAGCCCGAGCAACAGGGCGCTTCAAGTATGTTTTAGAAGCCAGCTACCGTGACCACTCTAACGCAGAAGCTGCCAGGGAACTGGCTGACATCTTCAATCAAGCAGTCCACACTCGCCTCTATGGAGAAGACTGGCAAACTGGTTACATGGGTAGAATCGCTTATAAAGAGGCAGGACACTGGAAACATGTTGATGAAGGTGAAGTATTCTCAGAGCCAAAGGAGTTGTAGTGAGCGCCTGGTGAGGATGTGGCTGTTCTAATCATTTGTAGATTCTTTTTCTGTGTCCAACTTTAAGGACAATAATTAAGAGTCGGTCCTTTTCAATGTCCATGATTACTCGATAGTCACCCACACGCAAACGGTAGGCAGGATCGCCTACGAGCTTTCTCACAAATCGCTCAGGTCGGAACCTTATCCTTTCCAGAACTGAGATGATTCTCTTTTGAATATGTTTGTCCAGGGATTGGAGCTGTTTTTTTGCGCTTAGGGAGAAGATGATGGAATACATTACTTCTCCAGCTCCTTCTTGACCTGCTCCAGGGTTGCAACCTTGCCCTCGCGGATTTCCTTTCTTGCCTGTTCAAGCTCTCTCTTGGTTTCCTCGCTGACTGTTGCAACGTCTTCCATAAGGTCCCAGATAACCTCTTCATAGCTCTCGTTGGGAGAGAGCTTCCTTTCCTTCAGCTCCTGCTGGAGGTTCTCGCTAATCTGGATTGTTGTTGCCATAGTATGCTATAGAATACTATAGTTTATAAAACTTTCCCTTTGTTTATGAAATTTCTTAAAGGATGAAATTGCAGATCTTAGATATCCAGTTCTGTGTGGGAGGTTCTAAGCTTATCAATTGCTACTTGCAGCGGATATGCCATCTTGATTTTATCTGCACCCAATTCAGATCTTTCTATTGAAAGCTCATCGGTTTCTACATTTGTTTTGTATTTGATTATAGGGGTTGTTCTGCCATTCATTAACCCATCGAATCCGAGCAACGCGACAGTTCTGGTGAATATTTCCCCACCGCCAACAATTTCACCATTGGCAATGTGAATATATTCTGGTGGGATCAAATCACCTGGATAAAGAACACATACATCAATCACAGTGGTGACAGTATCACTAGGTGTTCCCCAAGCAATTGCAAAGGGGTAAACCACGTCAATTAGTTTGTCGTCTTGATAGACATCAATTCGGGTTTTCCTATCATCAATTCTTCTTTGAGGTACAGTTATCTCATTTAAGAGTGGAACATATTTGGTTCCATCATGAATAACAGCTCCTGGTTGTTTCCCATTAATGAAAATTAGCTCCTCTCTGTATTCCCTGTCTCCTGTTTCTCTAATTCGTTCCGCTTTATCATCAATCAAATGTGACAGTCCGCTGGCAGGTGTGAAAGTGTCTGGCCAGCTAGGTGCGTCACTATCCCTGTACAATGCTGCAATATATGACGAACCATCAGCGAACTTAACAATTGGACAATAACCAGCAGCCCCCCATGTTTGCACCCCAGCATCAATGGATTTCTTCCTCTCTGCACCATTCTTAATGTAAGGGTGTGTGGATAATGGATGAAGATAAACACTGAATACTTCTGTTCCACCCTCTTGAGAAGGGTCAATATTTTCTATGGATGTTAGAGCAAAATCTGCACCGTGCTCTCCAATCAACCTTCTTTGGAACAATCCTTCTAACAATCCTTGTTTCATAATACACCGATAAACACTTCATAGTAGTAAACTATTTATATGTATTCCCTAGTTTCAGCTTTAGTGGGGGTTTAACCTATCGAAAATTATTAGTACGAGATGCTGGGTATATTTTTAAGGAACCAAGCTGATTAATTACTATGGGAAAACACAAGAAGGATGAGCCTGCCGGATTGGCATTTGTCGGGTTTTTGATCCTTGGACTTGCTGTAGGGATTTATATAAACCAGACAGCTGTTGGGGTTCTGGCAGGGTTGGCACTGGGTTTCATATCCATGGCTATACTGAAGTCCAGGAAGTGAGTTATGGGTCCTTGGAATTGTGCAGAGTTCACACTCTTTCTGTGAGTTCAAATACTTCAATACCGTATGCGTGGGTAAGTTTTTCTTTTGGAATAACAACTTCAACATCATGCCCATAAGCATGTGCATTGGTGTCGAGAAGTACAACTTCATCATTCTCTACCCTGTCAACAATCCAAGAATGGGACAATGCCAAATTATTGTCAAAAACAAAAGGCATATCAAAATCGTCTCTAGTCGCGGAAAAACGTACAATTTTGTCATCATGTATTCTGAATATAAAAGAAGTCACATCATCCACGTCATATCCTATTAGCTTTACCTTCCCCTCTGTTATTTTTTTGATGTTCTCAATTTGGCCTTGTGTATCTGGAGGCTTCTCAAATGGGCCAACATGATATCCTATGTCCAATAATACCTCCTTTTCAAGTCTGTCCATATACTCATGGAACGCGCGCTGGTTTCTTGGATTTATCGCACATTCTCGCATTTTCTTAATTTTCTTTTCCGCTTCATCGGGATCGGAATAACCCTTCAAAACTGAGCATGTTGAATCAATGCATTCTTGAAGCGTTGGTCTTCCCCTTTTTTCAGTTAAAGAATGATACACACCAAGCGAGAGAAAGTAAATTTGGGATTCAGAATCTATATCGTTAAGTGCAGATAAGCCACGCCTAAGCATATCAGGTGAAAGACGAAGACCACCCTCACTTAGCCTAATAATATCAAAGTCTGAGTAGTCTGTTCCAGTAAAGTAATTCACAGCTATTGCCGCAGTTGCATAATCGCATGTGAAATTGGATGATTGTGGTTTGTATGGTAGTCTCATAATAATCTTTAACCTCCTAATTTCGTGAGCCTGCTGGAAGTAGGCCTCTTCCATTGATTGGTTCAGCAAGCACTTTTATGCGTCCATTGCCCCGTTCTGACTCAAAATCGCAGTAATAACACTGACCGAAGAAGGAGCCAACAAGGCCGCTTTCCCCGTGAGTATAAACAGTTCCCTCAAAATCGTCCCCTTTCACTGGAAGCTTTTTCTTATTGTCAACATGCATTTCAACTGCCCTCTCCATGACTTTGTGGTGATCCTCTGGGGGGAGAATAAAAAACCCTGGGCTCTCAAGATAGATATACCTCCATACTTCACCCCTGTAAGAAACCTCATTATAGTAATCCATATCGAGACTTAGCGAGCCGGTATTTAAAGTTTTCACAGAGAATTGCGATCACAATAATACAGTATTTGCATATTTTACTCACCTCTGATAATTATAAACAATGAAAATTATTTTGCTTGGGCTTTTGGCTTTTCTGGTTCTTGTGAGCGGGTGCATCCAGGCTCCGGGGGAGTGCCAGCAGATTGGGGAGGAGTGTTGCACTGAAGATTTCTGCGTCAATACCAGTGTCTTTATGTGCGGCACAGGTACATTCAAGAAGGTTACAGGCTGCAACCTGACTAACTGCGTTCCAATTATTTCCTGTGAATCTGAGAGTAAACCAATCCAAAACCAAACCCTGCCGGAAAGCAACGAAACTAACGCCTCCCAGGAAGAGCAGCTGCCTGAACCAGTTGAGTATGTACCAGCAGGGCCTGACCCTGAATTTGAAAACTTCACCTGGACACTTCCCACGGGAGCTTCCACCCTGAGGTTGAGTTTGCCTGCAGACATTGATGACTTCCTTTTTGATGATCATGGGGGGATTGGTGGCTACGGACTGCATTCAGGTGGGCACATTGAAGGGCTTGACCACACATGGATTGAGCTGAAGTCAGGGATTCCTGTGAGGAGCTGGGCTGACGGCTATGTTGAGGATATTCAGTCCTCAGGCGATGTTGAGGGGGAGGAGTATCACATAAGAATCAGCTATGGGCAGAACCTGGTTGGAAACCACATGGAAATTAAAACTCCATATGTTGAGAAATACCAGAACGTAACCCGCGGGCAGGAGATTGGAATGGGGATGAGCTTTAACCCTCTCCAGTCAAGTGCTGAAATGTCCCTGGTGGACAAGGGAAGGACAGACGGGATTGTGGCCTGGGGTGGTGGTGTTAGTGTGTCACCTTTTGACTATCTCATGGATTCTGACAAGAGGAAGCTTGTTGATGCTTACAAGAAGAATGTCATTGAGCCGTGGCTGAAGGAAGGCAAGAAAACATGGGGATTCGAACCCTCTGAGCCTTACCTGACAAACAAGCTGCTCATCCATGACGACCATCCTGGAGAGCTGGCAGGCGCCTGGTATCTCACAAGCGCGGACTGGGAACCTGAATACCCGAATGACATGCTCACATTCATAGAGGCAGACAATCCCTACTACAAGGGGAATGTTGT
>JADHYO010000028.1 GCA_016782405.1 Candidatus Aenigmatarchaeota archaeon
CAGAATAAAGGAGAACTCACTTGCCTGGGCTAAGCCAACCCCTACCATTGAAGATGCTCTGGTACCGTATCCCATAAACACATACATTATCGAGAGCAGTATGGGTTTCAGTACAAGAACTGCGGCTAGGAGGACCAGAAATGGGATTAGCATGCCAGAAATGATTGCAAGGTTCAGTGACATCCCAAGGCTTGTGAAAAATATTATGGAGAAAAAGTCCATTAAGGCTCTGGTCTCCCCGACGATTTCCAGGTTATAGGGGAAGGAACCAAGAGCTATGCCTGCGATAAAGGCTCCGATAGCAATGGAGAAGCCAAAGAAATAAGATACACCAATAAACAAGAAGACAACAGAAACCGCTGTTAGGAAGAGTATTTCCCTCATTCCTGCAGCAAAATCCAAAATCCTGGGGAAGGCAAAGCGGTTGAGCAGGACAGCGATAGCGAAAAGCCCTAATCCTTTAAGGATGATTTCCCCTAGGAAAAAGAAGGAGACCCCTCCAACGTTTGTCAGGAGCGGGAGGGCCAGGATTACTGCGATGTCCTGGATGAGCAGGATTCCAATCATTATTCTCCCATGCAAGGACTGCAGCTCATTCCTGTCTATCAGAATCTTGGTAACAATCATTGTTGATGAGAATGCTACCAGTAGGCCGGCGTATATACTGAGGATGAAGTCAAACCCGAGCACATTCCCAAGGAACAATCCCACGATGAAGGTGATAATAATCTGCAACACCCCCCCGGTAAGGGTTGCTTTGCCCACTTCCTTGAGCTTCTTGAAGTCAATCTCCAGTCCGACGGTGAAAAGCAAGAAAGCAACCCCTAACTCAGCGAGGGTTGTGATTTCCTGGAAGTTTGTAATCAGACCAAGCCCTATTGGGCCTATAATAACTCCGGCAAGCACATAAGCCACAAGCAAAGGCTGCTTTAGCAGGCGCGCACCATAAGCCACTGCAGTGGCAGCAATAATAACAATTCCCAGGTCAAAGAGCAGTGTGCTCATACCTTTATTGTATTGTCTCTCTCCGCTAATAAATGGTCTCCAACCAAAAACTATAAAATAGTCTACAACACTAGATAAGTGCAAATCCCCTGAGGAGCATTAAAAAACCAACCAATATTAACAGTGTTCCAACATATACCCTCAAATGCTTCAGCATAATCCTTTTTGGCACTATTGGGCCTATCTGACCGCCAATGAGCACACCAGGAACAGCAAAAACCAATGCGCTTAACAGGAGTTGCCAATTCTGGAACAATACCTGGGAAAAGTCTGCATTAAGCCTCAGCAAAATGGCCACAATATTAGTGATGAATACAATGAACACAACAGAGCCTACTGCTTCAGAATGGTGGAAGCATTGCTTGTGGCCTATGCACCTTGTCAGTATGAGCTTTCCAAGGCCTGTGGCAATGAGGCCCTTGAGAAACCCACCAACAATTCCAACCTTCCAGTGGATTATGCTGTGCTTCTCACTGACAATGCCGGGCTTTGCGAGGCTTTGGTAAATCATCCAGGGCCCATAACATAGAACAAACACTGCAAAAAGCAGTATAAGTGCAGTGCTGTTCACATACGGAACAAGCAGCGCCCCTGCAGCTGCCGCGGGGATGGTTACCTTAAGGTATTTTCTGACAAGAAACCAGTTGATTGTCCCCTGCCTCATGTTCTTGAATGTTCCGGAGGCAAAACCAAAAAACATTGCAACCAGGCCAAGCCAAAACCCAGTTTTTGGTTCAATACCCAGCCAGATTAGAAACACAGGAATCCAGAAATTAGACCCTGAAATACCTGTTGACATTGCAAAGAACGCAATAATTATCCCTATTGGAAACAGGAACCAAAAGGCAAGCAAGTCCACCATTTTGAGGATTTGTTTGTATGATTAATAAGGGTGCTTTAAGCGTGAACCTGTGCCTGATTGCTGTGGATTTGTTAACCGAGGCTTACCAGAACTAATCTTCTTTTTTGCTCTCTGATGCAGTGCTTTCGAAACCTCGCTCGTCCCTTATTCCGTCAGTGGTCACGCGGAACACTGTCTCGCTATCCGGGAGCGATGGGGAGTCAATAAGCTTGGCAATCCGCTTCTCCCCTTTGCTTTTCCTCAGGTAAATCCTGAATGTGGCCTGATGTGCCAATATGTGGCCCCCAATTGGGGCAGTTGGATCCCCGAACAGGACGTCAGGGCGGGACATCACCTGGTTTGTCACAAAGATTGCGATATTGTACACATCAGCCATTCTCTGGAGTTGGTGCAGATGCCTGTTAAGCTTTTGCTGGCGGTTCGCAAGGGTTCCCCGACCAGTGTAATCTGACCGGAAGGTCGATGTGAGTGAATCCATAATCATCACCTTCACATTATTATTCTTTATCACATCCTCTGCTTTTTCTGCAAGGACGACCTGATGGTCGGAATTATATGCGCGGGCTGCATAGATGTTTTCCATGACCTTTTGGGGGTCCAATCCCAAGGCAGTGGACATGTCCCTGATTCTTTCGGGTCGGAATGTGTTATGTAGTATAATCCCCCCATGCCCGCCAATAAAATTCTGGACTTCCTTTCCTCCAGGCATGACCTCAATATCATAAACTGGTTCAAACCCAATCTTCTTTATGTTGACAACCTCATCGAACCATATATCACCACCAACAACCTGTTTGAGGTTGGTTTTAATATCATCCTCCTGTTCAAATACACTCAAAATGGCGCTCAATTTACCCTTTCTGATGTTTTTGATGTACCCTGATTCTATGTGATGAATGACACTGGGGTTTACCTTGGCAATTTTAGCAAGCTGATTTTGGGAAAGCCCTTCCTTTTTCCGCAGTGCGCTGATAAGAGAGCCAATTTCCAGATTTTTGTTTGGAAATTCTTCGAGTCTTGAGTCCCTTTCTTGGTTGGTCTGCCAGCGAACACTGAATGTCTTCAGGTCCTTTCGTTGAAATTCACTCTTTGATGTGATATCATTGCTTCCAGTTCGCCGCCTGAGGATTATACTATTCCGAGCAGGGATTTTCAAGGCTTGTGTGACGCTCATTAAGTCCTCTGCCAATTCTTGGCTAGTGGTTTCACAT
Organism: Candidatus Aenigmatarchaeota archaeon; assembly: GCA_016782405.1. GTDB lineage: Archaea > Aenigmatarchaeota > Aenigmatarchaeia > QMZP01 > QMZP01 > BS750m-G81. The sequence goes on from JADHYO010000028.1 coordinate 3,079, forward strand.
GTTGTCGTCCCTGTAAGAGGGTTGACAGAACCATCACCGATGATGTATCCAGTCAGGAAATCATTTATATTATCACTGCCAACGGAAAGCAGGAAATCTGGACCTTTCTTTCTATAAGAATTGTCACCTAGGTCTAGTTTCTTAATAAGGAGGGCAAAAGGCCTGGAACCTGTTACAATGTCATTTTTAGACCTTCTGAACACTACCCCAATCTTTTCTCCGAAGCTCACAACATCCCTTTCCACATTTTTGCTGATATTTGTTATAATAACCCTATTCACCAGTACATTCTTGCTGTATTTTTTACATACACAACTCCCTTCAGCCATATAAAGGCCCAGGAATCTCATGAAATCAGAATCAATGTTGATTATCAGGGGGATGGTGTTCCTACGTGACCAGCCTCCAATCCCCAGCTTCCGGTACACTTTCTCTGGAATTCTTTCCTTGAGTGTGTTGAATACATCTAAAGGGAGAGCTGATCTGGATATCCAATTATATGCTCTGTCCCTGTTCCCATTTCGTCTAAACGCAATTTCCTTGAGCTCTTCCTTGAATGAAATAAGACAATCTTTTAGTTGATCGCCCCTTACAAAAAGTTTCTCACCTTTCAGTATTTCTGAAAGGTCCAGCTCCTCAGCATTTCTCTCAACTGGCAGACGAGAAGCAATAGCAATCTTATCACCAGGTTCAAGCTTGCTTGTCTTCACAGGACCTAAAGAACCGTCAGTTGAAATAGAAAAGAAATTATGATGTTTGGTCACTTTAACATTCCTCCCACTTCTCAATGATACCAGAAAAACGTCCTGGGGTTTGTGTTTCATAAAACCTGTGATAGGGAAGCTCCGCACTTTGTAATCATCAGGGTCAAAAGACATCGCCTTTATTTCCATTGGATTGAGAGCGGTCGATAATGTGTTTCCTATTTTCTCATATCCTCCTTGTAACGCATGCTCAACTAATTCCCCAATTTTCACTCTTTCAATACTGTTTTCAGTCTCAACAAAAATTTTCTCATCAAATGGCAGGCTTTGCTCGCTGTCAATGAACAACGCTTTCCCCCCAAAGCCTCCTTTCTCCTTAGGAAGCTGGACTGTAACAGCGATTTGGTGGGCGATTTGAGACTTACCGCTTCCGAAGGCTCCGTGGAACTCGGTTATTGCCTGGCTTTCAATCCCGCCTCCAAGGAGGGTGTCCAGGGCCTTGCTTCCAGTAGTAAGCTTTCCAATCTTCTCTCGGCGTTTCATTACTACTGTGGCGGTTTCAAAACCCATTTTCAATGCCTCTCGCGCTCCGGCTATAATCCGATTGGCTGTATCGTTGCCAATATTCACTGCAACAGAGAGCTCCCCTGAGGAGGAGGCAGCAATAGACATTAGGTCAGTATAACCAGCTTCTCTCATTTTCTCCGCAATCTTCTCCCCTACTCCAGGAAGGTCATCAATTGCGGGCTTTTTCTCAGCCATGTACCCTCCCTACTTTAACTCGTTCATAAAACATGCAGATCTCGCTCTTTTCTGAAAAAATCCTTTCAATCCTCTCCCTTAATGACTTGTTAAAGACCATCCAATCACATAGCCTAATTAATCCCAAGGTTTTTAAACCTGAGGGGAGTACGATTCCTCGAGTTCCTCGAGAATTCCGAAGCTGTGAGCACTTCGGGGAATTGTTTGGTGTGAATTAAGACAAAAGTCTTAATTTGTTATTTTAAACATATTTAAAGACAAACGTCTTAATATATTACATGAGAGAGGAGAAGCACCTTGAGATTTTAAAGGAAGTGGAAAAGACCATTAAAGAGGCGTTGGAGGCAGAATCCCTGCTCTCTCATCAGAGGAGAGCCATTTCCATGCTTTCTCTGGGTGTGCAGCAGCTGGTGGAGCTGCACCTACACCACTTGAGAGTTATCAGGCCAGGGACGCAGGTCAAGCATGAATGGTTTGGGATGGGTGAAAGGAATTGCTCCATTAAGCTTTCCTCTATACTCACTACAGATGTGAATAAAATCCCTGGAATCAGGGAAATCCTTGCACTCGCGCGGATAGTAGAAGCAGACAGAAACGATCTTCTGTACGGTTCCCCACTTGCTAATGAGAAGTCCCTGAGGGAGAAGATAGACGCCTTTCTTGAAATAAAAAAATCGTGGAGGAGCGTGGACAGAAACCTTGAGCTGAAG
>JADHYO010000015.1 GCA_016782405.1 Candidatus Aenigmatarchaeota archaeon
CCGAGCACCTGAATCAGGTAGGTTGTTTCACCTACAATGACTTCTACTTCTCCATCAGATTTAATAACAGTCTGACTTGCTGCTGCCTTTGTTGTGACAAGTTTGGGTGTGGTAGCTACTGATGTCGAGTCTGCTAGGATTGTGTAGGTGTCTCCAGCTATTTCTATTGTCTCTCCTATCATAGCAGAGAAGTCAGAATCCTTCTTAAAGTTCAATCTGTAGTTTAGGAAGTATCCTGCATCGCTTGCCCACGGTGATGTCTGAAACCTGCCGAATGTGTATATCCCGTCGTCAGATGAAGAGCTACTTGGCCTCGCAAACTGGAGTATCCACCTTTCGTTTGTTGTGCTGTTGGGTGTCAGGAAAAGATACTGGTCATACTTGACTGTTGTAGAGTTCTCGTCAACAATTGAGTTGCTTGCTAAGAGTGTTGGGAGGTCATCACTGGTCATTGTTGACCTTACACCGCTCTTGCCTAGGGAGTCGTCCAGGAATATTTTGGTGTTTGTGGTTGAAACATCCTTTCCTTCACCAGTGATGGAGAAGGTCTTGGCTGTTCCTGCAACTGCCATAGGTGTGGTTGCGTGACCTGCAACGTGAGCTGCTAGGTCTGCTGCTGCAACAACGTCCTTTGGATATGCTGTAGCGTCACCTGCGTTGGAACCAATGACAATCATTGGTGAACTCAGTGCGCTGTTGGATGTTACGACATAGTCTGAGATTGCTCCCATTGCTACGCCGAGTGTTGCTCCGAATGTAAGTGCTGAAATAGCGCCTGCCGCTATTTTCTTGATATTCATTTATTACCCTCCTATATTTTATCGGTGGATCTTTCGATCCACTGCTTCCCAAGTATTCTCGGGAAGGCATAACTCTACTTGTTCCAAGCTGGTATATATAATTTGCATGAAACAGTTTTAGCTGGGGGTTGGAACTGTTTTGGATGGGTTTAAATTGGGTTTAAGTGGGTTTTTAGGGCCTAATAATGTTCCATGGGGTGTTCTAGGGGATTATAGAGTGTATAGAGGCATTTCTGTGGAAATGTTGCTTTGGGTTGCTTTGAGTTGATTGTGATTAAAATGGGCGTTGTTCCCGCCTGAGGTTCATTGTACTTGAGAGGCGACCAGTGAGGGCGAGGACACGGGAGTAGAAGTTTTCCATCTCATCCTCTGGGAGCGAAGCAACATTGTCTGCTTCTATCAGCGGGGTGGGGAGGCCATAGCCTGAGTGATGGCCTGAAATAGAGAGGAGGATTGAGGCTAGGGCATCGGCCTGGATTGTTTGTGGTAGGAAATCGACTTTCAGCGGGCGATCATATTTAGCTGTTTTTAGGTAGAATGTTTTCATTAGGGGAATGTCAGCATCCATTGTCAAAGGGGGTGCTATTGGGAATAGGCAGGTCCGTTCGCCTTTTTCAAGTATGAGGTAGAGAAGGTTGGAATCACGGGATTTTTTCAGAAGGGATTTCAGCTCAGGGACCATTTCATGCTTCAGCCTGGAGAGAACGCTCTCCATCAGAAAGTTGCAGAATGTGCAGCTCCTGGAATCCTCGACCACCCCTGCTAAAGCAACGTTTTGCTCGATGGAGTTTTTGAATAGTGTTGTGTAGGAGTTGAGAAGCTCCTTATAGGTTGGGTAGAGTGGGGAGGTTTTGGGGGGGCGGTCAAGGCAGTGGGGAAGTATTAAACCGTCTAGGAGGAGGACATTCGGCTGGAGTGTTTCAATGCATTGGATTGCAGTGGTTATTTCCTCTTTTAGGCGGGCAAGTGAGGAGAAGTGAAGCCAGTCCAGTTCAGATAACGATTCATAAACCTCAGGGCGTGGTGTGGGATTTTGGGAGGGATGATAGTTCACCGCAACAACTTTCCCATCACTGTAATGGAAGCAGGCTCCAGCAGCCCTGACAAGCATACAGTCCATTCCGTGGAGGGACTTCTTGAGGATACCGCCGTCAACTGCTGCAACCTTTAGGTTCTTTAATTGGTCTGGGGTGACTGCAACCTTTAAGTTGGTTTCAGGGGATATTTGTTTCACGAACTCTGCTAGCTTCAGCCTCTTGGTTTCAGTTTCCTGTATTCTGCCGGCTATTTTCTTTACCATGGGGATGAAATGCTGCATTCTAAATTAATGGTTTCTGGGTTAATATTCTTTATGTTTCTGGGATTGTTTCTTGGCAATGGGTTTAAAAAATTTACTATTATATCTTAAGCATGAAACGTTTCATTTTAGTCGCAGTGTTTCTGTTTATGGTGGCTGGCCTTATACCTTCTGCGCATGCTGTACTGAAGTACTATGGTGTGGAGGACGTAATTGATGAGGACCATAATGTGAGGAATGTTATCACACTGGCGTTTAATGAAACAATTTCACACCTGGATTACCAGCTTAATTTTGAAATATCCAACCTTGAGATTGAGGCTAACTTTGATTCAGCTGACTGTTCAATTGAAGGGGGGAATACAATCTCATGTGATTTTATTGGTATGAGTGCTGAGAAGAACCAACTTATTCTTTCATTTGATATTAAGGAAGGGGTTAAGAAGGTGAATGGAAAGTTTGTGTTCTCAGCTAATTACGGGTTCCTGCCGACTGATAAGGCTTTTGTCCTGATAAGGTTGCCAGAGTATTCCAGGTTCTCAGAGGATGTGATTAACACTTCTTTTTTCCCCCAGAACGGGAATATTATTTCTGATGGGAAAAGCATTGCAGTTTTCTGGGAGCGGGAAGATATTAAGGATGAGAACCTGCAGTTTTATGTTTCATATATTATTCCGCAGGGCATTCCAAGCTATATTATTATTTCACTCACTGCTATTGTTGTGATTGTGATGGTAGGGGTTGTTGTGTATGCCAGGAGGAAGGATAAACAGCCGGCAACAGATATGATAACTTCTGTACTGAACCATGACGAGAATGTTATTGTTGATATTCTTAAGAGAGAAGAGGGGAAGGCCTTGCAGAAGGTGTTGGTTAGGGAGAGCAATTTCTCAAAGGCAAAGGTTTCCCGTTTAGTGAAGGATATGAAGGGGCGGGGGATTGTGAATATAGAGGCTGTTTCTGGTAGGGAGAACAGAATTATACTTAGTGTTGGTAAGAAAGAGGCTCCTGAGGCAGGGCCTAAGAAGGAAGAGCCAAAGACTGTAGAGGGGAAAGGTTAAAACCCCAGGACTCTAATTCTAACCCATGCGGCGTCCCAGTGTCAAACCCCAATGGCAGAAGAGTATTGCCCGGGAGAGGATTGAGATTCTATTTTCCCTGGCTGGGAAAGAGTTTGGGAAGCATCCAGAAAGAAGCCATAGGTATGTGGGGATTGCCAGGAGTATTGGGAAGAGGTATAATGTCTCCTTCAAGAAGGAGATGAGGCTGAGGTTCTGCAGGAAGTGCCTACATTACCTCAAACCAGGGAAGAATGCGCGTGTTAGGACTGTGGCCAGGCAACAGGCGGTTGCAGTGGTGTGCCTGGATTGCGGGAATGTGACCCGCTTTCCCTATAGGAGAGAGAAGGGTGCTTTTAAATGTTAGATTATATTAGTTTGTACAAGGTGAGAAAATGGTATCAATCAGGGAAGCAGACACGCAGAAGCTTATAATTAAGGCAGCTGAGGCTTTGAAGGGGATGGAGGGAATGAAAATGCCTGATTGGGCACGTTTTGTTAAGACTGGACCTTCTCGTGAGAGGCCACCAGAGCAGGATGATTGGTGGTGGATTCGCGGGGCCTCAGTGCTCAGGAAGATTTATCTTGAGGGTCGGGGAATTTCAAAGCTGAGGAAGGTTTATAGTGGAAGGAAAAACCGTGGGCATCAACCAGAGAAAATGGTGCGTGGCTCAGGAAAGATTATCAGGACATTGCTTAAGCAGCTCGAGGGGGCGGGAATGGTCAAAATTGAGAAAGGGAAAGGAAGGGTTATCACGCCGCTGGGCCAGAAATTTATGGACAAGGTTGCGAAGGAAGTGAAGTAACATGGATAAAGGAGATAATTTTGAGGTTAAAGATTTGGGGCTTGCTGAAGATGGGAGGAAAAGGATTGAATGGGCTGAAACCCAGATGCCGATATTGCTCAAGATTCGGGAAAGGTTTGAGAAAGAGAAACCGCTACAGGGTTACACTATCGGGATGGCACTCCATATAACTAAAGAGACAGCTGTATTGGTTAGGACATTGATTGCTGGTGGTGCTAAGGTTGCTATAACAGGGTGCAATCCACTGTCCACGCAGGATGATGTTGCCGCTGCTCTGGCTAAGGAAGGTGTGAATGTTTTTGGTTGGAGGGGTGAGACGAATGACGAGTATTACAGAAACATTAATAGTGTTCTTGAGTTTGAACCGGACATTACCATAGATGATGGATGTGACCTTGTAACTGAAATTCATACTAAAAGGCAAAAGCTCTTAGAGAAGCTGATTTGCTCTTTAGAGGAGACAACTACTGGAGTGATAAGGCTCAATGCCATGGAGAGAGATGGTGAGCTCAAGTGCCCTGCAATGAATGTGAATGATGCAAAAACAAAGCACTTGTTTGACAATTATCTAGGGACTGCCCAGTCCACATTAGATGTTATCATGAGAACAACTAATATTTTGCTTGCTGGAAAAACTATTGTGGTGTCAGGCTATGGATTCTGCGGAAGCGGGTTGGCTAAAAAAGCAAGGGGTATGGGCATGATACCTATTGTAACTGAAACTGACCATGTAAAGGCGCTGCAAGCAGTGACAGATGGATATCAGGTAATGCCAATGAAAGAAGCTGCAAAGTTTGGGGATGTGTTTGTGACTGTCACTGGTAACAAGCACATTATTGATAAAAAACACTTTGGTTTGATGAAGGACCGCGCGATTATTCTCAATAGCGGGCATTTTAATACTGAGATCGATGTTGTGGGTCTTGAGGAGATTGCGAAGGAGAAGAAGTTGATTGATGAGGATGTAACTGAATACACAATGGAAAATGGGAATAGACTATTGTTATTAGCGGATGGAAGGATTTGCAACCTTTCGGCATCCAAGGGAGAAGGACATCCATCAGAAGTGATGAGCCTAAGTTTCGCTAACCAGGCACTTTCAGCGGAATTTGCTATAAAGAACAAAGGTAAATTGGAGAACAAGGTTTACAATGTCCCTGATGAAATTGACAATCAAATAGCAAGGCTGATGTTGGGTGTTAAGGGTATAGAGATTGACCAGCTCAGTGAGGAGCAAATCAAATATATGTCATCCTGGAAGGAGGGCACATGAACGGACAGGCTGATTACCAGCAGATGCAGAAGCTGGAGGAGATGAAGAAGCAAATCCTTGGCAAGGTGCTTGACAAGGAGGCGTTTGAAAGGCTTGGACGTGTGCGTGCAGTGAACCAGCAGCTGGCTGGTCAGGTTGAGCTCTACCTTCTGCAACTGTTCCAGTCTGGGAAGCTGCAGGGGAAGGTGGATGACGAGAAGCTTAAGGAGATTCTTGGGATTCTGTCAGAGAAAAAGGATTTCTCTATTAAGAGGAAGTGATTATGAGCAAGAACAAGTCAACTGTTAAAAAGGGGAAGCTGGTGGCTGCTGGGAAAAGGCGGCCAGCACCTAGGTGGGCTGATATTAAGAAGTTTGGCTTGAAACGGGCTCGAACCAGAAGGGTTCGTGTCAGGACAAAACAGTGGAGGCGCGACAAGCTGAAGATTTGATATGGCTGAAAAAACTGAGCGAGTTTATAATATTCCCTTGCGGGGGGAGTGGGTGAAGGTAGCGAGGATTCGCAGGGCTGGAAAGTCTATGCAGATTATTAAGTGGTTTCTTGAGAAGAACACCAAGTCCCAGGACATTAAACTCTCCAAGGGGATTAATGAGTTTGTTTGGAGGGGTGGTGTGAAAAAGCCACCTGGGGCAATCAAGGTTGCTGTCAGTATCAAGGAAGGGAAGGTTTTTGCCAGGCTTCCGGAGGAGAAAGGCCCTGATAAGGAAGAGAAAAAGAAAGGGACACTTGGGAAGCTTATTGGTAAAAAGGGAGGACCAAAGGAAGGGGAAGTAAAGAAGGAAGAACCTAAAAAAGAAGAAGTGAAGGCTTCAACAGAAGAGAAGAAAGTAGAGGAAAAGGTTTCAAAGGAAGAGAAACCAACTGAAAAACCAGCAGAAGAAAAAACCAAGAAGGTCGTACCCAAGGAAGAGAAAGTGGTTGAAGCTGAGAAGTGAGTGCTGGGTTCTGGGGAAAATGATTTAAAGGTTATTCTGAAGTTTCAACATGATCAATGGAAAGATTCTTGTTACTGACGGGATGGATATTGAGACCCTACAGAAGGAGTTGGGGGACTGTTTCCATGTGGATTATAGGCCTGGGATAAGGCAGGAAGAATTGGAGCAGGCTTGTCAAGGGGTTGATGCTATTATTGTGAAACCTAGGGTGCGGCTGGACAAAGGCCTGTTGGAAAGGGCAGGGATTAAGTTTATTGGTGTGGCAGGTAATGGGACTGACAATATTGACTTGGCTTTTGCAAAGGAGAAGGGGATTGATGTTAGGAATATGCCTGGGGAGAGTGTGGACAGTGTGGCTGAATACACACTAACAGTGCTTGGGGTAATGGCACGGAATATTATTAGGGCTCACCAATCCCTCAAGGGGATGAAGTGGGAGAAGGATTTGCTTATTGGGTCGCAGCTCAAAGGGAGGACGCTGGGGGTGCTGGGGATGGGGAAGATTGGAAGGGCTGTTGCTCTGCGGGCTGACCGGGGGCTTGGGATGCAGGTGGTTGGGTATGATCCGTATGTTAAGCAGGGGGATATTGATGGTTTTGAATGCAGGATGATTGAGGGGCTTGGGGATTTTCTTGGGGAGGCTGATTTTATTAGTGTGCACGTTCCTTTGATTGAGGAGACGCGCAATCTTATTGGAAGTGGTGAGATTGGAAAAATGAGGGAAGGTGTTGTTATTGTGAATGTTTCAAGGGCGCAGCTGTTTGAGAAAGAAGCGCTGATTGCAGGGCTGCGGTCAGGTAAGATTCGTGGCTACGTTACGGATGTGCATTACCAGGAACCTGTTGGGGATGAGGATAGGGAGCTTATTGGCCTGGAGAATGTTATTTGCACGCCACATATTGGGGCACAGACCAGGGAAGCGCAGAGGTCACTGGCAGAGAAGCTTGCTAAACTGGTTATTGAAAGGCTTGGAAATCAATAAAAACCTGAACCCTGTTTCTTTAACATGGGTTTTAAACTTTTTCTTCAGGAGAGTTTGAAAGGAATTTCTCAGGAGGAGCTTGGGAAGCTTCCGTCTGGGTACCAGAGGATTGGGGATATTGTTGTTCTGCACATACCGAAGGAGATCCGAGGAGTGGAGAAGGAGATTGGGGCGCTTGTCAGGGAGCGGCTTGGTGTTAAGTCTGTTTTCAGGAAGGGTGTTGTTTCCGGGGAACTGAGGAAACCTTCTCTTAAGAGGATTGCAGGACGGGTGAACACAACAATTCACCAGGAGAATGGTTGCAGGTTCAAGATTGATGTGACAAAGGTTATGTTTTCCAGGGGAAATTCTTTTGAGCGAGGCCGTGTGATAGCTGGGGACGGGGAGACTGTTTTGGACATGTTTGCTGGAATTGGATACTTTAGTATTCCGTTGGCTAAGAAGACACCTTCCTGCAATGTTGTGGCAGTGGAGAAGAATCCAGTTGCTGTGAAGTTTCTTAGGGAGAACCTGCGACTGAACAAGCTGGAAAATGTTGAGGTTTTTCAGGGGGACTGCAGGGATGTGGAGGGTGTGAAGGCTGACAGGATTTTGATGGGATATTTTCCTGGGACAGATGCCTTCCTGCCGGCAGCCTTTTCTTTTCTTAGGAGGCAGGGTGTGATTCATTTTCACAATCTTTATAGGAGGGGGGAACTTTGGAGGGGGCCGCTTGGAACATTGGAGACGCAGGCGCTGGCGAATGGATACCGACTGGAGAGGGTTCTTGCCAAAAGGATTGTCAAGCCTTACTCACCTTGCAAGGTTCATGCTGTGGTGGATGTTAGGGTTAAAAAAACTTAAAATTGCCAATACCTGATAAAACAAGTGTATTTCTTTTCATTCACTTTCATCTAAAAGCGTCTTTCTTCCACCAAACCCAGACGCCTTTTCCAGGGCCGAGAAATTTGCCTTTAATTTTTCCTTCTCCCCTTAGATTATTCAACCTATAGAAAAGTTTCGTTCTTGTGACATCGGCGACTGTTTTTCTCAAGTTACTTTCTATTTCCTTTGTCTCCAAGGGTTCTTCTGATGCGCTAACCACTGTTAAGGCAGCTTTCGTTATTTCGTCTTCCATGGTTATGAAATAATAGATTAATTTATTTATAAACTTACCTATTTGTTAATGTATATATTCAGCTATAGAAAGCTTTATATAGGAAAATGACCTATATATTAGTAGGTAGATAAATAGATGAATTGGAGGTGTTGCATTCAATGATATACATTTTTGGGATTTTCCCCCTTATTTGAGAATACGGTTAGAACCGGAATTCAGGAAAAATTTCTTTTCAGACGTGGTCAAGTATTTTGGAAAAAGTGAGACAGCCGGAATGTTTATAAGTGAAAAGTCTTTTCAATATGGTAAAGGAAAAAAATATACTGGGTCTGAAATAAGAACACTTAAAACAACTGATACGCATCAACGCGAATACTGTTATGTCTGGATGTTGCTTGAATTAGCTAATGAGATAGGATATAAGTTGGGGAACATTCAAAAGTATATCGTTGCATATAAAGTGTGTTCTGGGATGCCGATAACAAAAAAACTTCCAGTAAGAGTCACCCCTGAATTCACTTCAATTCTTGCGCACTTCATGGGAGATGGAACGGATAAAAAGACCCGAGATGGGACTACGAGTTATACCCAATATAATGATTTTGGGTTGGAAAATTTCCAGAAAAAAATAATAAATGTTTTCGGGAAACCGGAAAGGTGTATCATTTCAAAAAAATATCATACAGTCTTTGTCCCAAAAAGCATAACATCAATATTAAAGAAATGTTTTTCTGTCAAATCATTCGGAACTTATGAATCTTCTGTACCGGAGATACTATACTCCATGCCTGATGAGCATAAATTAGCATTCTTGGTTGCTTTCTTGGTTGATGAAGGAACGATTTATGATACTGTCTCTTTCAGATTGGCAAATAGAAAGCTTGTTGAGCAAGTGAGAAAAATAGCAATTTCCTTGGGTTATATATGTTCTGGTTTATTAACTTCAAGAAACAAAAATGGAAATGTGTATGGATTTAGTATCAGTAATTATAGCCTTCGTAAACTGTCGAATGATATAAAAAGACTGAGTAAGAAATACCCAACATGTAACCTTACACAAAAACAAGAACATTTTGATTATTTGACATCTTTAGGAAGAAGTTCAATACCAAAAAGAGAAGTGAATAAAACAAAGGAATTGTTATTGGTGCTGTTGAAAGATGAGCCAAAAACTGTTCTAGAATTAGCAAAACTAGCCGGAGTGTGTAGAAGAACTACAAGAGGACACTTAGATGATATGGAAAGGCTTAAAAAAGTAAGAGTTATAGGTAAGAAATCTATGGGTGCTAAATTATGGTTAGCGATATGATGCCTGATACGTTGAAAAAATTATTAATAAAGCAGCATTATAAGTTGGTGGGAAAACATTCAGCAGTTAAAACGTGCCACTGGTTGAGGAAATCGCTTAGGGATGAGGGTGTTTGTTATAAACAGACGTTTTATCCTGACAATGTGAAAAGTCATACTTGCCTGCAGATGACTCCATCTATCTCTTGTTGTAATTTGTGCCGCTACTGTTGGCGTGCATACCCAAAGTCGGTTGCGCCTGGATGGAATGAAATGGCGTTCAAGGGGTGGGACGAGCCAAAGGAGATAATTGCTGGAGCAATTGAGGCTCAGAGGCAGCTGTTGACAGGGTTCAAGGGTTGGGACGGTGTGAATAAAAAGAAGTGGAGGGAGGCGCAGAAACCAGGGAGCGCTGCGCTTTCGCTTACAGGGGAGAGCACGCTTTATCCAGGGCTTTCCGGCTTGATCGAGGGGTTTCATGGGAAGGGGATGAAAACCTTTCTCGTGACAAACGGGCAGTTCCCTGAAAGATTGGAGAAGATTACAGAGCCCAGCCAGCTGTATATTTCCTTGGATGCGCCTGACAAGAAGATTTACAAGGAATTGGACAGGCCCAGGCTTCCTGATTTTTGGGAACGGTTGAACAAAAGCCTGGAGCTGATGAATTCGCTTTCCTGCAGGAGGGTGATAAGGCTGACAATGGTAAAGGGATGGAACATGACAAAAGCAAAGGAGTATGCGAGGCTTATAGAGAAGGCAAATCCTGACTTTTTGGAGATTAAAGGCTATGTACATGTTGGGGCGAGCCAGAAAAGGCTGCCCAGGGATTCGATGCCTTTTCACAATGTTGTTAAAGAGTTTGCCAAAGACGTTGAGAGGGAAAGCGGATACAGGCATAAGGGCGAGCAGAAAGAGAGCAGGGTAGTGCTGCTGGAGAAGTGAGAGTATGAAGCCGGAAAGAGTTTTCATGGAGGCTGCAATTGAGGAGGCGAGAATATCAGCAGAGCAAGGCGACTATGCTATCGGGGCTGTTGTTGTCCTGAATGGTGAAATTATAGCAAAGAGTGGCACCCTTGCACAAATCAGGAAGAATCCTGTCTTGCATGCAGAAGTCGCTGTCATCCAGAATGCCACAAAGAAACTCAATTCACAGTATCTAGAAGGATGCATCCTCTACACAACGCATGAACCTTGTCCAATGTGCGCTGCAGCTGCTGTATGGGCGCGGATGAAGGGCATTGTTTTTGGAGTGAGAAACGGTGATATGAAAGCGCATGCTGCAAAGAGTGAGAACCCAAAATATTCCTGGAGATTAATTGACGTTTCCTGCCGGGAGGTGTTGGAGAAGGGGAAGCCTGCCCTGGAGCTTGCGGAGGGCTTCATGAGGGAGGAATGCCTCAGGCTTTTTTCTCTTTCGAGGTGAACTTTGGGAGTTTTTTGCATTTTCAGAAACTTTCCTACAGGAAAGTTATTGCCCAGAATTTGTTTCCTTGAGGAAAGTTATTTTTTGGGGATTTTGATTTTCTTCACTGATTTTCCTCTTTCCTTCGGGATGATTTTCAGGATTGGGTTCTTGAAGGAGCGGAATTTTCTTCCTTTTAGTTCGTAGAGGAAGATTCCGATTGCCGAAACCTCGGAAATTGGTTGGTTGCTGACAGAGAGGTTCCAGTCTGCTTGCTCAAAGATTTCAAATGGGACCTTGCTTCCGCCAACAATGACAAGGAGGTTTTTTGTTTTTATTTCCTTGAGTTTTTTCTGGAATGGGATTCCGTAGGCTGTCAAGTGGGCAACGGTTCCTTTGTGGGATTTTAGGAGTTTTTTGTAATTCTCAAGGTACTTGATTTCAAAGGGGCCGCCCCAGTTCTTGGTTGTTTGGCTCAGGGATTTTTCCAGGTTGGAATCCTTTTGGCCTGTGTAGAAGCCTTTTTCTGCTCCAAGCGCGCGGGTGGTAAGGAATACGTGCGTGGTCAGCCTTTGGTCCCTGAAGACCCTGTGACCGAGGCGGAGGATGGAGAGTGGCATACTGATTATTTTTTCGCTGTTTTAAAAGGAGCACTAAAGCGTGACGTGGAGTATTCCAATCACGCGCTTACCCTGCTGTTGGAGTGCATTGAAAATATCTATTGCGTTTTCTGTGCGGTCAACATAGAGCTTGACCTTCTGCTTCTCCAGTAGCTTGCGGAATTCTGCGAGGATTTTTACTGTTCCCTCCAGACCAATCCCTACTACAAATGCCTCGGGCTGCTTCTTCAGCAAGCGCTTCAGCAGGACTACATCGAGAGTGTGGGTCTTCATTAATAGGGAGGGCTTCCCTTCCCAAGGGACAACCAAATCAGAGTAATAATCCTTTCCATCCACGGAAATTTCGCCGTATTTTACTGAGATGATTTTTGGCATGTGTATAATTGGGGACGAAGTTTAAACTGTTTTTAGTATTACAGTGTAATATTCACGCAAGTTTAAAAGGGTGTTTAACCATTAATTAAACTATGACACGAAAGGGAATGTCCCTCACACTGAAAGTGATTGTTACTATTGTTGTTATACTTATAGTCGCCATAACTGTATTGGCTATTTTTAGTGGTGGTATAGGGAGCATTGGACAAACCATAAGCGGCTGGATTAATGGTGTTCCTTCTGTACTCCCAACAGGTCAGAGTTGTAACCAATTAAATGGTAAACTCTGCGATGTTGGTAAATGTGGTGACGGAGCTGGATCAACTTTATCTTCAGATGCTACTGTTGGTGGGAAAAAGACTTGTTGCATTACAGGTCCTGGAATACCAACTCCGGATTGTAAGGTTTGATCAACCTCAATTCTTTCACATATAAGAACAACCCAGCACTAAGTATATTCTATTATTATTATGGACAATTCGCAGCTGCTGGACAGGGTAACAGCCCCTGGGTCATGGGAGCAGGTCATTTATGATGTGATTGCGTTTGAAGGACTTGACCCCTGGGACATTGATTTGAGTGGGTTGGCTGAGGGTTTTGTAAAATATCTGCAGGGAATGAAGGAGATGGACTTTAAGTTGCCTGCAAAATATTTGATGGTTGCTGCAACCCTATTGAGGATGAAGAGCGATCATTTGCCGCTGCTGGATTATTTTCAAGAGGAGCCTGAGGCAGTGGAATTGGAGGATGGGATTGAAGAGAATAGAGCTGGAACCTCGAAGGAGAATCTGCCACTGCTTGCAATTCCCCCAAGAAGGGTTCACAGGAGAAGGATTGTTGTTAGTGAGCTTGTTGATGCGCTTAGGAAGGTGATGAGCAGTTCTGCGCGCAGGGAAATGAGGACGGAAAGAGCGCGGGGAACGATAAAGATAAGTGAGGATGATATTGGGAAGAGGATATCCACACTGTACGATAAGATAAATTCAATACTCTCCAGAATCAAGGGCAGTGAAGTCCGCTTTAAAGAGGTGGTTCCTGTATGGGAACGAAAGGAGGTGGCCAATACATTCTTGCCACTTATTTACCTTGATCACCAGAGAAAGGTGGAGTGCAGGCAAGAGGAAATGTTTGATGAGATTTATATTAAACAAATAAAAGAAAATAATAGTGTTAGAAAACTGAGAAAGGAAAAGAAAGTGAAAACAAGGACAACTACAAAAACAAAGGTTAAAGCCCCTGTGAGGGCTGCGAGAAAACAGTTGAAGAGGAGGAAACGTGGAAAGAAAGTTAATTGAGGCTGCACTTTTCATTTCCCAGAAGCCGCTTGATTTGCATGAGCTTGCGAAGATTACAGGGATGAGTTCGCTTGGGTTCCTTAAAGAGAGCCTTGATAAGATGCAGAAAGAGTATGAGGACAGGGGAATTGAGATAATAGAATCGCAGGGAACGTGGCAGATGCAGGTCAGGCCAGAGCTGCTACCAAAGGTTGCAAGCCTTACTAAATACCAGGATCTTCCAGAAGGCCCTAAAAGGTCGCTTGCATTGATTTTGTATAAAGAGCCTGTTAAGCAATCAGAGGTTATTCATATACAGGGGAACAAAGCGTATTCTTACATTAAAAGGCTCAAGAAACTTGGGTTGATTACTTCCAAGAAAGAGGGGCACACAAAGATTCTCTCTGTAACAAAGGAGCTGGAGAATTATTTCGGGCAAAAGAAGGAAGCAATAAAGGAGCAGTTTGCTGCACTTGAGCAGCAGACAGAAGAGCCTAAAACACCGGAAAAGGAATAATGCTCCTTTTTTAATTTGTGTTGGCAAAAGTATTACATGGAGAAAGAATCACTCTTCTGGGCAGACCAGGTTGCAAAGGAGGTTGTGGGTAGTTGGAAGGTTGGCCACTACAGGACAGAGATGGGTATAGGGGCTTCTGGGATTCCGCATGTGGGTTCTGCTGGCGATGCCGTGAGGTCTTATGTTGTATCCCTGGGGATTAAGGAGCTGGGAAAGAAAAGTGAGCTTATTGCATTTTCTGATGACCGCGATGGGCTGCGGAAGGTTCCGTCAGGGTTTCCATCAAGCCTGGAAAAAGAAATAGGAAAACCTGTCTCCACAATTACAGACCCATTTGGCTGCCACAAGTCATTTGCTCTACATGTTTCATCGCTTCTTCTGGATGCGTTCGAGAAGATTGGCATTTCTTTTACTTTAAGAAGGGGCAATGAAGAGTACCGCAAAGGGACGTTTGATAAAGAGGTTGTTGAAATCCTCACCAAATGGAAAAAAGCAGGGGAGATTATCAAGCGGGTTACTGGGTCAGAGAAGTTCCTGAGCCAGCTTCCTTTTCTCCCTGTCTGCAAATCCTGCGGGAGAGTCTATACAACCAGGGCCACGGGTTTTGATGCTGCACACAAAAAGATTGCTTATGTCTGCGATCAGGAATTCGCTGGGAAATCCAAGGGCAGGGACGTCCTGATTAAGGGGTGTGGATTTCAGGGGGATGCAGGGATTAGAGAGGGGAAGCTTGCTTGGAAAGTGGAATTTGCTGCACGGTGGAGAGCGTTGGATATTCATTATGAGGCATATGGTAAGGATATTCTCGAGAGTGTGAAGTGTAATGACGCAATCTGTAAGGAAATTCTTGGGAGGGAACCACCTGTTCACTCATTCTATGAATTGTTTACTGAGCGGGGAGGGGAGAAGTTGTCCAAGAGTAAGGGCAATGTGTTCACACCGCAGATGTGGATGAGGGTAGCTAGCCCAGAAAGCTTGAGGCTTCTCTTCTTGAAAAGGCTTGGGACAACCAGGGTTGTTGATCTTGATTCTATTCCTGCTCTGATGGATGAGGTTGATGAGCTTGGGGGTGTTTATTTCGGGGATATGAAAATAAAGAATGAGCGGGAGCTTGCACACAAGAAGCGGCTATTTGAATACGTTCACTTCCTACAGATGCCAGAGAAGTGTGGCTTCACCGTACCTTACCAGAACCTTGTGAACTTGGTTGCTTCCCTGCCAATTAAGGAGAAGGATGCAATTGTCCAAGAGACATTGAAAGTGGGTAAGGACGAAGAGGGGGAGCTAAAGAAAAGAGTGGCTTATGCTACCAAGTGGGCTGGTCGGGAAAAGCCTCCCCAAGTAAAAATCCAATTGGACAAAGGGGAGAAAAAAGCACTGATGCAATTGTCAGAAGTTTTGAAGAAGCCGCTTTCAGGTGATGAAGTTCAAAATGTGATTTTTAATATAGCCAAGGAGCGGGGGTTGAAGCCATCACATTTCTTCCGCCTGCTTTACAAAATTATTATTGGGATAGACAAAGGCCCGCGTGCAGGGAAGTTGATTACCATTCTGGGAAGGGAGAAAGTTAGGCAGCTTATCTGGAAAAGAATTTAGTGGGACCGCTGGGATTCCCTAAGAAAGTTTCCAGGGGAAACAAATTTAATCGAACCCAGGTCTCCACCATTCTGTCATCGCAAAGCTCAGAACCTTGGAAAGCCCCAAGGTGGAATTCTGCATCCAGGCCCTTCCTTGCGGGGGGCTCACTAGACTACGGTCCCA
Organism: Candidatus Aenigmatarchaeota archaeon; assembly: GCA_016782405.1. Classification (GTDB taxonomy): domain Archaea; phylum Aenigmatarchaeota; class Aenigmatarchaeia; order QMZP01; family QMZP01; genus BS750m-G81. Next base: position 15,487 of record JADHYO010000015.1, read on the forward strand.
TTGATACTAGTGGAAAAGGTTATTAAATGTGCCTGGATTGCTAATGTATCGGTATCGGGTGAAAATCAAGGAAGCCGATATTTAGGCAGAATATTATTAAATGCCCCCGGAGGGATTCGAACCCTCGACCCCCAGCTTTCTTTCACAGTCCGAAGACTCAATTCTTCTACGCATAGAAGGCTGGTGCTCTATCCACTGAGCTACAGGGGCATGATTGATATTCCTTCTGAACATTTAAAAACAGTTCACGTGTAAAGGCTGCGGTCCAAGAGCTCGCCGTCGATTTTTATTTTTGGGGAGCGGAAGACATGATCCAGATGTATTATTGAGTAGACTGTTCCGCCGAACCAATGGTTGCTGCCGATTGCTACGTGGGCGGTGTTAGTGGCCTTCTCGTCGATTACCATTGCGCCTAGGATCTTTGCCTTTGGGTTGATGCCAAGCCCGAATTCTCCCAGCCTTCTGATACCCCAGGGGTAATTGCTGTTCTCCCGCGCCCACTGGATGGATTGCTTGAGGTAACGGGCTGCTATTCCTCCTTTTATGTCCACGACCTCCCCGCCCTCGACTGTCAGGGTCATGGGATTCTTTACAAGGATTGTTCCTTTAATATTTCTGGAGCTGGCATCGATTACTACGCGGCCTTCTACTTTCTTTTTCCTTGGGGCTATATAGACCTCACCAGATGGGAGGTTGCCACCTATTCCTGGGGTTGTGAAAAGGCCGTCATTTGAACGGGCCTCTTTTCCCTTGATACCAATCCAGAGATCCGTGCCTCCGGGGGCAGTGACATGGAGCTCATTGCCGCTGTCAAACATTTCCTTCAAACGGGCAGACCGTTCTTGGAGGGATGGGTAATCAATGTCTATTGCACTAAGGATGCTGGGAAGTGTGGATGTTTTCAGGCTTGAAAGCCCTGTGCAGGAGATGAATTTGTGCTTCCTGGCGCTGGCGAACTTTCTGAAGCTTCTTCCCATCCATGGGGTGGAACCAAGGGAATTTGCTGCAAGTATTACAATGTTTCTGAATCCTGACTCATCCAAAGTAGTTTCAACGTGGATATCTGCCATCGAACCTTTGAACTTATGGCCTTGCGCCAGCAGGGTTGGGTTCATCCCTAATGAGCGGGCAGCAAGGAAATAACCTGCTGCCAGGATTGGGGATATCATTCTGCCACGGTTTCCGTAGTCAGTTATGATAAACACATTCTCATCATCAGCCTGGAAACAGTCATTGAATATTCTGGTGATTTTTTCTGAGGCTGCCCTGGCCTCCCCTAGAAGGGAGTTCTGCTTGAGGTAATGCAGGAGCTTTACTGAGTCCATACCATCAGGATTTTGCCTTTTTTTCTATTGGGCTTGAAAGGAAGAGTGAGTTGGGGATTGCTGTCCTTCTTTCCCCGTTCTTCAGGATAACAGAGAATGTATCAAGCTTCTCTACTACGCCGGAATACTTTCCTATCGCCACATGCTCCCCTGGCTTCAGCAGCTTTCTGATGTGGATCCCTGCGGTGTAATTGGGGAAGACGTCCTTTATGCCAAGGACTAGGACAATTATTATCGCTGCCAGGATTAGGGAAAACAATACTGTTAGGGAAATAATGTCCAAGCCTATTAAGGAGAGTGACATGATTATGGCTATCAATGCGATGGAGTATTTTACCAGGCCGCCTGCAAGAGAGGAGAGGATGTCCTCTGCCAGGAAGCTTCTGGTGGCTTCCTCAAATATCTTTCCGAAGAAGTCTGCGATTATGAAGCCTATTGCTATGATTAGGATTGCTCCGATAAACCGGGGGATAAAGACTGCAACAGAGGTGAAGATGTCTGCGACACCCGGGAGCCCAAGGGTTTGGATTATAAGGGCAAGGAAGAGTATGTAAATCAACCATTTGACAAGGTCACCTATTAGTTCTACAATAGAGCCGCGGTAGCCTGTCACCTTGAGCATACTCTCTGCCCAGCTCCGCGAGGTCATTCTCTTCAGGCCGATTGTGTTGAGGATTTTGACAGCAAAAACCTTGATTACCTTCCCTACTACAAAGGCAACCACAAGCAGCACGACAACCTGGATTATGAGCTGGAGATTTGGGAGTATGTATTGAGGTATTAGGGCGTACAAGAAGTTCACTACATCAGTAAAGAATGATTCAAAGACAGACTCAACCATAGACACCACTAATCTATTTTCTTCATGCAAGTATAAATACACTTGTGGGGGAAAGCTTTGTCAACTACCACTACTAAATCCTGACGGATTTGAGGAAGTGGCTTGGAACTCGGATTTCTCCGTTTCCGTATGGGTGGCTGACAGACACCCCTGAGACTCCAGGTCCTGCCTGAAATCTCGTGTTTTGTACCCTATGTTTCGGGCACCATTTAAGTCCGCATTCAGTTCATATCCACACGCTTTACAACTGAACCTGAGACCATTCCTGTTTGCTTTTTCCACATGACCGCAACGGCTACATGCTTGGCTCGTGTACCTTGGGTTAACATAGACAACTCTTATTCCTTGTTCTTTTGCCTTGTATTCTATGAAACCCCGCAACTGCCTAAATGCCCAACTGTTGTGCTGATAGCGTCGCTCCTTTCTTACCTTTGTAGTTTCCCTTATACCGCTCAGGTTCTCCATCCCTATTATGGGTATTCTGTGTGTCTTTGCGAACTCCACAACACCCTTCGATACAACATGGTTCGTGGCAGTCATAAACCGTTTCTCTCGCATTGTAAGATGCTTCAGCATCCTCTTTGCAGACCGAGTGCCTTTAGACTGCAATCTTTTGCGTTGTTTCGAGTAGATGTTGCGTATGTTTTTTGCTTCACCTCCAGAAAAGAAGACATTCTTCCTATCTGTCGTGCTTGCCACGGCTATATAGTTTATGCCAACATCAACCCCTATTATATCTGTTGTCGGGGCTGTGTCTGGTTCTTGTATATCCTTCTCTATACATAGGTGAAAATAATATGACTTATCTCTGTGAAGCACAAGCTTTGATGCAGAATATTTCCATGCCCCATCGAAATACCTCTTCACATATTCATAGTTTGCTATGGGGTATCTTCTCCTCCCCTTAAGTGTGGTCATACTTACCCAATCCTTGTTAATCGTGAAGTCACGCCTGAATGAGTAGGTTATATTGTTTGGTTTGTATGTTATCATCTGCCATTCAGCTTTCTTTTTCCTGACCTTTGCCATTAGTGATTTGTATGTTCCGCATACCTGCCTCACTATATTACAGGACATCTGAGACTTCAGACCGATTCTATTTCTCAAATGTTTGTATGTCATTTTTTGTAGCTTGTTAACTGAAATCGGCTTGTTGTTCTTATAGACAACACCGCTCACATAATTCATGCCTTTGGTGTATTTACTAACAGTTCTATCCAATTCTTTGTCCCGCGATGTCAATTTCAGTATGACTGTTTTGGTCAGTTTCATGTATATATATTCACATAATTCTTTATAAAGATTATTGGTGAAATATACATTATATGTCACAATTCCTCCCCTACTTAACAAAGTTGAAGAAGGGGATCCCTTGTGATTTGAGTTGAATGGCTGGGTGAGTATTACAGTATAATACTTTATGGGAACTAGAGAAGCTGCTTTGTTTTCAGGACATCCTTCATGACAGAACTGGCATCCTCAAAGAACTTTACCAACAGCGGTTTTTTCAGGTGCGCCTCGAAATTTTCATAGACCGACTGGATGACCTTCTCTGGTATGTTCACTCCTGTGGCCTTGCTCGGGGTTATTAAATCTGGGTTCAATTCGATGTTCACCACCCTTGGGGTTTTGTTCATTGACATGTCCACCCTTGCTATCTGCGCTTCCACAGCAGAGGCTGCCTCCACTGCTAGGTGCTCTGCATCTATCCCTAGCTTTGTTTCCTTCAATTCTCCTGGGGCAAAGACGATGTCCTTTTCCTTTGATTTTTTCTTTACTGACGCAATTACTTCTGAGCCAGCCACATATGCAGATACCATGTCCTTGGCAACATCTTCTATTAGGATGAGTTTGTGGAGGCTTGCCAGCGTATCTACAATTGATTTTGCCTCTGTCTTGTTCTCCACAATTACCCCGGATTTTTTCTCAGTTGTCCTGATTATGAACGGGAAATCCATCTCTAGAATCCTATCAGCTGCTCTCTTGGATTTTGCAAGGCGCATGTTTATTGTCTCCACCCCGCGCTTCCTTAGGACAGTGAGAAGGAAGAACCGCTCCCCTGCGAGGAGGAATGATATTGGTTTGATTGGCATGAATGTTTCTTGCGGGAACAGTGAGAGAAGCTGGTACGCATAAGAGCAGGAGGTTTGCGGGATTCTTGCCATGATTGCAGGGAATTTTAGTATGTCTGTAGTCCTGTAGGCAATGGAGAACTTGTCTGTCAGTCCTATGCCTATGCCTTCCAGTGGGACAAAGAAGACAGACTCAAACTGCTTCTTTGCCTCCTCCAGTAGCTTTATATTTGACTCGCTTTTCTCCTGACTTATAATGCAGAGTTCCTTTTCCATGGATGCCTCCAGTAGGATAGAGAATTACCCCCAGACTTAAAAAGATTTTATCCTGCCAAGAGGAAGGCTAATGCGGCGAGAATGGGGATGAGCATATTGTCATCCAGCAATCCTCTCCTCCGGAGGGACGGAGCAAGCTCGGGAAGGAGCTCTCCTATAGTGGCTGCCAGTGCTGCCAACAGGGCGGCCTGTGGTATTAGAACCCACCCGATAAGGAGGGCTGAGAAGAAGAAGACCAAGGTCCCTTCCAGGGTCTTGTTTCCCAGGAATTTTTTGCGGCCGAGGTGGTGTCCAACCAGCGTGGCAAGTGAGTCTGATATTGCAAGGATTAGGCAAGCTGTGATTGCTATGTTCTTTGGGAATAGCAGGAAAACCAGACCACAGGAGAAATAGAACCAGAATGCTCCTTGGAATGGAATTCCTGGACGCTCTATCTTCATCAACGTCCCTCTCACCTTCCTGTCCACTGCATCCAGCAGCCTGGTCAGGCGGGTCTGCTCTCTCATTATGTAGAATGAATACAACAGGAATGTGACAGCAATCATAAAGAACGCTGCGCTTGCAACCAAGCTTTCAGTGAACTGTGCC
>JADHYO010000016.1 GCA_016782405.1 Candidatus Aenigmatarchaeota archaeon
GTGCCCTTCTTCCCTTGGAACCACCTTCTACGATCTTGAAGAACATCCCCTTCTTTCCGATAACCTTTACCCAACAGTACATAACTCTCTCCAACACCCACCTGACTTCACCCGCTGGCCGGTGGGCTATGCCTGCGGGTGGCTAGAACTTAATGCACTTCAAGAAGGGCGGAGCCGTCCTTCTTCGGGACGATACAGATGGCCCTCTTGTCAATGCCGAAGGCTCCGGCAAAGAACGGCAGGCTCTCATCCTCTTGTACTTCTCCACTACCCTTTCGCCAAACGGTATATGGAGGGAACCTTCCCTCTATTCTGTACCCCAATTCTATGAAACCCTGCATACTTTTTCGTATCTCAGTGATTTTCTCGATTCTCCACTCCTCATAGGCAATCATTGCCTCTTGGAATGGGCCGGGAAAGGACATGCTGACAATAATGGGTTCCAGTCCCTGTGGGCGGACACGCATCGGTTTGGCGTGGAAGCACCCTTCTGCACGCTTCTCGGCTTCTACGATAAGGAATTCTCCCTCTTTTATACTAAATGGATCATACTTGAAGTTTAAGAACACCACCGTTCCTGCCATTTCACCTTCGACCAATCTTCCTATTAATCGGCCAGCCTTTTTCCTGTCTTGGGTAACCTCTACCCACATAACATCAGCCATCACTTACTCCTTTGCCCACCTGACTTCACCCGCAGGCCTGTGGGCTACTGCCCGCGGGTGGCTAGAACTGTGCCCACTTGACTTCAATCGCAGGCCTGTGGACTAATGCCTGCGATGGTTAGATCTTCCAGATCGTACAAGAGGGCGATCATAAATCCGACCGCCGCCAATTTTGAGATTCTCAGGAAATCTGGGATTTCTCCCGCCAGGATTTCTGGAGGAGTGATCATCCTGAGCTCGGCTCTCCTTATCAGCCTTGTCCCCACTATGATTTGCGTCAGGACATCTCCTTGCAATACCTGATACAGTTCATGGTGGAGGTCCTGCGGGTGCGTCCCTTGAGAAAGCTGGGTAGTCACCCACTCGATGGCTTCCTTTCTAATCTCCTTTTCTCTCATCTCCCCGTTTGCCCTTTCGTTTGTCCCTTCCTGACAGAAGTCCTCTCAGATACTTTTGTTCCACTTCAAAAGTCTTCGGGGAACTTCAGGAGGGGATAGTTTTACCTAATAAAATAAAACCCTTTACTCCCTTGTTTCCCGCTTGGGAAATTAGGTTGTATGGGTCTCCGCTGGTGCTCGTTAAAGCGTACTGAATCGCTTGGCAGCAATCCAGTTTAGGTTCGAATAATGTGGAATTGGACAGGACACAACCCTAGGGAGGGGAAAAACGGGCTGCGTCCCTAAATCCTCTTTGTCACTAATATGTAGTGAATGTTTATATTCAAGGTATTTAAAGGTTTTGGTACCTTGAAGTGACTTTTGTCAAGTTATTTATTAACCTAGGTTAAAAAAGCGCATGGAAGCAGAATTTGAAAGGATTAAAAGGCTGTTAGAGGAGAAAGGTATTTGGTTTAAAACCAAGCGGCATGAAGCTGTTTTCACTTCGGAGCAAGCAGCCCGTGTTCGCGGGGTTCCCTTGAAAATGGGAGTTAAAGCTCTTGTTTGTAAGGCCGGTGAAGAATTCATAATGGTTCTAGTTAGGGCTGACAAAAAGGCTGACCTGAAGGTCGTGGCTAGGTTGGAAGGTGTAAAGAAGCTGCATTTAGCGAGCCCAGAGCAAGTCTTTGAGAGGACTGATTGCAAGGTCGGGGCTGTCCCGCCATTTGGTTTTGAAAAGCCGCTGAAAACTTATCTAGACAAAGAGGTCCTGGAGGAGGAAGAGGTCACATTCAATGCAGGGCTGCATGAGGTTTCTGTTGTCATGAAAGGAAGGGATCTCTTAAAGGTTCTGGATCCTATACTTTACTGATTCAATATATACTCAGTGTATGTAAAATATAATGAGACGTAATCCAATCAGGGTATAGATGTGATTGGTGGTATTATCATGAAACTTGTTGGGTCTATTAAGAACAAAGACGCAACCGAGATTAGGGGATTGGTTGCCAAGAGGAGAAAGGTGATGAGGAAACGTGTTGATAGAACAAAGAAGATGTTGGAACAACACTAAATATTAAACCCCCAACGCAATTCTATATTGATATGGACATTTCCGACAAACTGGAATGGGGCCCACTAGCTACGTTTGTCCCCAATAAGAAGCTGCCTGTTTACAACTGGCTCTATTTCAAGGAGGGTTTTTCCCGGGAACTGGTTTTCAATCTGCTCGATAAATTTAAACCTTCCAGAGTTCTGGATCCGTTCTGTGGCTCCGGGACTACACTACTAGCTTGCAAAGAAAAGGGCGTTCCCTCTGTAGGAACAGACCAGCTTCCAATAGCTAGGCTTGCCTCCAGAGTAAAGACTGGGGATTGGGACCCGGAGAAATTAAGGGAGGTGCTTGCTGGTTTGACGAAAGTCAAGTTCCGCCGTATCCCTTATCAAGGTCCTTTCAAGCGCTTCTTCCAGAAGAATGTTTTGGAGGACGTTCTCCTCTTCAAAGAGGAAATTTCAAAAGTTGCTCCTCCGGAAAGGGATTTTCTTTTGCTGGCGCTAACCTCCACGGCAATGCGCATCTCTTGGGCCTGGAAAGATGGAAACGTCTTGAAAGTGAAGAAGCACCCGGTCCCGCCGTTCAGGAAGTTTTTCATGAGGCGGGCAAAGAGGATGATTAAGGAAGCAGTTGCTTTCCAAGGGACTGGGAAGACAGAAGTGGCGGAAAGCCTGAAATCGGTTGGCGGCAAAACAGTGGACGCTGTCATAACCAGCCCGCCATACTTGAACCAGATTGACTACTCTCGTGTTTACTCAATTGAGGATTGGTTGATTGATGAAAGCAGCGAGGGGCAGCAGTATCTTGGTCCAGAAAGCGAAGGGAAATATTTCCATGACATGGGCTCAGTCTTGAAGGAATTGTTTCGCGTTTGCAAAAGCGGGGCTTGGGTTGGGATTGTTGTTGGGAATGCTTACTTCCCCCAGGAGGACCGTATTGTTGAATCTGACCTAAAGCTTGCAGAGCTCGGTGAAAAAGCAGACTTCAAAGCAAAGGAAATTCTTGTTCTAAATAAGAGGCATGCACTCCAAAGGAGAACAATCAAGCGCGGGGAGCTCAGAGAGAGCTTAATAATACTGAAGAAAGAATAATAGATTGTGGGCCCGTAACTTAACCGGATAGAGTACCCGAGCCATCCTAGGATGAAGCAGATGTTGTCTGCTTCCAACTCCTGTCGGCGGTAAAGCTTCGGACCGGGAAATCGGGGTTCGAGGCACCCTTTTAAGGGTCTGAAGCAGGCTTTGCCTGCTTCTAACTGAAGAAAAGGCTGCACCCAAAAACCCAAAGGGGTGACGAAAATCCTCGCGGGCCCATTATTTTTCCCTGGGAAAAGTTACTTAAAGCTTATATGAAATAAAAAAAGCATGATTCTTTCCACTGAAGATCTGGAAATGGCAAATGGTAGCATACATGTGATGAAAACACTCTATGACAGTGTTTGGGATATGCCGATTGAAGCTGCTTTAATGGGATCAGACAAATTTTCTGATAAAGAAAAGAAAATTTTCAGGCGGATGGATGGCAAACCCACAATAGGGATTGATAAAGAAGCAGAGAACATTTTGCACACAGGCATCGGGCCTTATTGTGGCCTTCTGACCTACATGAACAGAGCATATAGAAAGCATGGTGTTATAATAACAGAGGAATGTGGGAAAATGCCTTCTGACTTTAGAATCCAGCAAGAAACACCCATAATAATCAGCGACCCTATTGACGCCTCCTCTTTACTTGAAAAAATAATGAAGCTTGCGGAGCCTGGAGAGCGGGTTGGCAAAGCGTTTGAAAGGGCGCTGGGGGAGATGGGTGATAATGTGAACAGGTTCGCTCCCAACAGCTCTATCACTATGCTCAGGGATGATATGATTAAATACACTATTGTGCTGAACCTCCTTACTGGTGATGTGTATGTCGGCTCCCTGAGGGGGGTGTTCCGTGGAAACATAAAGGGGATAAAATCATTCGAGGACATCAATACTCCTTTGGAATTCTCCCATGAGCACAAAAACACGCTGCTCTGCTACACTAGGGAGAAGGGGAAATATGAAGACAACAGGAAGGGGACACATCTTGACAGATTTGATCTTCATAAATCAGCAAAGGAAAAGATAGGACCAACCGGTCCCATGCGTTTTACTTATCTGCTGAAATTCGGGGACAGTCTAGATGGGGAGGTTGGTGTGATTGCACACAATGGGGAGAAGGTGCAAGAAGCATTACCGAGCAACGGTATATCATTGTTTTCACGTGGTCAGTTGCTGGCATATAAACTTTATTGCATGCCTGAATACAAGAAAGAAAGGGATGGAAGGGAGCTTACGCCTGCTGAACCCAACAGCATCTACCATCACGGTTCTATATGCAACAGGGGTGTGAAGTGCACATTTTTGGGCAGGTATGATTATCCAAGCCAGTTCAGGGACACCACAGTAATTGTACCAGCAGGTAATTATCCTGTGGTGGATGTAATGAAAAAGATGGTGGTAAATAATGAAGCTGTACGGATTGTTTAGGATTTAAAGGTACTGTGAACAAATATTTTCATGGATAATTTCAGGAAGCTTGGGCTTTTGCTCATTGTTGTGCTGGTTTTTGCCGGTGGATATTCACTTGCGCAATACCTTGCTCCCCAGGGGGTTGTGGTGAACACGGTTCTGGATGACTACATTCCTTTTGTGGATTTTTTCGTTGTTTTCTACATTCTTTATTATCCGATGCTATTGATTCCTGTTGCCCTTTACTGGAATGATCCGCGCTACAGGAAGATGCTGCTTTGCTTTCTGGCAGTGATTCTGGTTTCAGTAATTATCTACATCGGGTTTCAAACCCAGGTTGTGAGGCCAGATATTGAGCCAAGTGATGTCTTCAGTGAGCTTGTGCTTTGGTTTTATTCCAACGACAAAGCAGTGAATGCCCTTCCCTCACTGCATGTTTCCCTTTCCTTCCTAGCGGCGGCATTTGTCTGGCGCAAGAGCCGCAGGCTCGGCCTGGCTGTGGCGTTGCTGGCTCTCCTTGTGATTCTTTCCACAGTCTTTATCAAGCAGCATGCTGTCCTTGATGTGGTGGCCGGGCTTGCTTTGGCTGCTGCAGTTTACTGGCTCTGGGTAAAAAGGGTTTTTAAGCCCTCTGGTAAAAAATAATTCACACGCCGGAGTGGCTTAGCGGTTAAAGCGCTGCACTAGAAGTCTATTGGTCTCTAGGGCGAAGCTCATAAGCGTTATGAGCGTTGAGGGATATTTATCCTGTTGATAGCGGTGGTTCGCAGAGATCGTGGGTTCGATTCCCACCTCCGGCATTTTTTAATTCTTTCCCCTAAAAATAAGTATGAAAATAATGATATGTGGGAGCATGAAGTTTGCAAGGGAGATGCTGGAAGCCAAGAAAGCCTTGGAGGAAATGGGATTCCAGGTTGATGTAGCAGAAGACACTGAGCAGTGTGTGGATAATCCGGGATTGAACATGGACATTGATCATTGCGTTGAGAACGATGTGATGAGGAGCTGCTTTAAGCAGATTGAAGATAGTGATGCTATACTTGTGCTGAACCATGAGAAAAACGGGATTCCTGGTTATGTTGGTGGCAATACCTTGATGGACATTGGATTGGCAACTTACCTGAATAAAAAAATCTTTATTCTCAATCCCCTTCCATCAGAGGATCAGATTCGGTATGTCCACGAGATAAAGCTCGTCAGGCCGTTTGTTCTCGATGGGGACATCTCAAGAATTAAGCACTTTTAAGCCTATATCTTTTAAGAAAATGTATGAACATCACGATTATAGGGGCAGGGCCTGGAGGCCTAATTACAGGGCTGAAGCTGCTTGAAGCTGGGTTTGAGCCAAAAATTATTGAGAAGCAAGAGGCTCTGGAATCAACACTTTGCGGCGAGGGGATATCAGCTGAAACCCTTGGGATGATTCCATTCAGGGACTGGAGTGAATTTGCTCCTCAGACCTTTGGACATGCAACCTTCTTCCTTCCTGGGGGCTATCGTTGCTATGCCAAGAAGAAGTGCTTTACAATGGATAGGACTCCCTGGCTGCGAGCCATGTCAAAGGAGTTTGTTAAAAGAGGCGGCTCTTTGGAGATGGGCAGGAAAGTGGAGAGTGTGAATGGTATCGGGGGCTTGGTAGTGGGGGCGGATGGGCCCTTTTCTGTTGCAGCAAAGTTTGTTGGAAACCATGTTCAGCGCATGGCTGGTGTGCAATACAGAATGAAGTCTGATTACGAGTGGGACGGGATGGAGTTTTATCTTGACAAAACTTATTCCCAGGAATACTCCTGGATTTTCGCGAAGGGTGGCCTTTTTAACGTGGGTCTGCTTGGATACCAAAAGGATCTGGAGCAGTTCATCAAGGACAAGAACCTGGGCGGGGAAATCCTGAAAAAAGAGGCATACAACATCCCCTTCTTCGGGACAAGAGTCCAGAAAGAGAACGTGGTTCTTACAGGGGATGCTGCAGGCATTACCAATCCGTTGACCAAGGGAGGGATGGCTGCAATTGTTCATGCTGCTGACATTTTAACAGCTTGTATAAAGGAAGGGAAGATCGGGGAATACCAATATCGTTTGTTTGCTCATCCTGTGATGGCGCCTGCCTACAGAGATGGACTGAAGTATTTCCGCGAGCTTACTAATGAAGAGCTGGAGAAAATGGGAAAGTTCCTGGACAGGAAAGTGCTGAACCAACTGTCGAGGTGGGAGAAGCTCAGGATTATGTTTTCCTCAGTTGTTAGCCCAAAGAAGATGAGGTTCCTAATGAAGGCCTCAAGCTTTGCAAACAAATATTCGTGGTGATTTCAACCTTTGATGTGAGCAGGATTTACCCAAAAATAGGCCATTTTGTAATATTTTCACATAATATTTGCAAAAAGCGCAAAATAGTAAGGTTTTTAAAGAAGCAAGCGATATAATGTATATGGTGACGAGATATGATGTGTTTGAGATAGCTTACAGACATAATGCTGAATTAAAGCCGATTGATGTGCTGAGACAATTGCGCAAAGGCAAGTCTGCCTATCACAGTATCCATAAACATTTGAACACACTGGTGCATGAGGGGCTGCTACTGAAATCAGCACATGGATTTGAAGTGAAGCATTCAGAGAAGTCAGAATTATTGTATAATCTTATCAAATATTGCCTCCAAAACAGCATCAATTATAATCTGTTGCTGGATACCAGATTGGCTGGGTTTGTTAGCTTCGCGCTCCAGAAAGAGGAGATTGCCGCGAGAGATTGTGGATTAAATCCTCGGGCAGTGAAAAAATATGTTGATTTCTTGAGAAAATCAGGGTTGTTAGTAGTGCTTTCACGCAAGCCGCTTATAGTGAAAGTTTTCAACAACGTATTATTGAACAATTTGCTTGTTTATTTTGGCTTTGAGAGAACTGTTATTGCCAAGAGCACAACGGATTACCTACCGTATATTAAGAAAGAATTGAAGATATTTGCCAGATTGCGGAAGCTTAATGAGCGCGGATACAAAAAACTGGTTGATGAGTTGGAAATATCATTTGTCCATCACAGCCTTGTTTTAGAAGGGAATCCTATAACACTGCCAGATACCATCAGAATACTAAAGGATAAGGTTATTCCCCGAGAAATGAGAAGTGAGGATGTTGACGAAGTAAATAATTACCAAGATGCTATTATGCAAATGATTAAAGATGCTGCAGAAAAAAAGCCATTGACAATGCAAACGGTATTGCGTTATCACGCAGCAGCTATGCAACATAAACCGGGAATAGGGGGGAAGATCAGGACAATAGAGGTTCACATAAAAGGCAATCCTGATTTTATCATTACGCCAGCAAATGATGTTAGTGCTGAGCTTGAAATGCTTTTTAGGCGATATGATGTTTTCTTCAAAACAAAGAAGAAACCCATTCAGCAAATTCTTGCGTTTGTTGTATACTTCCATAACGAGTTTCAGCATATACACCCATTTGTTGATGGGAACAGTAGGCTGACCAGGCTTCTTACATTTCACATTTTGCAGTTCCTTGATATTCCTGTCATTGACATGCCACTTGGGTTGCTGGATGAATATCTAAAGTCAACAAAAAGCGCAAAGAAAAGGAATGACAAAAAACTAATGCGAAACTTACAAAAGATAATCCTATACAATCTTAAAAAAATCAATGAAAGGCTCAGCTAATCTGCTTTGTGTAGGAACCCTTCCTAACAGAAACTATCCAAAAAATCTTGCGCACAGGATGCTGATTTCAAATAATATCACCATCGGCAGTGCAACCAAAACCTGGGTTAATGGGTCTGGCGGGGTTATCAGTGCAGACAAAAGGAAAACACCCACAATTACAAATCCTCTGTTCTCCTTCAATGTTTCAATGCTTATTACACCAAGCCTGACCAGTAGCAGAGAAACTGCAGGGAGCTGGAAAACAATCCCCAGGGAAATGCATGTCAGAAACACAAAGGAAATGAAATTTCCAATGCCCCAGAGATTCTCAACCCCTCCGGTCATTGCTAGCTCAGAGAAAAACCATATCACAACCCTCAGAATGACAAAATAAGCAAACAATACACCAATAACAAAAAGCCCTGCAAATGCTGGAACTGAGACCTTGACGGCTTTCCGCTCTTTCTTGCTCATGCCAGGCTTCAGAAACCCATAAATATAGTAAGCAATTATCGGTAGGGAGAGCACAAAACCAACAAACACCGCCACATTCAATTCAGTGTAAAAAAACTCCACAGGGTGCGTGACAATTAACCTGACTCCCAAGTCTTTAAGCAAAAGGCTTTCAGAAAGGTATCTTATAATCCTCCCGCTCAGGATGTACCCTAACACAGAAAAGGCCCCAAAGAAAACAATTATCTTTATTATCCTTGATCTCAGGTCATCTAAATGCTCTAGCACTGTCTCCATGGTTTAAGAAATGTTCTCTGGATTAAAATGTATATTATCCTGCAGGGTTCTTTGCTGCCCTCTTCTTCTTCTGGACCTCTCCAGTGCCTTTTTTGTATTCTTTCACAGCTTCTCCAATTGAGCGTGCAAGCTTTGGGAGTTTTTTTGGTCCTAGAAGTAGCAGTACGATAACCAGTATAATTAATACCTCAGGAAGCCCTATCATACTACCACAATGGATATTTTGGATCCAGGATTTAAAAGCATTCACAATAAAAAATTCACCTTCAATTATAATCATGCCCTCGCTCCTGGAGACCCCTTACCAGAAGCATTTGTTTGTTTCACTTGCAGCGCTTGGGATATCCTCTATAGCAGTCCAGCTAGTGATTCTCAGGGAGTTTCTGAATGTTTTTTCTGGGAATGAGCTTGTTTTTGGTATTGTTCTTGGGGCATGGCTGCTGTTAACAGGGCTTGGCTCTTATATTGGGAAATTCTCAAGAGGGCTCCTTTGTAAGGACACGCTCTTTCTGGTCTCACAAGTAATAGTGGCTGTGGCACCTTTTTTCATTGTTTACTTTATCCGCTCCCTGAAAGTGCTTGTGTTGACTCCAGGGGAAATAGCTGGGCTCCCCCTTATTGCTTCCTCACTGATTGTGCTGCTTCCTTACTGCCTGTTCTCTGGGATGATGCTGACAGTGGCTTGCTCAATCTTTTCAAAGAAGGAGAGTGGAGAACAGATCGGGAAGGTTTATTTTATTGACAACATTGGAGACATTTTAGGAGGGATACTGTTCTCGTTTGTTTTTGTTTTCTTGCTGACATCTTTTGAGGCTCTGTTCCTGCTGCTGTTGATAAACTTAGCAGCTGCTTTCTTTTTCACAAGCTTCCTGAGGAGAAAGCTTGTTAGCTTGCTAATCCTTCTCTTGCTGGTTTTCTCTACTGTAGCGTTCTTTACACTTGACCCTGAGACCCAGTCCCTGGGATTGATGTTCCCAGGTCAGGAAATAGTTTTCCATGGGGATTCCCCTTACGGGAGATTGGTGGTCACTGAAACAAGTGGGCAGCTAAACTTTTTTGAGAACAGTGTTCCCCTCTTCTCAACCCAGGACATTGTCGCGAGGGAGGAGACAGTTCATTATGCAATGGTGCAGCATCCCAATCCAAAGAATGTGCTTCTGCTCTCTGGCGGGATATCTGGAACAATTCAGGAGGCGTTGAAATACGAGCCTGAGAGGATTGATTATGTTGAGCTAGATCCGCTGCTGCTCTCGCTCGGAAGCCTGACGGGCGGGCTGGAAGATCCAAGGGTTGAAACGTTCCCAGTGGACGGAAGGCTTTTTGTAAAAACTGCGAGCAGGAAATATGATGTAGTTATTATTGACCTCCCTGATCCAAGCACTGCTCAGCTGAATCGCTTTTACACCAAGGAGTTTTTCTCTGAGGTGAAAGAAATCCTTACCAACGATGGAGTGGTGTCGCTGTCTGTTTCCTCTTCCCCAAATTACATGAGCCCTGAAACAATCAGATTGAACGCAATTATTTTCAACACCCTGGAGACTCAGTTCTCTAACACAATAATAATTCCAGGGGAGCAGAACTTTTTCCTCTCCTCTGATTCCCAGCTCTCCTTTAACATTTCAGAGAGAATCAAGGAGAAGGGAATCCAAACCTCTTTTGTTAATGAGAATTACCTTCCAGGGAAGCTAACACCCCAAAGGATTAATTACACAAGAACCGCAATCCTGGGCGCAGAGGAAATGGTTAATGAGGACTTCATTCCGCTTGCTTACTATCACCATCTGATGTTTTGGCTCTCTCAGTTTGAACCCAGCCCACTCCTATTTGCAGTGTTGGCTGCTGTTTTCATTATTGCAGTGGCATTGCTTGTCAGGGGCTCTGCTATTTCATTTGCAATCTCAAGCACAGCTTTCGCAGCCTCTGCCCTTTCAGTTGTGTTGATAATAAGCTTCCAAATCCTCTTTGGTTATGTTTACCAGGACATTGGAATCCTTATAACATCCTTTATAATCGGGCTTGCAATCGGGGCTTTCCTAATGAACAAAAAAATAAAGCAAGCAAGCCGTGGAACAATGCTTAGAATAGAATCATTGGTCTTCCTCTACCCAGTTGGGCTTGCTCTCCTACTGCAGCTCCAAGGAATTCCTCCGCTGGCATTTCCTGTCCTAACCATGGCAATCGGGGCCTTAGTAGGGGCAGAATTTCCACTTGCATCAAAGCTTCATTTCCCCAGATCCAAAAAAGTGGAGCACACTGCTGGCTCCCTCTATGCAGCTGACCTTCTGGGCGCCTCGGTCGGGGCTTTGCTCGTGAGTGCACTGATGATACCGCTTATAGGGATAATCAATGTGTGCTTGTTGATCTTCCTCATCAATCTTGTAAGCTTCTTAATTGTCTGGAGGGGTGTCCGCTGAAACAATCAACCCCAAACGCCCGCGATGTTTTCTCCGCAGAATTTGCATTTTCCGTTCTGCAGGTTGTTTTCTTTTATTAGATATCCTGTTCTTGCAATGACTTTTTTCTGGCATTTTGGGCAGAATGTGCTTTCCCATTTGTGGTTAGGAACATTTCCAACATAAGCATACTTAATCCCTTCTTCCACTGCGATTTTCCTGGCTTCTTCAATGGTCTTGACAGGGGTCTGGGGGAGGGTTTTTAGTTTGTGAAGTGGGTTGAACCTTGAGAAGTGAATCGGATAATCCCTGCCAATGTTTTGGACCAGCCACCTGCACATCTCCCTTATTATTCCCAAGTCATCAGTATAAGTGGGGACAATGAGATTTGTTATTTCAAACCAGACCCCTTTCTCCTTGAGGGTTTTTAGGGTCTCTAGAACAGGCTGGAGCCTGCCTGCATTGAGATCATTGTAAACGCTTTCTCGGAAGCCTTTTAGGTCAACGTTTGCGCCGTCTAGATATTGGCAGAGGTCTGTTAACGCGGCATGATTGATGTAGCCGTTTGTTATCCAGAGGTTTTTGAGGCCGCTCTGGCGTGCGATTTTTGCAGTGTCATACATGTATTCATAGAAGATGGTTGGCTCTGAATAAGTATAGGCAATTGAGCTTGCTCCCTGTCTCAACGCCTCAGAAACAACTTGTTCTGGGAAGAGTTCAGCGTTCCTTGTCTCCTCAGGTGTGGATTGGGAAATCTGCCAGTTCTGACAGTTTTTGCATCTGAAATTGCAGCCAGCTGTTGCAATGGAAAACGCACCGGTTCTTGGAAGGAAATGGAAGAGCGGTTTCTTTTCCACAGGGTCCATGTTTACTGAGCAAGGATTCCCATAAACAAGTGTGTACACTTTGCCGTTCTTGCAGACCTTGACCCTGCACCTGCTTCTTTCTCCCTCCTCAAGGATGCATTCATTTGGGCAGATTTGGCACTGGACATTGTTTCCGAGCTTAATGTAATGATAACCTTCTTTTGACCACTTCCAGAGCTTTTCCGGGGCAGTGCCCATGAATGTGGAGCTTAGTTCCCTTGCCCCAAAAAAGGAGTTGGCAACATAGATGCCTGCGCCAACCCCTGCGGCGGCAACTGTAGCCTTCTTTACAAACTCTCTTCTGGTCATTCTTCTTTTGAGTATTCCCATGCTGCCCTCCTCACTGCCCTATTTAGCAGCTGCTTTTTTCTGTACCAGAAAAATACACATATCCCTGCGTGCAGTGCAAAAAGAACAGTAATAGGCAAGTGGAAAGCAATGTGCAGCTGCAGAGCTAGGTTCTTGTCAATCATTCCAAACCAGCCAAGCATTGCAAAACCAGTAAGGATATACAGCAGCATGAGCGGAACCAAAATCCAGCCAGATGCAACCTCAATTCTCTTCAGCAAAAACAGAGCCCTTCCCATTTCCATTAGTTGTAGTTTTGATTAAAAAGCCTTTCCAGAGATTATCCCTCTGGGAAATGTTACACTAGAACGTAACATTTAAATAGATATGTTACATTATAATGTAACATGATAGAAAAGTTGGCTGAATGGAATCCGTGGTGGGAAGACAGGGATGCTATAAATGAGTTGAAAGGGAAACCAAGGGTGGCGTACCAAAACCTTATAGATTCTGTCTCAGTAAAGGAGGTAACGATTATAACAGGGGTAAGAAGATCTGGAAAGAGTACTCTAATGTATCAGATGATTGACTCCCTCCTGAGAAATGGTATAGAACCAAAGCAGATATTGTTTGTAAATCTTGAAGACAAGAAACTGACAAAAGACACCCTTGATGCTATATATGATTCTTATAGGGAAAGCATAAACCTCGGCAAGTCGTATATTTTTCTTGATGAAGTACACAGGAAACCTGGTTGGGAGTCTTGGGTAAGGAAAAAATATGACCTTAAGGCCAACTGCAAATTTGTAATTTCCGGCTCGTGTTCCTACCTACTGAGAAGGGAGTATTCAACACTTCTGACAGGGAGGAATCTTACCTTTGAGGTTTTTCCGCTGAGCTTTGAAGAGTTTCTGCTGTTCAAGGGGTTGCAGCTGGACAGGGAAAAGCTGAAAACTGGGGTTCTGCTCGAAAAAACGCGCCTACTGATTTTCAGGTATCTGAAGGAATACCTTAACTGGGGGGGTTTTCCTGAGGTATCCCTCAAGGAGGAAAGGTTCAGGAAGATGCTGTTGGAGCAGTATTTTGATGACATACTCTATAAAGACATTGTGGACAGGTACAACCTAAATGCACAGAAAGCAAAGGATCTTGCGTTGTTTCTCATGACAAACTGCACTGGGATTGTTTCTCTCAGAAACCTGAGGAACTCTATTGGGCTTTCATACGATACAATTAAGGATTATTTGTCATTCTACAAGGAGGCTTTTCTTTTCTTTACACTTGACCACTTTTCTTATTCTTTCAAGGAGCAGAAAACGCTTCCCTCGAAAATATACTGCATAGACAATGGCTTGAGGAATTCTGTAAGCTTCAAGTTTTCCAGTGATGTCGGGAAACTTGCTGAAAATGCTGTGCTTATTGAGATAAAAAAGAGGGGCATTGATGTATATTACTGGAAAGGTGGTGGGGAAGTTGATTTTGTGATTAAAAACAAGGACCAGTCGCTGTCAGCTATAAATGTTTCCTTTAGTGATGAGATAAAAGAAAGGGAGTTGGGATCTTTGCTGGATTTCAAGAAAGAGTACAAACAAGTAAAGGAGATCATTCTACTCACAAAAAACACAGAGAAAAAGGAGCGTGGCATAAAAGTCGTCCCAATTTGGAAATGGTTGCTTAGTATCTGTTAGCATGTGACGATCACATAATTGGTTTGTATCTTCAGCAAAAACAGAGCCCTTCCCATTTCCATTACTTGGAGTTTTGATTAAAAGGCCTTTGCTGGATTGCTCGGGGCACTGGTTTATCAGTCCTCTATGGAGATATCAATGTAGTGCCACTTTGGTTCCCTATCTTCAATCAGAACAAAACCGCGTGCCAGTTTATTTGAGCGGCAGTGTATATCAGCTAGAGTAATGAAGCCCCTTTCAAGAGCTTCCTCGTAGCTAACAGACCAGTCTAATAATGAGTGCCAACTTTCATCTTTCTCGACGCCAGCAATCTGAACAAGGATGTCGAGGAGATCCATGCCTCTGGTATCCTTTTCATTGTCTGAGATGGTGCTTTCAGATATTCCTGCAAATGCGTATGCAGCACCATAAAAATATCCAGTTTGCCCATAAATAAGTCCCATAATTGGTCGCTGAACCAATGCCGAGAGTCTGTGGATATTTGCGACTTCTGTATCGCAGGTTGATAAACTCCCGACGACGTGATTGTGCACTATTGCAACTTGTCCATTAGTATTACCAACGTACTCTTTTACAGCATCAACATCAAGTTCACTGTGGATGATCGAACTAACTTTCGTGACGTTCAAATAGTCGTCTATGGGCCCTTCTGGCGGGCCTCGGGCGACATACACAAACTCACTTCCATAGGCATCAAGTATATCTTTTGGAGGTCCGCGAGAGAGATTTGATCGGAACATGTCTTCAACGATTCCCTTATACGTATGCCTGGCGATTCTCAGTTTGTTACCTGTTCCACTTTCCGTTGTTACGCTCATGAAAATGGTTGATGATATGTTTTAAAAGCGGGCAGTGGAGCCCTTTTTAAGGGCCTTTTCCAATAAAACAGTATAATTCCTATCGTGTGCTCTTCGGATATTAAAAATATAGGTGGCTAAAATTCGAAATTGGTTTTCAGAAAGCAGTGAAAAATTGCATCTATATGATTATGCCTTAAACCATTTCAAGGACAGGTTGAATAAACAGCTATTGAAAAAGGCTGAGATGATTGTAACAAAAGGAGACATTGAAACTGTTATTGATGATAAAAAGGGGGAGATGATTGATTCAATTGGTCCAAGCGAATTAAAGGGTCTTGAAAGATTTGACATCGCTGAAAAGGGCTTATTCTTAAGAGAGATGAAAATATTTTTGGCACATACCTACCTGCTTTTGGCTTATACTAAGAAATACCTCAATTCCTCGAACAAAAAAATGCTTGATTCAGTTAAAAATATCAAGTTATACAATGAGGGTTTCATGAGATACAATATTGCATTGGTCTGCTATTGGCTAAAGGGTGATACAAAGCTATTACCCCCTGAATTCCAGAGACTGATTTCTGAAGTCCAGAACCTTGTATTTTCCGAAAAGATTGTTGCAGATTGGTACGATGAAATGTGGTCGCAGTAAATAAAATTAAAGGTGATGTTAGGGTTTGTGATCATACGCTTATAATAAGCATGCTTGAGGCCCCCTTTTTAAGGGCTTTTCCCAATAAAACAGTATGATTGCAATGCATTTCTCCCCGAATAAGGGGGTTTGGGTAGAGGAAGAAGAAGGCGTAGAGAGGCTAAGGAAGAACTATTTTGGGGAGTTCAAGAAGGGGAAGGTTTGGCTTAATGTGGAGGAAGCACTTTACTTGATGGCGTACCAGAATGCTTATTGTTATCAGAAGGGTGAGAGGATTGGTTTTAGTGAGCTGGCTTCGCACTTCCCTGAGAAAAACCTTTTCGTTCGTTACAATGCCTGCAGGGACTGGCGGGACCGAGGATTGGTTATTGAGCGCTTCAGGGAGCTGAAGGGAAAGAAGTCAAAGAAGAGTTTGAAGCGGTATCCATCAAAGCCATTCAAGCAGGGGAAGCTTAAGGTTAAGGCCCACTGGTATCCAGATGACCTTTCCGCTGTTATTGAGGACGAGAAGGTTGGAAGAGCCCTCTTTGAGGATCACTGGATTGGGCAGTTTGGTGTTTACAAGCAGGATCGCGGCTCTTTGCTGACACTGGATTTCCTGGAGACTATATTCCTTGCAAAACATTTCTCCCTTGAGGTTGTTAGTATTGCAGGCGGGAGGATTTCCCATCAGGAGGTTCTTGGGTTTGCTGCAAAAAAGAGGGAGTATGCCAGGCAAATATATGAGGTGTATGAGGACTGGAGACTGCGGGGATTTGTGGTGAAGACTGGCTTCAAGTTTGGCTCGCACTTCAGGATTTATTTCCCCGGGGCATCGCCTGTAAAGGAAGGAGCCTATGTACACTCTCGGCATGTGCTGCACGTCTTTCCAAAGGAGCAGAAGCTGCTTATTTCAGAGTGGGCCCGGGCTGTCCGAGTGGCTCACGGAGTTAAGAAGACTTTTCTGTTGGGGATTCCAGAGATGACAGAGAAGGATTACCAGGACATCCCTGCGGATTTTCTTGCATACAGGAGGAAGAAGGTTGGTGCGAACTGGGTGCGCGAAACCCCTGAAGACAAGCCGCGCTACCTCATGGCAGCGGTTGCAGAGGACGAGCTTATTGGCGGGGTTGAGCTTGCTTCCCTTCTAAAGAAAGCAAATGATTCTGGGTTGGAGTTGATTCTCTCTATCTCAGACCGTGAGACTGCGATTACATACTACGTCCTGAAGAAAGTCAAGCTGCCTGACTCTGAATATGAATACTATGAGATTGAGTGGATGAAGCCCTGATCAAGGGCTTAAAAGGCTTCTGACTGGGGGCGGATGAAGCCCTGACCAAGAAATAAAAATGATTTATTAAGCATACAGCCAAATATTCTTATGGACGAATTTAATGAATGGATTCAAAAGGCTGAGCACGATTTTAACACAGCGAAGGTGAATTTTGAGCAGGGAATATATGATGCTTCTGCTTTCTTTTGCCAGCAGAGCATTGAAAAGGCACTGAAGGCTCTTTACATTAAAACATTCAAAAAACTCCTGAAGACGCATGATTTGTATTATCTGGGAAAGAAGCTGTCGCTTCCTGTAAAACTGCTTGAAATCTGCGAGGAGATAGGCTCTTTCTATGTTGAGACAAGATACCCTGACAGCTATTCTGAGTTTGATAACAAAAAAGTGGAGGAATCCATCCAGAAGACAGAGAAGGTGCTCACATGGATAAGAGGGAAGATATAGTAAAGGGGATAAAAAGGTTCAAGAGGAGCCTTTCAAAAGAGAGAAAAGTAGAGAGGGTTATTTTCTTTGGCTCCAGGGCCTATGGGAAGCCAGGAAAACACAGCGATGTGGATATTATCATTGTTTCACCTGTTTTCAGGGGAATTAAAAGCGGGAGAGGAAAGGGGTTGCACAAACACTGGGGAATGGACTACCCTGTTGACTTCCTCTGCTACACACCAGAGGAATTTGAGCGCCTGAAGAATAGGGTTTCACTGGTCAGGGAAGCTGTGAAAAGGGGCATTGCAATCTAGGCAGCATTAGCTATGGAGAAATTTTTTTGCACCGGGTACAAGAAGTATTTGAAAGCACCAGAGGACTTCCAGGTGGAGGAGGTTATTGACCCAAAATTCACAAGGAAGTTCATCACCAAAGGAAGCTCTATTGAGAAAATGCAGGGTAAATACTCCCTATGCAACCTGAAAAAGAAGGGGTTAACCACAGAATATGTTATTAGAATGATAGTTCAGGAGCTTGGGATCCCTAAGGAGGATGTTGGTTTTGCTGGTCTGAAGGACAAGAATGCAGTCACCTCCCAGTATTTGACAATAAAGAATGTTGGGAAAGAGAAGATTGAAAAAGTGAAACTGGAAAATGCTAAGCTGGTGTTCATCCAGCAAACAGATAAGAAGATTGTTCGAGGGGATTTGCTTTGCAACCGGTTCCGCATACGCTTGCATGAAGTTCCTGACAAAGGCCGGGTTCGGGAGCAGCTTGCTGGGGTGAGGGAAGGTTTTCCTAATTATTTCGGGCCGCAGCGTTTTGGTTCCCGCCAGGACAATCACTTGGTTGGGAGGCTGCTTTTGCAGGGGCGCTTCCGCGATGCAGAACGAATGGCTGGCAGGATGGAGAAAGAGAGGGCCCGTTTTTTCGTGCATGCGTACCAGTCCTGGCTGTTCAACCAGGCATTGGAACCCGAAACAAAGGACTTTACAGAGGTTCGGATTCCGGGGTATGAATTCTGGAAGCCAACCCATCCAATGGAGAAACGAATGGATTCCTTGTTAGAGAAGGATGGTCTCAAAAGGACAGATTTCAGGATTGACAAGCTGCGGCTTTCATCTCGCGGGGCACAGAGGCAGGTTTTTGTGAAGCCATCCAACTTCAAGGCAAAAATAACTGAGCCAATCCAGCTGGAGTTCGCACTCCCGCCAGGGAGCTTTGCAACTGCCCTTCTGGCGGAGCTTTTAAGGAACCAGGGAAAATAGTAAAGTATGCCCAAGGTCAAAGAGAAGGATGCAGTGGATTCCCTAATTAAAATTCTTAGCAAATTTTTGAATTCCACAGGGGAGCGGCAGGAGGATCTGGCAAAGGACATTGAGGATTTTGCTTCTTTTGATTTGATGGAGTATAATGACCGTTATGAGGATTTTTCAGAGGAGATGAAGCATATCATGGATTCGCTCTTCATCTTCCACAAGTGGAAGGGCCGCGGGATTTATTACGGGAAGGAGCTTTTCTTTGGGACCAAGGATACGCGGGATCTTGTTGAACGGCTGAAAAAGTTGAAGAGAGTGTTGTGAGTATTCAGTCACATTCTGGGGGAATTCTGCTGTTTTATCACCTTTATAATGGTTGTTAATTATTCATTTTGACCCTTTATAGAGGTTACCATTCTATTCAATCTTTATGTGCAGCGCAAAACCTGAACTGATTGATAAATATGTATTCATTCAACTAACTGTGCGCTAAAGCGGATCCACAGTTTTACTAGAGAGGCTTTAGTTGCTGGGCCCTTAAGACTTTCCTTATATTGTAACTATGGCTTAGTGACTTTCGTGACTTTCCTAAAATCGCTACTTAGAGTGCCCTAAGAATCCCTTCCCTGGGACACTTTCACCAAAAATAGAGCTTATACTAACACTTCCGGAGAATGCTCAATATCACCAATTTACTAGGGAGCGAAAGCTTTAAATACTAGTAATATAAGAATAACCATATAGTCACTGCAATTAAGTGACACCCTCATTTTCATGGAGGGGGGTTAAAATTCATTTCCATTCCAATGGTGTGTGTAGGAGAGCATTTCCCAATCTAGGTGGTTGGGTTTTGTTCATCTCCATTTCATGCTTCAAACATTCACAAATTCCCGTCCCCGCCCCGCGCGAGGTCGGCTGTCTCAGGACATGCAAAGGATCCCCACAAACCCGAAAACAGTTTCGCGTGAATAGCGAAACAGAAACCCGCACGGCCAAAAACCAGTGAAAACCATGCGGTTTTACAAGGCTGTTCCTAAGGGTTTTAGGGTTTGATTTTGCTAGCTCTGAGTTTCCCCCGAAGAAACTTCTGAAGACTTTTCCCCTGACTGCTGTCAAATATCAGTGACTGCGGTGACTTTGGTGGGAATTGTCTTTGGGGATTTTAGTTTCTCAATTAGCGAGCTTGGCGAACTCGCGGTCTTCTCCATGTGTTTGGAGAAGATTTTATAGCTTTTCTTCTATCGCCTAAATGGGCGAGAAAGGACATTAACATGTCCGTCATCAACACCACGACCACCACCATAAACATCGACTTCAACAAAAAGCCGATGTGGAGGATCAAAGTCGGAGGAGGCGAGAGCGAAATCAACATCGCGCCAGCTTCCGATGGCGAAGGAGGAGCCAACTTCGGCTCTTTCGAGGATGCCATCGAGGCCTGCAAACCCTGCCCGTCAATGACGGGAATTCTGGAACTCATCAAGAAGGGAGAGCTCGACGATGGTGACAGGGTGAACGTCGCCCGGCTCTCTGTTTTCAAACTGGAGAGGAATGGGTCCGAAACCCACCTTTTCCAGTGGAGGGGAGACGAGGCCTTGGAGGAGGACCTTACGGCTCTCCACCAGAAAAGGAAGGGGAAGCAGGAAGTCTTGCGAATTCTCATTGAGGATCGTGAGGTCAACGAGGAGCTCGCAGAGCTCCTGGTTCGGAAGGCGGGAGGTCTCGCCCTCTTGGCCCACGACTGGGTCATGGAGATTACCGAGAGGAGTGGGAGGGAGGCGCTCCTTATCGACACTGCTAGATGTATTATTGG
>JADHYO010000017.1 GCA_016782405.1 Candidatus Aenigmatarchaeota archaeon
GGGTCACCAAGGGTGACCATAGAAAATTCATCTGGTATTGGAACAACAAGAGGCCCTGTGGGGCTATTGGATATTTATACCCAGTGGAGGTATTTTATAGGGATAGGAAAAAGACTGCAATTAATTCAGGATAGCACATCATTAGGCATTTTATCACCATTAACTATTATGTAGTGACAATTACTATTTAAAGTTTTCGGTTCCCTTGAGAAGCCCCTCCGACAGAATCTCACCCCCCACAGAAACAATTTATAGCGGAATCCTTAATATTCCTCAAGGGAGATTTTCGTGGAGGAGAACAAAATCATCAAGGATTTGCGGGTGCTTTCAGTTGACTTCCCGCCTTCGCGGATTGTTCAGCGTGATGGCCAACTAAAGGCCCTTAGGGACAACCTCAACTTTATTCTTGAGAAAAAGCCTCCTAGGAATTC
Organism: Candidatus Aenigmatarchaeota archaeon; assembly: GCA_016782405.1. Classification (GTDB taxonomy): domain Archaea; phylum Aenigmatarchaeota; class Aenigmatarchaeia; order QMZP01; family QMZP01; genus BS750m-G81. The sequence continues at coordinate 432 of JADHYO010000017.1, forward strand.
ATTTCTCTATGGCCCGCCTGGAACAGGCAAAACATGCATCTCGCAGTATGTGGTAGATGAGCTGAGGAAGCACGCTGCTGTTAACAAAGCGTATGTGAACTGCTGGGAATACCCCTCAAAGTTCAAAATCCTTTTCTCAGTGCTCCAGTCCATTGGAGAAACCTTTTCCATTCACAGGAAAGGAACCCCTACAGATGAGCTGCTGGATATTTTGAAAAAACGGGCAGCAGAAAAACATGTAATAGTAATACTGGACGAGGTGGACCGCCTCGAGAGCCTTGAAATCCTATACGATTTCCTGCTAGCTGGGGTCTTCCTTATACTAATTTCAAACCAGGAAACAGCATTCCATGAGGCTGACCCAAGAATAAGGAGCCGCCTCTCCTCACTGGACCACATCAGCTTCCCTCCATATTCTATTCAGGATGTAAAGGATATCCTTACAGACCGGCGTGACTGTGGACTGATCCCCGGCTCAGTCAAAGGAACCCAGTTAGAGAGAATAGCAGAAAAAGCCAGCGGGGACGCCCGCGTAGCAATCAACATCCTAAGGATGGCTGCTGAGGAAGCAGAAAACCAGGACCTTGAAAAAATACCTGATTCATTTATTGAGAAGGCGTTTCCCAGGGCAGAGAAAATCCCAATGGAAGACCTTATGGCAAAACTCTCTCCACACCAGAAAGTTGCTTTGGAGGTGATATGCAAGAAAAAGAAAATAGCCTCCATTCCACTTTACCATGAGTTTGGGAATGCTCTTAGGCAAAAAGGCCTCTCCCCTATTGTAGATCGCACGTTCCGCAAACATTTGGACAGACTTCTTAGGTTCGGACTTGTCAAAAGCGAGGGCGAGGGGCGCTGGAAAGTCTATTACCCTACCCAAAAAACACCTTAAATTCTCGAGGAACTCGAGGAATCGTACTCCCATCTGATTTATATCCTCCTGAGAGAACTGTTTATTCCTAGCTGCCCAGACCTTCTGGGACCCAACGAGGTGATGACCATGTACAAGGAACTTTTGATCAATGAACCGGGAGCATTGGCCCCCCGGGGAGGGTTCCATCATGCTCACCTCTCTTGCAATGCATTAATTGGATACCTGCAAGGAAGTGGTTTTTCCCCAAGGGAAGCAAAAAGCTATCTCACGCTCCTACAGGAGAACGATGCAGCTGGTTCCCTAGAGGAGCCAGCACTCCTGTTTATTCATAAGGCCGTCTTTTCTCAACTCCCTAGAGAACCATGTCACCTCATTTCAAGAGAGGAGGTTGCCCGCCTCCTCTCCTCTTCTTCTCTCCGTGGCAGCCTTATGCTGGAACTCCTCTACCTAGGGTTAAAGCCTTCTGAAGCGGCCTCCTTGGAGAAGGATGATGTTGACCTCAAGAAAAGAATTCTTATACTCAAGCATCGGGAGGTTACCCTCCCCTCCCGCATGCTTCCTCGTCTTGAGTTTTACCTCAGGCATGCCCTAAGGGATGAGAACCCCCACCTTTTCCAAGGCCCAAATGGAAAAGGAATTTCAGTCTTTGAGATTGAAAGCATAGTGGAGCATGCCCGAAAGAAATCCCTCCTCTCAAAGCCGCTCAGCCCAGAAGCGTTGAGGCGCTCCCGTGCACTCCACCTCCTGGAGGATGGAAAACCCCCAGAAGAGATTCAGGAGCTTCTTGGTATTTTAGAAAAAGGAGGATGTGACGATGTATCAAACGAGTATCTCGAATGTATTGAAAATGCTCAGTGAAGAGCTCCGCCAGCGGGGCTCAGGAAGAAGGGTAATTAATAATTACTGTATCCAGGCCCGAGATTTCCTCTTCTGGCTCCAGAAGCCCCTTCATCTCGCAAGCGAGGAAGAACTCCAGTCTTATCTCAACCACGTCTCCTCACTTAAAAACCCCCAAAAATCCCACAGCGCGAGAGAGGCACTCTCCTCAATATACAGCATTCTTGGAAGGCCGTTCCCTTCAGTGAATTAGTGAAAAACGGTAGGGGGTACCTAGGAATGTAGAGGCCATCAAATAAGGAATTTATGTAAACAGATCAAATAATTATTAGATGATCACTGAAGGAGTGTTAAAATGTCAAGAACAATAGAAGTTGATATTGACTCAGCTGTTTTTAAGTGGCTCAGAGAAAGCGCTGGCTGGAGTATTGAAGAAACAAGCAAGAAGATTTATACTAGCGTTGATACAGTAATAGCCATAGAGTCTGGCAAGAAGAAACCAACCTTAAGACAACTAAAAGAACTATCGAACGCATTTAAGAGGCCATTGGCAAGTTTTTTACTTTCAGAACCAAAGGAAGAAAAATCACCACCCAAGGATTATAGGATGCTCCCTAACAAAGTTAATATATTTGACAAGAAAACCTTACTTGTATTAAGGAAAGCGAGAAGCTTACAAACCATAGGCAAGGAATTATCTCAAAATCTTGAAGATGAATCGAAAATAAAAACAGGCAAATTCAAACTTTCTGATAACCCTAAAGAAATTGCGAATAAATATAGAAATTTGTTTAAAATAGATGAGAAAAAGCAAAAAGGATTCAAGACTACTTATGATTTTTTTAACTATGTGAGAGATGTTCTCGAAAATATAAATATTATAGTTTTCCAATTTTCCATACCCGTTGAAGATGCTAGGGGGTTTGTTTTAATTGATGAATCGCCTGCGGTCATAGTTGTAAGTACACAAGATTGTATTGAAGCGAGATTGTTTACTCTTATGCATGAATTTGCGCACATTCTTCTGGGAGAATCGGCAATAGATATACCCGATGCATGTTCTATTTCAAACAATAATATTGAAAAATGGTGTAATCAATTTTCATCATCATTTCTTTTTCCAAAAGAAATAGCGAAACCCACATTTAATGAGAATAAAAGAAATTTGACCGATAGAAAAACATTGAATTCGTTATCAAGAAAATACAAAGTCAGCAAAGCTATGATATTAATCAATATGTATAAACTCGACTTTATATCAAAATCTGATTTGAATAAGATTCTTGATCGATATAAACCAAAAGCAATTCCAAAAGAAGCAAAAGAAACAAAAACAGGTGGTGGAATGACCGCAGATAAAAAATGTGTTTCTGAGGTTGGAACAAAGTTTGTTTCTCTGGTTGCAAACAACTATGACCGTGGGTATATTACATATACAGATGCGTTGAATTATCTCTCAATAAAATCAAAGAATTTTGATAAAGTGTTATCAAGGGCGGTAAAATGAAAAATAATTGTTATATAATGGATACTTCTTCATTGGTGAAATTGAATAGAGAAAACCCCATCGATGTATTTCCAACTGTTTGGAAGAAATTGAATGATTTGGTGAATAATGATAGATTAATAGCACCCAAAGAGGTTTCTAATGAAATACAACAAAATGATGATCAATTATGTAAGTGGGTTAATAAAAATAAAAAAATGTTCAAGGATATTACAAAAAGACAAATTGAAATTGTTAAAGAGATACTAAAAAAATACCCTGCGATAATAAAGACGGATAGAAAATATGATGCAGATCCGTGGGTCATTGCCTTGGCAATAGAGACGTCTACCGATCCTCAGAAAACATTATTTAATATAAAAAGAGTTGTGGTCTCAGAAGAGAAATTAATCGGAAATAAAATAAAAATACCCTTTATTTGTAATGATTATGATATAGAAAGTATCAATGTAATTGATATGTTCAGAGAAGAGGGATGGAAAATTTAATAACGTTTAAGATGTCCCCTCATTTAAGATCTGCCCTATCCTGAATTAATTGCAGTCCTCTATCAGGGCTGAAAATCATCATTAAATCTGAATCTTGAAATTGTTGCGCGGCTGTGGGGGTTTCGTGGTAACTAATTCCATATAGGGTGGGAGTTGGGTGTAAACACGGTCCAACTCGCCAGTATACACGCTGTCCTGTGTATACACATTAACTGTTTCCTCCCCTGGTAAGGTTGGTGCTTTGTATCCGCTCATGTTTATGGTTTCGTTATTTTCTTTATAAAAGTTATTAACCTCACTGAGAATCAACCCTCTTCAAAGACAAACGCCTGGTATGTTTCAACTGCAACCCCGGGGAGGGCCCAGCAGTTTGCAGGAGAACCTTGCTTGATGCAAAGGCTGGAGAGGAATTCCTCTTTTTCTGGAAGCTGACCCCAAACCTGGGGAAGGTATGTTGACGTCCTCCCGTTGTAGTGAAGAACCACACCATCAATCCCTGGCCTGAGTTTTCCAGGGATTTCCCCAGGGGATTGGAACTCAATCTTCTTTGGAACAGATAGAACAGAAATGTCAATATGGATCCCATCAAGTTCATTAGAGGTGACTGGAGTGAATCTTGCGTCATGTAGTGCAGCAGACACTGCATTCTGGATCACACATTGGTAAAGCGGAACTTGCGGAAGGATGTGGCCAATGCAGCCACGGAGACCGCGATTTGTGTTGAGTGTGACAAAGCAGCCCCTTGTTTCTTTTAGGATTTCTGACAGATTGGTTTCATCGATTTCTGGCAGCAGCTGGTTAGTGAGGTAGCCCTCAATAGTTTTGCGCGCGAGACTTAGCAAGAATGATTGTTCCAGTTTTGTTAACATTTCTGAGGTCTCGTAGAATGCAATTGAGGCATAGCCGACAACAGCTTCTTTTGTCCCCGCAGTATCACCTGAGTTTCTGTAGTCAAGCAACCCCCCAACCCATCCATGCTCCTCAGCAATCAACATCACTGTGAGAACAGGAATCCTGCCGCAGCACTCGCAGCTCTCAAACCTTTCAAAATCAAGTGCAGGTATCCCCTCAATACAATTGCTATCAAGCGAGACAGCCTCCTCATATGGATAGTAGTGACTGAGGTCTGAGCTTGCAACTACCAAAGTATTCTCATCAATGAGGGGGAGCAGCTTGCTGGCAAGTGTTTGCGGGTCAACCCTGCTAACCAGAATGGGAATGATTTCAAAGTCCCCTAGAACGGATTGAAGGAACGGAATTTCAACTTCAATGGAGTGCTCAGGCTCAAACACATCATTTGATCGAAAAATAAACCCGTCAACAAGCTCAGCAGCCCTGCCAGAGATTGCAACGTCCCCGAGCGGGGTTCTGTAGTGAGTTGAATTAGGAACAGCTACCCCATCAAAAGCGTAGTGATGCGAGGAGCCAATTACAATGACAGTTTCATAGTCGTGGCCTTGCAGGGCCTTGAATCCATGAGCTGCCGTGGAACCAGAATAAATATAACCAGCATGCGGAACAACAATAGCGCGCGGCTTAGCCTCTGCTGGACTGGCTTCTGCCAGGAAACCATCTATCATTGAGCCCAGCTGGCCCGGATCATCTGGATAAAAACTGCCGCTCACAGCAGGTTTAATAACAGTCTTGACTTCAATGGATTCAGTTTTTACAACCATCCCTGTGAAGCTCCCATAGCCAAGAACAGCACCAACCGCAAAAAAGGCCACCACTACCACAGCAAGGTATATCTTTGAATTCATCCGTATCACAGCGCAGTAATTTAGATATTAATTTATGGGATAAAAGCGTTTGCCTTGTCGGCAACCTTATTTCTTAAAGGATCGCAGCACTTCAGCATCACCATAGAAAATCTTGCGCGTGGGCCAGGCTATCTCTATCCCTTCCTTGTCATACCTCTTTTTTAGCGCCTTGATAAACTCGTGGCGGAGGACAAACTTGTCCATGAATTCCTTCACCTGAAAATAGACTGAGAAATCAATATTAGAGTCGCCAAAGGCCTTGAAACGGACAAAGGGCTCCCCGTCCTTCCTCCCGGTCCCTTGCTTCTTCAGAACCTCGCGAGCTACCTGGAGCGTCACCTTCTCAACTGCATCCAAGTCGCTTGCATAGGAAACCCCAAGGTTAACAGTGAATGTGTAGGGCTTGGCAGGATAGAAGTAATTGATAATCTTGGCGTCAGCCAGCTTGGAGTTCGGGATAATCAGGAGGTTGTCGCCAAATATTTTCAGCTTGGTTGAGCGCCAGCCTATGTCATCGACTGTTCCGCGCTCACCAGAATCAAGCTCAATATAATCCCCAATACGGATTGGGCGATCCATCACCAGGTAGGCACCTGAGAAGAAGTTGGAGAGTGTGGGCTGGAGTGCTAAAGCAATGGCAAGACCGCCAAGGCCCATGGCAGCCACCAGTGTGGTGATTTCAATCCCGAACTGGCCAAGCACCATGAGCAGGGCAATAAACCCAAAAACACCCATCACTACCTTTTTGATTATCGGGAGGAATTGGTCATCCTTCTGTGTCTTGGTCTTGGCAGAGATTTCAGTGGAGTACCATTCAATCACTGCATTGGTTACCCTGATAGCGAACCAGAGCCCGTAGAGAGTGAATATAATAGAAAAGCCCATTGATATTTCAGCTGTGTATGCAGCAAGCAAGCTAATGTAGCGGACCGCAATAAAGATGCCGCCAAGCACAATCCCAAAGAATATGGGCCGCTGGACAGCTACCAGCGCAATATCATCCAGCTGACTCTCTGTCCTCTTCGCTAGGCGGTGAACATAGCGGCTAAGCAATAAATTGAATAGCTTAGCTATAGCAACTGAAACAAGTATTATTATTCCAGCAAAGAGCTCGCTTCCGTAGGGAAGGAAGTCCAGGACCATATTTTTTCTTGTGTCACGGCTTTATAAAAGTGCGAATTTAAAGCAGTGTGGAAGAATATAATGCATGGGGAAGGGAGTGCATTTCTACCAGCGGATTGATCGTCACAATCATCTGCCGCCGGGAAGGGAGAAAGAGCTGGAGCAAGCTATTCGAAAAGCTGTCAAAGGTCTGATGAAACAAACCAAAATAAGAATTGACTCGTCGCATTTTCATGTTATTGGTTCATTGGAGGACAAAAACAGAAGACAACTTGCTTCAAGTGTGAGAGAGGAGATTTCTAAGATAGAAGGAATCCGCTGGCATGCCCATCAATATTTCATTCCTGTTTCATCACTTTCACCAAGATATGTCTCCCGCCTGCTTGAGGATATCCACAAGGAGCCCTTGATATGAACCCATGGTTTTGGGTTACCCAGGTGGGAGCGCCAGAGCTCTGGCTTGGTATAGCTGCAGGGGTGCTTATTTTTTACCTTGCCCGCAGGAAAGTGATGGGGAAGAAGGGGAAAGGATTTGCAAAGGTGTTTATTCTCTCCTTGATCCTGACCCTGGTAACTGTACAGGCTGTCAAGGACGTTGCCCAAGTCCCCAGGCCTTGTGGGATTGAGAATCCTTATTGTGAGGATGACTTCTCCTTCCCGTCAGGCCACTCAGCAGCTGCATTTGTAGCCTTCTCCTCCATACTATTGTTCCTCCCAAGGAAGTGGCTCCCGCTCCTGGTAATCCCAGTTCTAGTGGCTTATTCCCGGGTTGCATTGGGTGTGCACACTGTGACAGACGTAGTAGCTGGCAGCATCCTGGGGATTATGTTTCCAGTGATTGTTTGGGAAGCCCTTAGAAAGAAGGGTAGAATATAACAGTGTAATATTCTGGGAAATTTATTGGGACATTACAGTGTAATACCAAGAAAAATACATTTTTCAAAACCAGCACACTGCAAAATATATAACACTGTTATATATATCCAACAATATAAAAGCTTTTAAACACTTGTTACCCCTTAATAGTTACAAAGGTGAGAAAATGTCTAAGAAAGATAATAAGATTGTAAACCATGTGGTTAAAAAAGTCCTGGAGGATTTTGACTTTGAAATAGATGATGTTCTAGAGTCCAAGAAAGAGGACATTGAACAAGCTGTCCATGAAGAGGTCCTGGACTGCGTTGAAGAGCTTCCATCTGTTGACTGGATTTCACTCGTGGAACTGGACGAGGCAGAAGCCCACAAGAACAAGAATGGGGACTTCCTCTCAAATTAGCCTATTTCAGAGCTAAAAACAACACCAAGCGACAAATAGAAAGCTTTATAAACCCTATTGTCACTATTTAATAGTGAAAGTATGAAAACTATCGACGCCAAGAAAGCTGAAGAGGAGCTTTATATAATCACAAGAAAAAAGGAGGTTATACCAAACGATTAGTATGGTAACATTCAACTCGCGAGCTATAGAAACAGATCTCTTGAGTGATGAGACTCTTGATGTTCGCAGAAACTCAGAAGGTTTTAAGGGATTTGTTAATTACCTTGAAGGTGAACTTTTTGACTATACTATAGGTGACAAAAAATTCGAGTATGTCAGCGACCTCCATGGAGATGTGGATTATGTTAATGAAGATGGAGAACCTGTAAGGGAAACAATCAAAGTTGATGGAAAATACATCCCCATGGATGGGGAAATAGAGATTGACAGTAAGTATAAAGGCAATGATGCCGGAACACTCTCTGTCCTAGCCCATGAGCTTTACCACAGAACAGACCCTGACGAGGGTAATGAGGATTATGTTGAATTGATGGCAGGTCTTGCCCTGAAAACCCTAGCAGGAAAATACGAGCTAGCAGACAATGCCTTCTTTGATTGGAGAATTAGGAAGTACACCAGAAGAAAGGAAGCAATAGAAAAAGATGGCGAAGATGCATGGAACAAGCGAATGGAGCAGCTCACATACAGGCTTACTGATAAGCACCCAGAAGCTGGTTATGTTATCGAGCGATACCAAAAGGCAGCTGGGGAAAGAAGTAAAATGAGCGACATCCTATTTGAAGGACTTTTCGGCTTCCCAAAATGGGCAGAAAAGGGAATAAAAAAAGTTTATAATTCCACTGTAGCAGCTGGCCTGAAAAACTACCTAGGGGTGAACATTGATGCTGATGTGAAATCAGGTGTAACAGACTGGTTCGAAAAGCTTGCAAAAACAATGTATGAAACAAAGAAGCAGCAGGAGGAAAAAAGTAAAAAAGAGCAGGACAATAAACCCGGTGATCAGAGTGATGGAAAAGCAAATAAACAGCAGGGTGGTAGACAAACAACTATCAGGCCAGCAGGCAGGCAGCAAGGCGGTGGTGGCGGACGAGCACCACGTAGGCCAAGACCAACTAGGCCAACACCTGGAGCAGGACCAGCTGGACCAGCACCTACACCAGCACCTCCTGGAACACCCGGAACAACACTACATGGACCCCCAGCACCACCTGGTGCAGGGAACGCAGCACCTGGACCAGCACCTACACCCACGCCAACCCCAGCACCAACTGGACCAACGGCTGGAGCGACAGCAACTCCTGGACCAGCACCTGGAACAGCACCACCTGCTGGAGGCTGGATGAGCACTCCTCCAACTGATATATATAATTACAACAGAGGTGATGTTGTCTACTGTGGTGACAAAAAGAATTATGGGGTAGTTATTACTGCCGATCCCCTTACAGATAATGTGATGACGTGGTTCCGTAACCCCACAACAGGAAGGGAAGCATGGACAGATGTACCATACGCCCAGACACGCATTGTCGGTAAAAGCTCTAGAACAGCAGGATATGGAAAACATTTCCGAGATTTCCTAATTGATAAAGGTTTCTGAAGATTTAAACATTAGCCACCAATAATATTCCATGGCTGACATCATCGATATTTTGATCAATATTCTTTGCCAGCAAGGAACATCTGGCAAGTGCTCTTCATTCATTTCCGCTTATCCAGACATTACCCAGCAGCTAGTCTGGCTTGTATTCTTCCCAGCAGTATTCCTACTGCTTTTTGTTTTCTTCATTTCAGAAGGTGTCACAAAGGACGCAAAAAAATACAGAACGCTCCTCTCAATAGCGATTTTCATTTTCGTCATCTTCCAGGGTTGGTACCACTATGCCCTAACAATCAGCAAGTATTGGTTCATTGGTGTGATTATCCTCGGAGGCATCTACGTTATCATCCACAAAATGGGCGCTGCCGGTGGCGGTGGTGGTAGCGGCGGAGGCGGTGGCGGATCCTCAAGGCCGCTCAAGGCCCTGGGAAGTCACATAAGCAAGAGGACAATGGCAACCTTTACCGGAGAGGAAAAAGACATAAACAACAACATAAAAACCAAGTTCAGTTTGCTCGAAGGTATTAAGAACGACCTAAAAAATATTGACCCCAAAAGTACAGGCGGAACAAGGGCCCTCCCTGACCTCAAAAGGGACTTTGAAACAAACAGAGCTGACTGTGAGCGCCTTATTGAGAGCCTTGCAAAACTACGCGGCATCGAATTCGGGGATAAAGTCCTTCGCCGTGGAGATACTCAAATCAAAGGCTACAAAGACCGACTCACCAAGCTTGTTAAAGATATTGAGAACCTCTATGCAAAAGACTACAAGAAAGCTGCATAGTTTATAGCTGCTCCTTGATTCTCCAAGGTTTCAAAAATTCGCAAAAATTCTACCCTTGAATTCACCAAAAAGCGAAACCTTTATAAATAAATTATCCTAAATAATGAAACATGAAAAAGAAGGAATGGCTCTACAGGGAGCTCCTGTTCCAGCTCCTGGAGAACAAGGAAACATTCTTCACGCAAAAAGCTCTTGCTGAAAAGACCAGGACCTCTCTCGGGAACGTGAACAAAAGCTTGTCCCCCCTGGAGGGGATGAACTGCATTGAAAAGCTTCCCATGGGCTTCCGCATCATCCAGCCCAAGAAACTCCTCCTCTACTGGGCAAGCCTGAGGAACCTGGAAAAGGACATCACATTTAAAACCAGGGTTGAAAAGCCTGTTGAAGAAATTGAGAAAGAGCTCCCCCCAGCACTGTTCACTGCCTACTCAGGCTTCAAGTTCCGCTTCCGCCGCATCCCAGCAGACTATTCAGAGGTTGTGGTTTACGGGGACTGGAAGCAGGTGGCAGAGCGCTTTCCCAAGAAGAAGGGAAAGGAAAACCTCATTGTCCTGAAGCCAGACCCGCACCTGGAGAAGTTTAAGCAGGTCCCGCTGGGCCAGCTTTACACTGACCTCTGGAACCTCGACACCTGGTATGCCCAGGATTTCCTGGAGGCGCTGGAGAAGAAAATCAAATGGAGGCCGAGGTAGTATGGAATTCTGGAATGACATTGCTACAGACAGGAGCTGGGAAGTGCTAATCAGGCTCAAGAAGGAGTTTGACTTTGTCCTTATCGGGGGATGGGCTATTTACCTCTACACAAAAACACTCAAAAGCAAGGACATTGACATTATCACTGATTTCGAGGCACTTGACAATATAAAAAACAGGTACAGGCTGAAGAAGACTGCCTTCCTAAGGAAATATGAGATTGCGGTAGAGGGGATTTCAGTGGATATCTATGTCCCCTTCTACTCCAAGCTTGCTGTCCCCACTAACATTATCCTGAAAAATTCTGTAACCAGGGAGGGCTTCAGGCTCCCCTCCCCTGAAACCCTTCTGGTACTGAAGCAGCAGGCTGAACGCGATAGAAGGGATTCTGTCAAGGGCCAGAAAGACCGCGTGGACATCCTCAGCCTCCTGCTGAAAGGGGGTGTGAACCTGGATAAATACAGTGCCCTTCTCAAGGAGCTCAGCCTCCAGGACTACAAAAAGCAGCTCAAGGAAACAATCACCGCAGCCAGGAAGGAGTTTGCCTACCTCGGAATCACAGACCCAAGGAAAATCAAGCTCTGGAAAAGAGAGCTTCTGGAAAAGCTTGCCTAGCCCAATTGCTCCTTGATTTTTTCTGCTGTTGCCCTTCCCATTAGGCGGGCTAGTGCCTCTGGGTTAGCCTTTCTCAGGTCTCGCGTACTCTTAATCCCAGCTCTGAACAATCTTCTTGCTCTCACCCTTCCAATCCCCTTCAACCTTATGAGAGGCAGCAGCTCCTCGCTAACACCATAACGAACCCTCAAGCGAGCCTTGCGGAGCTCCTTTAAAAGCTCCCTTCTCCCAAGAAGAAGCCCAAGTTCCTGTGAAGAGTAAAGCAGCCAATCAGCAATATCAAGCCTTGCCTTCAATTCCCCTGGAGTGACCCCAAAATTCTCCAGTATATAGTCTTCACCATTCTCCTCAGCCCACGCCCCTAACAGGGAGGCCATTTTAATGCTGCGTAGGAAATCCTCATATTCCAAATCCCACTCATTAGGAGGCTTCTCCACTAAGTTATGCTCCTCAGCAGCAATCACATCCTCTGCATTTCCAACATCCTTCTTCCTGAGCGAAAGGGAGAGTCTCATCTCAAGGCAGGAGGAAACCATGTGCAGAAACGTGAACATGCTAGGGCCTTGCAGCCTTTGGAAGCTCCGGATAATAAAATCAGCAGTAAGCGGATCAATATACAGCTCTGAAACCCTCTTACCAATCCTGGTCGCCTCCAAAGAGGAATCATCATCCTCCCAGGCAAAAGCTGGCCTGAACTCACTCTCAGGCTCGCTGCTCTCAGTTTTGTCCCGTGAATTAACAAACCCAAATCCCTCCAGCATTTTCACAACCCTGTTCAAGTGGCTTCGCAGCTGACTCATGTCCTTATACTGATAAGCATAGAACGTTCTCTCAAAGAAATCCATCAAACCCTGCCTGGAGGTCACAATCCCACCTGCAATCAGCGCCAGAACATGCGTCCTCAGTACAGGCTCAACCCCAAGCTTTGAGCTAATCTTCTCAGTCTCCCCATGGATATAATTTTTCCATGCATACTCAGCTTCAGCCTGGTTCTTCGGAAGCAATATTGCCTCGCCCTCAGTATCGTATTTTATCCTGCCTGCGCGCCCTGAAATCTGTTCCACCTCTAGAGCAGGGAGATAATCCATTCCACGGAAAGAGGAGAAACGTTTCAAATCGCGAATAATCACTCTGTAAGCAGGAAGGTTCAGCCCTGCAGCTAGAGTACTAGTCGCACACACAACTTTAATCACACCTGCTCTAAAGTTATCCTCCACAAGGCTTCGCTGCTTCTGCGTCAACCCAGCATGGTGAAAAGCTGCCCCATTTTGAATACAGCGCGCAAGCCTTTCACACTGCTGCGTCCTGTGCTCCAGGGAAGAAAGTATCTTTTTTGAGGTGTTTAGTAGGGCTTCACGCTCCCCGCTTGAAAGGTTTTTTGAAAGCGGCTTCCCGAGCTTCTCTGCAGTAGCTTCTGTCCCCCTCCTGGTGGAAATAAAAACAATTGACTGCTTGTTACCAGTGAGCTCTAAAAGAACATTCTCCGATCCGATTGTATATTTCCTCTCAGGAACAAAGCTCACTTCATTATCATAAGCCACTCCTTTGTAGAGCTTGACTGGCCTGAAATTTGATTTAACTGCCTCAGCCCCAAGCCAGGAGGCAAGCTCCTTGTAATTCTTAATAGTCGCTGAAAGTCCAAGAATTACCGGATTAAAGCCCCTCAGCCTCGTGAGCACCATCTCCAGGGTCGGCCCACGGGAGGGGTCATTCAAGAGATGAATTTCATCAGCAACAACCAAACCAATCTCCCCTGCCCACGATATCCCATGCCTAAGCAAGGAGTCTGCCTTCTCATTAGAACAAATCACAATATCATACCTCCCAAGCCACGGGTCCGAGGAGTCTAAGTCCCCAATAGAAAGCGCCACCTTAATACCCAAAGGTCCATACTTCTCCTTCAAATCCAGATGTTTTTCACTTGCCAGAGCCTTGAGCGGGCAGAGATAAATCGCTTTCTTTCCCTCAAGAATTGTTTTAATCATCGCCAGCTCTGCAATTAAAGTTTTGCCAGCACCAGTTGAGACAGCCAACACAAAACTCTTCCCATCCAGCACACCTGCCTTGATGGCATCCTCCTGAGGAGGGAAAAGATTCCCTACACCATCCACTTCTTTTATCCTTTCAATTGCATCTTTCAGAACCGGGTATTTATTTGCAATCTCGTCTATTCTCATCATATATCAATATGAAAATACAATAAAAAAGCCAGCAAGTGCCGTTAGCAATTAAAATCTTACCCCCAAGTTAAGTGTATGAAGGCACGCGCACAGGTCACTCTTTATGGAAATGTTAAGGGGGTCTTTTTCCGCTCTTTTATCAGGAGCCAGGCCAAGCTCCTCAGCCTCAGGGGTTGGGTAAGAAACACCAAAACCGACTCAGTAGAAGCCGTCTTCGAGGGTGACAAGGACCAAATACAGGAAATGATCGACTCCTGCCAGGAGGGCCCCCCAGGAGCCCGCGTAGGCGACGTAAAGGTGGAGTGGGGAGACTACAGTGGAAATTTCGCCACCTTTGACATACGCTGATCCATCTGATTCTTATAGGCTCTGACAAATAATAGAATATGCCACTAAAACTTGATTCCCGCGCAGTGGAGAAGAAATGGCAACAGCGCTGGGAAGAGAAAAAAACTTTCCAGCCCCGGAGCGGGAAGGGAAAGAAGTGCTTTTTAACAGTCCCCTACCCATACACCTCAGGACCGCTGCACATAGGCCATGCCCGAACCTACACACTAGCAGACATCTGGGCGCGCTTCAAGAGAATGGTAGGCTGGAACGTTCTGTTTCCAATGGCATTCCATATCTCAGGAACCCCCATTCTCTCAGTCGCTGACCGCATCCGAGCAATGAAAGGTGAAACCATTGCATTGTACAGGGGATACGTTTCTTTGTACGAGAAGAACAAGAATAAAGTCGAAAAAATAGTGGAATCCTTCAGCGATCCCAAGGAGGTTGCTAATTATTTCTCAGGTGTGATTTCAAAGGACTTCAAGTCCCTGGGATTTTCAATTGACTGGAGCCGAACATTCACAACAGGCGATCCTGCCTACAACAAATTCATCGAGTGGCAATTCCTCACACTCAAGCAAAAAGGCCTGATAAAACGCGGGGTCCATGCGGTACAGTTCTGCCCTAAGGACAACAACGCTGTAGGCGAGGATGATATCAAGGATGGAGATCTTTTAGACACAAGAATAGAAACATTTACTACAGTCAAGTTCCCATTCAGGGACGGATTCCTGCTGGCAGCAACACTCAGACCTGAAACAATCTTCGGTGTGACCAACATCTGGATTCACCCTGAGAAAACATATGTAAAAGCCCGCGTGGGCAAAGAGATATGGTACGTTTCTAAGGATGCTTTAGAGAAGCTGAAGAACCAGAACCACAAAGTAAAGAAGCTTGCGGAGTTCCCTGGAAAAAAACTCCTCAAGGAGAAAGCGCGCTCCACAGTGGACCGCCGCCAAATACCACTGCTCCCAGCCACATTTGTGGACACCTCGTTTGCAACTGGTGTGGTTTACTCAGTCCCAGCCCACTCCCCTGATGATTTCATTACACTCAAAGACATTGGTTCCTCAATCAAACCAATCCCTGTTATCAAACTCCCTGGTTTCGGGGACTGCCCTGCAGGAGAGATTGTAAAGAAAATGGGAATAAAGAGTCAGAAAGAGCGCGAAAAACTCAAGGAAGCAACAAAGCACCTCTACAAAGAGGAGTTCTACAAAGGTGTCCTAAAAAGTTGCGGAAAGTTCTCAGGCACCACTGTCAGGGAAATCAAAGATTCAGTCAAGAACTGGCTGGAAAAAGATAAGAAAGCATTGGATTTTTTTGTCTCCTCCACCCCACACCTAACCTGCCGCTGCGGGGAGAAAGTGATTGTCAAGGTTTTGCCAGACCAGTGGTTTATTGACTACAAAAACAAGCGCTGGAAAGCTTTGGCAAAGAAGTGTCTCAAAAAAATGGAAATAATCCCAGAACAGTACCGATCCTCTTTCGAAGCCACAATCGACTGGCTCCACGAGCGCGCATGCGCCCGTCGCCGCGGTCTAGGAACAGCGCTTCCATGGGACAACAACTGGGTAATTGAAAGCTTGGCTGACTCAACAATCTATCCAGCATTCTATCTCCTCTCCCCAGCACTCAAAAAGATTTCACCAAAGAAACTCACCAAGGAATTCTTTGACTTTGTCCTCCTTGGAAAGGGAACCACATCCGCGATTTCTGGCGTGGACAAGAAGCTCCTGGAGGAGCTGAGGAAAGAGTTTACCTACTGGTATCCAGTTGACGAGCGCCACACTGCAATCCCCCACATTTCCAACCACCTCACCTTCTACTTGTTCAACCACGCCGCACTGTTCCCAGAGAAACACTGGCCAAAAATGATAACACTCAATGAGCTTCTGATTCGCGAGGGAAGCAAGATGAGCAAATCCAAAGGAAACGTCATCCCACTCGCTGACATAGCAGAAAAATACTCTGCAGACCTTTACCGCCTCTACATAGCATATGGTGCAGAAATGAATGCAGTAATTGACTGGTCAGAAGATGCAATAAACATGGTGAGGAAGCGTCTTGGCGGCTTTATTGAGTTTTCCCAGAAACGTGGTGGAGGGGAGGAAACCCCAATAGATGCGTGGCTGCTCTCCCGCTTCAACACAGCCGCCAAAGATGCAGCTGAGAGCATTGAATCATTCAGCTTCCGCCAGTATGTCCAGCAGGCTTTTTTCAACATGATGAATGACATCTCCCACTACATCAGGCGCGGAGGAGAAAGCCCTGTCCTAGAGAAAGTGATTAAGGACTGGATTAAAATACTCTCCCCAGTAATACCCCACACCTGCGAGGAGCTCTGGGAATCCCTTGGGGGGAAAGGTTTTGTTTCAACGCAGCCATGGCCACGTCCAAACATCAAGTTTATCAACCCCAGACTGGAGAAGCAGGAAGAGCTTGTAATGCAAACCCTGGACGATATCAACAAAATAATTAAGCTAATCAATAAAAAACCAAAGACAATCCATTTATTCGTCGCACCGCTCTGGAAGCACGAAGTCTACAGAACCCTGCTAAAGGAAGCCGGCGACAAAAAGGGAATGATTCAAAAGTTGATGAAAAACCCCGAGATAAGGAAGCAAGGAAAGGACGCAGTCCATTTTGCTGAGGACCTCCTGAATGCTATTGGGAAGCTTACATGGATACTGACAAAAGACGAGGAGCTCAATGCCCTAAAGGAAGCGGCTTCCTTCTTCCAAAAGGAGACAGGTGCAGAAGTTAATGTCTGCAGCACCCCAGGAAAAGATCCCCAAAACAAAGCAAAGCTGGCAAAGCCCATGAAACCAGCAATCTACGTGGAATGATGGCTAATATAAGGGGAGTGTAATATTATTTATGTCTGAATTCAGATCCCACAGATTCCACATCATCATTGATGCATGGAACTGCAACCCCGCTGGCCTGGGTGACAAGCCAGCACTTGAGAAAGTTATAAAGGAAATTGCAAAAATCTGCGAAATGAGAATCCTCCATGGCCCAGTTGTGGTTGAAGGCGTCCCTGAAAACCCAGGCCTAACAGGCTTCGCAATAATCGACTATTCCCACATCTCAATCCACACATTCACTGAATCCCAGGAGCTTTGCGTGGATGTATTCTCCTGCAAACAGTTTGACATAAATAAAGTCAAAGATTTCGTAAAGAACGCATTCAGCCTTGAGGGCTCAAACACAAAAACCATTGAAGTCAAGCATGCATAGCCTTTTTATAGGAAATCTCCAAGAAATGAGAATGATAATAGCTATTCTGGGAATACTGGACATGATTGCAGGAATTATCATAGTGTTCGGCGGAGGCCTAGCAGGGAACACATACCTAATGTACTTTACGCTGATAATCTTCCTTAAAGCCCTTTATTCAATCGGAACTGCACTTGCAGCAGGCTTCCCATTTGATATACTTGGCTGGGTTGACCTACTGGCAGCAATAATGCTGCTCCTCACTTTTTGGGGAATCCCTCTAGGGATATTTGCCTGGATAGGCGCACTAATAGCAATAAAAGGAATCTACTCATTCGTGATTGGGTTCATGGCACACTAAATTATCCCAGCGACTGCTCAATCTCTCCCAATGTCTTCCCCAGGTCATCCACATCCTTGGAGACATCCTGAAGGGTCTTCTGGGCCTCCTCTGAGGAGTTGATTTCATTCTGGGTAGTGCATCCTGAGATTGCTGTTGTCAAAAGCAGCCCAATCACCAGCAGGAGCACAATTAACGCTTTCATTTCATCCCTCCTATACAATCCTTACAGTCTGAACATTCACCTGGATCACATATCCCATTGTCCAAGCAACCCGAGCAAGACCCTCCCGAACCTTCCTTAGGTCCAGGCTCTTTGTACTGCTTCTGGTATTGTTCTTGCTGCTGCCCCTCCTGCGGGCCCAGGTCCCCAGACTTTAACGCATCAGCCATTGGGCCAGTGCAACCCCACTCCTCCACCTCATTAAGCCCTGGCTTGCCGCCACCCATTTGTTCAAAGTCACGGCGGGATGATTCACATGTCATCTCCATTACAACCCCTGGCGGACCCTCTCTTGAAAGCACATTCCATTTGCATGCATTATCTCCTGGGCCAAGAATCGTAATTGTCACTTCATCAGTGTCAGGTGGTGTTATTACCTGATTGGGAACACACAAATCAAATGCCTTCAGAAACTCATCAGCCTCTTCTGGCATGTATTCACGCCTCTCACCCTCAAACTCCCTCCCTGCCCCATCACTCAGCAAGGCCCAGGCGATCCTCTCTGTGCTTTCATAAACAACCTCACGCAACTCATTAATAATCCTTTCAAATTCTTCCTTGGACATTTCACCCCGGCGACCCCTAAGCTGACTCTTTATCCTCTCCAACTGTCCCCGTGTATCACCAACCATATTGGCTGCACTCCTGTACCTTCGCTCATCCTTCTCTGAGCCAATGGACTTTGCATAGTCAGCAAGGGCCAAGATTTTTCTCTTGATTTCCTCAAACTTCATTGACATTTCCTCCAGTTTGAGAGCAATGCTAAGCAGCTTGGTTGGGTCAGGAAGCTCTCCCACCTGCCTGTATTCGATGTTTCTCTCTCCCCGATGGACGCAGTCCATATATTCAATGCAACCGTCAGAATTTCGGTGGGCAATCGCTTCACCACCATCCCCTTTCTGCTGACAGTGCCTGGCAAAGCCAGGTGATATCTCTCTTATGCATGCATCCTTATCCACACACATCACCTTCTCACAACCTTCCTCAGTGAAATCAGGGAACACCCTCTTCCCCCCCTCTTCGCATTCGCGCTTCTCTTGTTGGATTTGAGCATAGTCCACATCGCAGCGCTGCCACTTGTCAATACATTTCCCAATCTTGCAACCCTGGTCAAATGTGATAATAAACTCCTGTCCCATATCCTTACAGACTTTTTCCTGTTTTTCTATCCCAGCAGGGTCTGGACACTCTGGCCTTCCATAAAATGGGGGCGGTTCCTTTTCAAAAACACACTCCCTAACAAGGCAATCCCCTTGCCTGTCTGCAACAAGCCTCCCCCCTTCATCTATGCACCTCTGGACCATACCCTGTGGAAGTTTCGGGCACTCCTGCCCAGGGTCCTTGCAAATAATGTGCGTGAACCCGTTCTCATCCACACGCTTCTCGCAGTTTTCAGGTGCTGGGCAGGGACACTCGCACCTACCGCCAATTTTATTGCAGGCAATCAT
>JADHYO010000018.1 GCA_016782405.1 Candidatus Aenigmatarchaeota archaeon
CAAAGGTCAAAACATTCCTTTGGTTGTTTCCAGTGCTTTTTCCTGGACCTCAAATGTTTTATAATGTCATCGTTGCTGAGCTCTTTCTTGAGGCCATTTTTATACCTGAGGAAAAGCCTCAATGCCTGCCCCGCAATACCGTAAGCGTCCCTGCGCGAACCCTCTGAAAAAAGCTTCTCAGCCTTATCCAGCATCCCCAAGGATGCAGCAATATAATCAAATGGCTTCTCAACCTTCTTTGGTTCCTTGGCAGCCACTGCCTTCCTTTCCCTGGATTTTTTCCTGCGCCACCAGAACACAGCAACCAAAACAGCAATAATCACCAACACAAAAAATAACAAGTCAGGCTTCCACTCCCTCTCAAGCTCAACCTCCTTTACAACATCATCCTCAATAGTAGCGGTGACAGCAGCCTTCTCCCCCTCGGGATTAGTATACTCAACAGTAGCCTTTGTTAAATTCCCCTCTTTCTCAACCTTAAACCCAGTATTGTTGAAACCCTCCTTCATGAGCTGCTCATGCATCTTAATGAATTCTTCACTGTTCTCAAGCTTTTCCGCAGCTGCTTTCTCTTCAACACTGTTCCTTGTTTCAAGATCTGTAACCTCCCCATTCTCCATCTTCCCCTTAATGCTTGCAGCTTCCCCGTCCTCCCTCTGGAACTGCATTTCAAAAGACCCAGTATCATTTGTTTCAGGGTTTATGCTCTTCCCTGTCTGCTTGAACCCCTGCTCTTCAAGCTCCTTCCTTTTCTGAGAGAGTTCCTCACTCTCCCCAAGCTTTTTTTCAAGCTCCTTTCCAAGTTCCTCACTCTCCCTTATCTGCTCCTGCATCTCCCTCTTAAGGGCGTTGCTGTCCTGGGGAATCTGACTGTTCTGCTGTTGCTCCTGCATCTGCTGCATCTGTCCTTGCTCTGGCTGCTCCTGCATCTCCTCAAGTTTCTGCTCAAGTGCTTCCTGCTTCGCTCTCTCATCTTTCTCTGACACGCTCTCACTACTGCTCTGCATTCCTTCCTGCTGCTGACCCTGCTGGGAAGGATTGTCCACAAAGTGAGCTTGTATGCCCCGCAGCTCTGTAATCAACGTGTCACCAGAACCATTGATGAACTGGAAAGAAACATCAATCACAACATCCATTGGTTGATTGGAAGCCCCAAGATCAAGCATCACAGTGCTGTGGTTACTGCCAAAGGTGAAGCTCTTGCTGTTCGAGTTGGTGTTGGAGTACTGGAAACCACCCTCGCTCAACTGCTGGCTCGATGCCATCGAAAGAACACCTGAAACATCCTTGTCATACCCATTATAAATCCCAAGCGGTATTGCTGCCTCCTGCCCAAGACCAAAGTAATAATCTTTCTGTCCAACAGAAAGGTTAAGCTCAGTGGCAGAAACCCCTTGAAGTAACACCAGCATCAGCAGCATCCCCAAGAAAAGTTGTTTCACTCTATCACCATCTTCCTGCCATACCTCAAATAAAGTTGCCCAAGGAAAACCAATAAAGCAGCCAAGAAGAACCAGTCCTTGATATTTGTCTCCTCTGGTTCCCTGTCAATCTCTTGGCTGATATTTTTGTATATATTATCAAGTGTTGCAGTGTCAACTGACTTGAAATACTTCCCACCAGTAAACTCAGCAATGGCCTTCAATGTGGCTTCATCAAGCTCAGCATACTGCGGGCTACCAAAGAAATCATACCCAATAACAGCAGGTTCCTCAGAACCAAGC
Source organism: Candidatus Aenigmatarchaeota archaeon (assembly GCA_016782405.1). GTDB lineage: Archaea > Aenigmatarchaeota > Aenigmatarchaeia > QMZP01 > QMZP01 > BS750m-G81. The sequence goes on from JADHYO010000018.1 coordinate 1,725, forward strand.
CCAACAGCATACACCTGAATATTACTGGACTTTGCAAACTTGGCAGCATCATTCGGGGATATCACCCCTGCATTGTTAACCCCATCACTAAGCAGTATCACAACTTTTTTCTTGTTTGGTATTGAAAGCGCCATCTCTATCCCCATACTAAGACCATCACCAATAGCAGTCTTCCCCTCCCTAGGTGTTATTGCAGCCAGCTTCTCAAGAACCCTTTCTTTGTAAGGAGAAAGGTAAGCAGCTGTTGTTGCCCCAGACTCAAATGTTATAATCCCCGCATTATCCTTGGGCTTCAATGAACTGATGAGTATTGACGCTGATTTCTTTGCAGCCTCAAGCCTGTTCGGCTGATAATCATTAGCCTGCATACTACCTGACACATCCATAACAAGCACAACACTAACACCCTCCTTGGTCTGCTCCAGCGGAATGTGGGGGTTTGAAAAACCCACAATCATCAATGCGACAATCAAAAGCGAAAGTATTATCATAATCTCGCTCCTCCTTGATTTCTTCCTGTCCCCAAGAGCTGACTTAATGAAGCCAAGGTTGCTGAAACCAATTGCCTGGTGCTTCTTCTTCCTCAAAATCATCCTGTAAAGTAAAAATATCACAGGCACAGCGACCAAAAAAACCAGAATCTCAGGGTTCTCGAATCCAGCCATCATCTCACCCTCCCCTGCCTTGTTTTAAAAAATCTCCTGAGCTGCATCTCATACGGCTCGTGCGTCTGTATGTTCACTGTGTCGATCTTTAGCTTCCTAAACTCCCTTGTGAGCTTCATGTTATGATCTCTAACAGACTTTGCATACCTCTCCCTAAAAGCAGTATCAGACGTGTCAAGCAGAATCTGCTCACCAGTCTCCTCATCCTCAAGCCTTATCATTCCCACGTCAGGGATCTCGCTCTCCCTGGGATCAGACATATTTATTGCAATAACATCCTGCCTGCTTTTCAAAATCTTCATCTCACGCAGAAAATTCTCTGAAAGAAAATCAGAGACAATAAACACGACTCCCCTCTTCTTAACAACCCTGGAAAGGTATGAAAGCGCACAACCAATATCCGTCCTCTTGGAGGCAGGGGAATGGGAAAGTATTGTGCTCAACGTCTTCAAAACGTGCCTCCTTCCCTTCCTTGCAGGAATAAAACACTCCACCCGATCAGTGAACAGAAGCAGCCCAACCTTATCATTATTCCTAAGAGCAGAAAACATCAGGGTTGCAGCAAGCTCAATAGCCTTCTTCTTCTTCGAAACCCTGTCCCCAAACTCCCCAGAGCCAGAAGCATCAAACGCAAAATAAACCTGCAGGTCCCTCTCCTCAATAAACTCCTTTACAAACGGCCGGTTAAAACGCGCAGTGACATTCCAGTCTATTGCCCTGACATCATCCCCTGGGACATACTCGCGTATCTCAGAGAACTCAATCCCCTGCCCCTTGAATATGGAATGATACTTCCCAGCCATCAACCCATCAACAAGATGCTTTGTTGTAAGCTCAATGGTCTTAACCTGCTTCAGTATTTCCTGCACATTCCCACCTGGATTCACGGAACAACAACAGCATCAAGAACCTTTGACACTATGTCATCAGCTGTAACGCCTTCTGCTTCAGCCTCATAAGTAAGAAGCACCCTATGTCTCAGCACTTCATGCGCTACTGCCCTCACATCCTCAGGTATCACATAACCCCTGCCATTAAGCAAGGCATGTGCCTTTGAAGAAAGAATAAGCCACAATGACGCCCTTGGCGATGCTCCGTATTCAATATGACTGTCAACATCAACCCTATACTTGCTCGGATTCCTTGTGGCATCGACAATCTCAGTGACATAATCCTCAACTTTTTCATCAACATAAACAGATGGCAAAAATCCCTGGAGCTCTGCTATCTGCTTTGCAGTAATAGCTTTATTCACCTTGATTTCCTGTCCCTGTGTAAACCTCTTTATTATAAGCTTCTCATCCCCCTTTGAGGGGTATGATATCATCAGCTTAAACATGAACCTGTCCACCTGTGCCTCAGGAAGCTTGTATGTCCCCTCAAGCTCTATTGGGTTCTGTGTTGCAAGCACAAGAAAAGGCTTCTTAAGCGGGAACGTTTCCCCTTGAATGCTGACCTGATATTCCTGCATTGCCTCAAGCAAAGCTGACTGCACCTTGGGCGGGGCCCTGTTAATCTCATCAGCAAGCACAAAATTATTGAACACAGGCCCTTTTACAGTGGTGAAGCTTGATGTCTTGTGGTTGTAGATCTTTGTCCCAACAATGTCTGCTGGCAGCAAATCCGGTGTGAACTGCAGCCTCACAAAGCCGCAGTCAAGGCACTGCGCAAGTGTCTTGATTAGAAGGGTCTTTGCAAGCCCAGGCACACCCTCGATAAGCACGTGCCCATTCGCAATCAACGCAATCATGGTCTTCTCAACAATGTCACTCTGCCCCACTATAACCTTCCCCACCTCATCCTGAACGTTGCGTATGAGCGAGGCATACCCCTTCGCTTTCAAATTCAACTCCTCTATCATTTTGTCCATCAAACCACCGCAGCAAAATCCAATACATTCTTTACAGTTTCTTGCTATATAAATTTTCCGTCACAACCGCTGATACAGTTGAGCACCACACAAAACATTAAATACCCAAAAGAGAAATACTACTCACACGGTCCAGTGGTGTAGTGGCTAGCATAAGAGACTGTCAGAAGCCTTTTGGGAAAATGCTTCACCCAAAACCCAAAAAGCTTGCAGTGCTCTCTTGACCCGGGTTCGAGTCCCGGCTGGGCCGCCTTATCTTTTTATTTCTCATACCCCTAGAAACAATCATGGACAACCTGATTGTCATTGAGCCAGAGGATTGTGATTCCTACCAGCTCCCTGAAGGCGTCCTAATGGTAGGAAGGAGCGACCAGTTCCTCTCAATTGGCTTCATGGAAGTGGAACCAGGCCGTAGCCTTGGTAAGCAGGTCAGTCCTGTCCCTGGAATTTTCAGCCAGGTAGAGGGGAAGCCAGTTTTCAGAATCGAGGGAAGAGGAGAGCCAACTGAGGTGGCTCTTTCTAAAGGCGAAACCGTAAAAGTCCCGTCCGGGATACCTTACACAGTCACAAACCCCTCAACAGGTAAATGCCTGGTCTCTTGGAGGTTTGAAGGTGATGTTTCAGGAATGTTTGAGAAGCTTAAAGAGCAGTTCCCGCTCATCCCGCCAGAACCAAGCAAGAAAACCAGAAAGAAGCGTTAGGCAATCACACCCTTTCCAGGGGAGAAACAAGTTTTTATTGATGCAATGAAAATAATACTAGTCCGGCAGCCATTGTGGCTGTCCTGAAAAAAATGGGCCCGTAGCTCAGTCTGGTAGAGCATCCGTAGTGCTGCTAACCAAGCTGCTCTGGTGAGGCTTTTAATGTCAGTTAAAAGCATGCTTAGCGCTTCCAAAGAAGCGCGATGACAGAAGAGACCGGAGAGTCGAGGGAGGGTGCCAGGGAAACTTTGCACCCCTCGAATTCGAATCCCTTCGGGCCCATTTAATTTTTTTCAAAAACTTTATATCACACCCTGACAATATTAAGATGTTGCTGCAAAGCAAGAACAGCTAGGGAGGAATATGACCAACCCACAATCTCAACAGATACAAATTGTCCGGAGAGACAAGCCTGTTTTCTCAGACAAGGTCTTCGTCCAATTCAACACATACTCAAAAAAAGGCAAAAAGATCGATCTCAAAAGCCTGTCAACCATCACAATGAGAATCACTTTTATAGATGTTGCTGGCGGGCAGACAGTTGCAGATGTGACAGTGCCTGTGTCTGTTGGGGAAGAAATATCAAACATCATCAGTAAGCAAGTGAAGAATTTCAAGGAAGCATTGAAAAAAGGGAAAATAACCAAGCAGATTCCTGCAATGAAAACAACATCTGATGATGACAGGAGATATATAGGATAATTAGCAAAAAACCCCTAAAAATCAGGCAATTGTCGAAAAAAAGCGAAACCTTTATAAATAAAAAGAACAAACTCTGTAGTATTGCTCGTAGGGGGAAGTCGTCTCTTTTTATTTAATGGAGTATAGGCATGCCCCCATCGCTAACGCTGGCTCGTGCCAAAATAGTGTTGAGCGGCGAGGTTTTGCTATGACCGCGGATATACTAAAACATCAGTTCGTTCCTCTTCACGAGATTCTCCCTAAAAAAGAAGTAAAGGAGCTCCTAGAAAAACTGGAAATAGAGAAGGATAGACTCCCTAAAGTCACGCTTACTGACCCTGTTGTAAAACTAATTAACGCAAAACAGGGGGATGTCCTGAAAATAACCAGGAACAGCCCCACAGCAGGGAAAATAAGCTATTACAGGGTTGTTGTATGAGGGACGGATGAAGAAACTTATTGAGGCATTTGAGAAGGACAAAGGAATGGTCACATTCCAGATCGATTCATTCAACCGTTTCATCAGGGAAGGCATTCAAAACATCATAAATGAAATCAAGGAAATTACATTCTCCCCAGAACTTGGGGACATCAAGCTTATTTTCGGCAAAATAGCAGTAGGCAGGCCTGTAGTAAAGGAAGCAGACGGCTCCACACGCCAAATATTCCCAAATGAAGCCAGGGTAAGAAATCTTAACTACATGGCTCCACTATTCTTGGAAATCATCCCAGTAATGAACGGCATTCAGGAGAAATCTGAAAGGGTCCATATTGGTTCAATCCCAATCATGGTCAGGTCTGAGCTCTGCTCCACCCACGGGCTCTCCCAAACAGAGTTGGCAAGGCGTGGCGAGGATCCACTGGATCCAGGTGGTTATTTTATTGTGAACGGAACCGAAAGAGTCCTCGTTCTAATAGAGGAAATCGCAAACAACAAGCCAATCTTTGAAAAAGACGCAGGCACTGTAACAGTCAGGGTTAATTCTGAGCGCTCAGGCTTTAAGCAGCGCCACCTAATTGAAAGGAAACCAGACGGAGAAATAGTAATATCCTTTGCTAACCTGCGCCGCCTCCCAATCACAACCCTGCTCAAGGCCCTGGGACTTGAAACAGACCGCGATATCTCCCTCAACATATCCAATGAACAAAACGTCATGAATGAGTTCTACATTAACCTATACCAGGAAGAAGCAGCCTCACAGGCAGATGCAATTGACATTATTGGAAAAAAACTCAGGGTTGACGAAGATTATAGAAAAGAGCGCGTCGCCCAAATCTTGGATCGCTACCTCCTCCCACATGTGGGCCAGAAAGAGGAGAACCGCATTGATAAGGCAAAGGTTCTGTCAAGAATAATAAAGAAAACAATTCTTATTGTAATGGGAAAAATACCAGAAGATGACATCGACCATTACATGAACAAGCGCCTCCTCACTTCCGGGGAATTGCTATCCCAGCTCTTCCGCTCCATACTTCTGGGACGCTGGGGACTGTTGGCAAAGATGACTTACAATTATCAGAAGCTGGTCAAGCGCGGAAAGATCCCAACTGTCCAGGGAATCATAGAGGCTGATGCAGTTACAAAGCAAATCCTCTCCTCACTTGCAACTGGAAACTGGATAGGAGGAAGAACCGGGGTTTCTCAGCGCCTTGATCGCAGCTCGTTCATCAAGACAGTCTCCCATTTGCGTGCAGTAGTCTCCCCACTAACTTCCACCCAGGAGCATTTCCGTGCCAGGCAGATCCACCCCACTGAGTTTGGAAGGCTATGCCCTGCTGAAACCCCTGAAGGTTCTTCAATCGGGTTGAGAAAGCACCTAGCCCTGCTCTCAGAAATAACCCCAGGGCTCTCCCATGATGATGAGGAAAAAATACTTAAAACGGTGAAACAATGAAAGCAGACATATATTTCAATGGCAGGCATGTGAGGGAGACAAACAAGCCAGAAGAATTTGTTTCATCCATTCGGAAGAGGAGGAGGATTGGTCTTTTCTCCCCTCAGTTAAATGTTGCTTATTACCCACAGTTCATGGAGATATGCATCTCCACTGAGGCCGGTCGTGTGAGAAGGCCGCTAATTATTGCAGAGAACGGGAAGTCCAAGCTTACTGAAGCTGCATTGAACAAACTACTGAAAGATCAGGCAGGCTGGCAATACCTGCTTGACCATGGGATAGTTGAATACCTTGACGCAATGGAAGAGGAAAATGCCCTGGTTGCCCTCAACAAAGAAGCCCTGACAAAAGCACATACCCACATGGAGATTGACCCAATATCGATCCTCGGCCTTTCTGCAGGCCTCATCCCTTATCCAGAATACAATCGCGGCGACAGGATAAACTACGGCGCCAAAATGGTTGGGCAGTCAATAGGTCTCCCTGCAAACAACTTCCTAATAAGGACAGACACAAAGTTCAACACACTTGCATACCCCCAGTCCCCAATGGTGAGCACCAAGACCAGCAAGGTCCTGGAGGAATTCCCTGAGGGCCAGAACATTATAATTGCAATAACATGCTTTGACGGATACAACATGCAGGATGCAATTGTCCTAAACAAATCCTCAGTTGACAGAGGCCTCGCCCGAAGCCTGTACTTCCGTACCTATGAAACCCTGAAGAAAAAGTACTGGGGAGGCCAGGAGGATGTTATCCAAATCCCAGAGCCTGGAATTAAGGGTCATCGCGGTGAGGATGCATACAAAGACCTTGACGAAAATGGTATCATCAACCCCGAGACCAGGGTGGGAGGTGATTCTGTCCTGGTTGGGAAAGTCTCCCCTTTAAGATTCCTTACAACAGAGGAGTTTGCTTCAGAGATTGAAAACAAGAGGGAGACCTCTGTTACTGTACGCCACGGGGAAAATGGTGTTGTGGACTCTGTATTTGTTACCGAGACGCCTGATGCAGACGAACTATTCAAAGTCAGAATAAGGGATTCCAGGATCCCTGAAATAGGAGACAAGTTTGCCTCCAGGCACGGGCAGAAAGGTGTGGTCGGGTTGCTTGTCAACCAGGAGGACATGCCATTCACATCCCAGGGTGTCACCCCTGATGTCATATTCAATCCCCACGCAATCCCATCCAGGATGACAATAGGCCAGCTGCTTGAAATACTGGCAGGCAAAGCCGGAGCCCTAGCAGGGGAGCGGATGAATGGCTCTGCATTCTCCCATGTAAAGGACGCTGAAATCCGGAGTATGATGGGGAAGTGTGGATTCAGGGACGACGGCAAGGAAATACTTTATGACGGAAGAACAGGTCGTGTCTTCTCTGTCATGATTTTCACTGGAATATCATTCTACCTTAAACTGGATCACATGGTTACAGACAAAATACATGCCCGCTCCCGCGGTCCTATCACACTGCTAACAAAGCAGCCAACAGAGGGCCGTGCAAAGCGTGGAGGCCTGAGAATAGGTGAGATGGAGCAGCAGTGCCTGATCGCACATGGTGCTGTCCTAACCCTAAAGGAGAGGTTTGATTCAGACAAAACATTCATCCCTGTCTGCAACAAATGTGGAATGATAGCAACCCATGATGTGTCCAAGAACAGAACATTCTGTTCACTCTGCAAGGATGTGGGTGTTCAGTGGGTTGAAACATCATATGCATTCAAACTAACAATGGATGAGTTAAAATCAATGGGAATATATCCTAAAATGGAAGTGAAGGAGATATAATATGCCATCAAGAATTAGTAAAATGCATTTCGGGCTCCTTTCCCCCTCAATGGTAAAATCCCTCGCCAAGGTGCGGGTAGTGGTCTCTGACCTATATGACCCTGATGGATTCCCTGTTGAAGGCGGCGTGATGGACCCCAGGATGGGTGTTATAGACCCAGGTCTCCAGTGCAGAACATGTGGCGGCGGAATCGGTGAATGCCCTGGCCACTTTGGCTACCTGGAGCTTGCCAAACCAATAATTCATGTCCTCTACACAAAAACAGTCTACCAGCTCCTCCGCTTCACCTGCAGGAAATGCCTGAGAATCATGCGTGATGTTCCAACCCCTGGCTTCTTTGACAGAATGTTTCTCCCCCCACAGAAATGCCCACACTGCAAGGCAAAGCAAAAGAAAATATCATTTGTCAAGCCCTACACGTATTATGAGGACAAGAACGAGCTGAGCCCAATGGACATCAGGGAGCGCTTTGAAAAGATCCCAGACAAAGACCTGAAGATAGTATCCTTCCGCGGAGGCCGACCTGAATGGCTTATCCTAACTTTATTCCCAGTTCCCCCAGTAACAATGAGGCCAACCATCACCCTGGAGAGCGGTGAGCGCTCTGAAGATGATCTGACCCACAAACTGGTTGATGTTATAAGGATCAACCAGTCTCTCAAGGAGAACATTGATATTGGAGCCCCTGAGTTCATCCTCAATGACCTCTGGGAGCTTATACAATACCACGTCTCAACTTATTTTGACAATGAACTCACCGGAACCCCGCTGGCACGCCACCGCTCTGGACGCTCCCTAAAGGGATTGATACAGCGGCTAAAAACCAAAGAAGGCCGAATCCGAGGGAACCTCCTGGGTAAGAGGGTGAACTTCTCTGCAAGAACTGTAATCTCCCCAGACCCCAAGATTTCAATAAACGAGGTTGGTATCCCTGAGATTATTGCCAGAGAGTTGACAATCCCACTGCACATCACTGACCTAAACCTAAAGTATGCAAAAGACTTAATTAAGGAAGATTGTGTTAATTACGTAATCCGCCCTGACGGCAGGAGAATCAAGGTGAGCAGTGAAAACAAGAAAGACATCCACTCAACAATAGGTGACGGCTGGGTCATAGACCGTCAGCTTAGAGACGATGATATCGTCATCTTCAACCGCCAACCATCTCTTCACAGAGTATCAATCATGGGTCACCGTGTGCGGGTGATGCCATACCAGACCTTCCGCATCAACCCGATTGTCTGCTTCCCATACAACGCAGACTTTGACGGGGACGAGATGAATCTTCATGTTCCTCAGACAGAAGAAGCCCGCGCTGAAGCCTCGCTACTAATGGAGGTCCAGAACAATACAGTCTCCCCACGTTTCGGCGGGCCTGTAATTGGCCTTGACCTTGACCAGATATCAGGTATTTTCCTACTAACAGACAAAAAAGTTGTCTTATCCAAGAATGAAGCATCCCAGCTGCTTGGTTCAGCAGGCATTGATCTGGATCTCCCAGACAAGAAGGAATTCACTGGAAAGGAAATGTTCTCCCTTCTACTACCCAAGAGCCTTACAATGGATTTTGAGTCACACTACGCCAAAAGCTTTGACCTCACAGAGGAAAAGAAAAAAGAGAATGATCTATGGGTGGTAATCAAGGACGGGGTCTTAGAGAGTGGCAGAGTAGACAAATCCTCTGTGGGTGCAGAGGACGGAAAAATATTCAGAAAGCTTGAAACACTCCTGGACAGTGATGGGCTCAGGGATTTCATTGACAGGGCAGGCCGCCTTGGGGTAGCCTATGTGATGATAAGAGGATTAACATTAGGAATATCAGACCTTGACATCTCAAATATAGCAGAGAAAAAAATACACGTAGAGATCGAGAATGCTGAAAAAGAATCAGATTCCATCATTAAGAAATATGAAAAAGGTGAAATGAGAATCCTGCCAGGTCTCACTAAGAGCGAGTCCCTGGAGGCTCAAATCCTGAATACCCTTGCGCGAGGCGTAAGCAGGATAAGTGAGATTGTACGTGAGCACATAGTTGGTAACGATATTCTTGTAATGTCTGGCTCCGGCGCAAAGGGTTCCTTAATTAACATGACCCAGATGGCAGCAATTGTGGGTCAGGAAACAATTGCAGGCAAAAGAATAAAACGCGGCTACTACAATCGCACACTGTCCCACATTAAAGAAGGGGACCTCTCCCCATTGTCACATGGCTTTGTAACCAGCGGCTTCAAGCAGGGCCTAACACCATTCGAATTATTTTGGAACATAATGAACGGTCGGGAAGGTTTGATGGATAAGTCCCTCCGAACCAGAAAATCAGGTTACATGCAGCGCCGCCTGGTAAATGCCCTCCAGGACCTTAAGGTTTCAAGCGACCTCACAGTGAGAAATTCTGTCAATCAGATTATACAATTCAAGGCAGGCGAGGACGGCATTGACCCCTCCCGCTCGTACTGGGGAACAATAAACATCAAGGAGGCTGGTAGAGTATGACAGAACTGCCTAAAAAGCTCTTGGATGAAGCAAAGGCCTACATGGGAAAGAACAAAATCCCTGAATCCAAGAGAGAGAAGTTCTTGGAAGGCGTGAAAACCCTCTACAAAAAAGCAATGTACTTCCCTGAAGAGCCCATTGGGGTTGTAACTGCCCAGAGCCTCTCCGAACCAGCAACCCAGATGTCCACTGATGGAAAGGAGCAGGTTATTGTTAAACGGAATGGTATGGTACGCATTGCCCCAATTGGGGAATTTGTTGACATGTTAATGGAGGAATTTGGCAAACAGGAAAAGGAAGGTTGGGAAGTTTGTGATATTTCTGGTAGGGACATTTTTGTTCCAAGCATTACACAAGAAGAAAAGATTGAGTGGAAGCGGGTTGTAGAAGCAAGCCGCCATGATTCCCCTCCCACACTCCTCCGTATCCACACTCTTTCAGGAAGAAAAATAACTGCCACAGACTCCCATTCCTTTGTGATAAGAAAAAACAACAGTATTGTTCCTGTTGCAGGCACTGAACTGGCAAAGGGGGAGCGAATTCCTGTTCTTTCCTACCTTCCTGAAAATTGCCTCCAATCAATAGAAACAAAGGGCCTTGTAAAGGAAAAATTTGCCAAGAAACCAATCCCTCAAAGCATTGAGCTGAACAAAACATGGGGATGGTTGTTTGGGGCATACCTTGCTGAAGGCAATGCCACAAAATTTTATGTTTCCCTTTCAAACACAAACCCACAGTTCCTTTCCAGGGTGAGGGAATTTGCAGATAGCCTTGGCTTTACATATAATGAATATGACAATGATCGCGGCTTTGCGCTGGGTCATGACATCCGGATAAACTCTTCCCAATTGTCCCAGCTTCTGGAAAAAACATGCAACACTGGCTCCTCATCCAAGCAACTTCCTTTCTTTGCCTACTCTGCTTCCCTGGATTTTGTATCCGGCCTCCTCCGGGGATATTTTGACGGAGACGGGAATGTATCTGTGGATCGGGGGGTCCTCCGGGTCTCCTCCAGCTCTGAAAAGCTCATTGACGGTGTTGCACTGCTCCTAACAAGATTCAGAATTTTTTCAAGAAAATCCAAGAAAAAAGAGTTCAGTCTCTCAATACCCTATAAATATGCAGGGTCCTTCCAAAAGCACATAGGTTTCACAATCCCTTCAAAAGCTGAAAAGCTGAATGCACTGGTTCAGTTGTTCAAAGAAAACAAGGACAAGTACGAGGATTTTATTGAAATGACAGGTGGTTTTGGCTCACTTCTCACAGACCTTTCAAGGAAGCTCGGACTGCCAACCCGCTATGTGAATTCCATCACCAACAGGCAAAAAATAGGAAAGGTCGCACTTTGCAGGCATATTCAGAATTTTGAAGAAACTGCGCGCACAAAAAATATTAACATACAGCCAGAACTCATGATCCTGAAGCAGATGAGGGATGCTAATGTGGTCTGGGATGAAATTGCAGAGATTGAGCGTGTCCCACCATCTGGAAAGAAGGTATATGACTTTTCTGTGGAAGGGAACGAGACCTTCACCACATTTGAGGGCATAGTCACTCACAACACAATGCGTACCTACCACTTCGCAGGAACCGCAGGAATCCAGGTAACCCTAGGTCTCCCGAGGATGCTGGAAATATTCGATGCGAGGAAAGAGCCAAAAACCCCTACAATGAAAGTTTATATTATGAAGGAACATCAGCCCCTTGAGAGCGTGAAGAAAATAGCAGAGGACATCAAGGAGGTGAAGATAAAGGACGTTGTGTTTTCAACCCTTATCGATCTCTCAGATGTCCTTATCAAGTGCACACTTGACATCCAGAAGATGAAGTCCCTAGAATGCGACCCAAAGGTCCTTGCCAAATCAATTAAGATAAGGAACACAGCAGCCACAATAGAGGGCGACTCATTGATGCTTAGACCAAAGAAAAAGGACATCTCCGTCCTTCACAAGCTGAAGTACACCCTCCTGGAAAGCCACCTTAAGGGGATCAAGGGAATATCCCAGGTCATTGTTTCCAAGGAAGACGGGGAGTGGGTAATCAACACACTTGGCTCCAGTCTCAAGAAAGTGTTTGCTATTGAAGGCGTTGACTTCACCCGCACAATCAGCAACAACATCTTTGAGATGAACGATGCCCTGGGAATTGAAGCTGGCCGCGAGGCAATAGTGCAACAGGCTGTTTACACAATGTCAGAGCAAGGTCTGATTGTGGATATGCGCTACATACTCCTCCTTGCGGACCTCATGTCAGCTGAAGGTGAGATTAGAGCCATCGGCCGTTATGGAATCTCCGGAAAAAAAGCCTCACCACTGGTGAGAGCAAGCTTCGAGGAAACAAAAAAGCACCTCACAAATGCATCAATCAAAGGTGAGACCGACCCTCTCCTTGGTACAGTGGAAAACATAATGCTCAATCAGGTCGCCCCTATAGGTACTGGCTCCTACCAACTGGTCGGCCGCATCCCAGCGAAGGGAATAAAGAAGCCCAGGAAGAGGAAGTAGAAGAGCCTTTTATATTCTTTCATACCTAATTTTTCCTATGAAAAAAACAATTTCAATCCCTGAAGGCGTTTCCGTTGAAAAGAAAGGGCAAATCCTAGTAGTTACTGGACCAAAGGGCTCATTGCAAAGGGAACTTGTGGATCCGGATGTTGAGATGAAAGTCTCTGGAGAGGCAGTGGAATTCTCCTCCAAAAGGGATAGGCGAAAGATTAATGCATTGACAGGGACCTTTGCAGCCCACCTCAATAACATGATTACCGGTGTTACTAAAGGGTTTGAAGCCTCCCTCAAAGTAGTATATTCCCACTTCCCCATGAAGGTCTCAGTTGAAGGGAGTGAAGTGGTGATCCAAAACTTTCTCGGGGAGCGCTCCTCCCGCAGGATAAATATATTGGAAGGTGTGGAAGTTCAGGTGAAGAAGGATGATGTTACTGTTTCCGGTATTAACAAAGAGGATGTAGGACAAACAGCTGGAAGGATTGAAAAGATTACAACTGTCAAAGGTTTCGACAGAAGGGTCTTCCAAGATGGTATCCACTTGGTTTCAAAGACCCACCCAATGGAGGCATAATGAAGCAACTGCTAAAAGTAAGAAGAAAGGCGAAGAGAAAGAAGCCAACCTTCAAGCGTCAGGAACAATTCAAACACAGAAAACTCAAGAAAAAGTGGCGCCGACCCCGCGGCAAGCAGTCCAAACTCAGGAAAGGGGAGAAAGCCCGCGGAAAGAAACCCTCCCCTGGTTACAGCTCTCCCCGCAAGATTCGCGCCCTAGGTCCTTCAGGCATTCCAACCACAAGAATATCCTCACCCAAAGAGCTGGATGCTGCAAAGGGAAAGGAAGTGATTATAGCCTCCACAGTTGGTAAGCGGAAAAGGAATGAAATCCTCAAAAAAGCTGAGAAGCTTGGCCTGAAGGTTTCAAACATTTAAATAGACGCGCGTGAATACTTTCTTAATTAATCATTATGGACTTCCAATACAAATGCCCGCTTTGCGGGACCCAGGGCAGGGAATGGAACAAGCGCGATGAAATATTTCAGTGCCCAAACTGCTCATCCATCTACTCCAAGTTCGGGCTTGTCATGGAAAGCCAGCGAGAGGAGCACGAGTTCTGGTCGTAGCTGCTTTTTTTAGAAAACCTAAAACCTATACCCAAACCTTTCCAAATCCACCATTCCCCCGCGAATTTCAACCCCTTCCATTCTCAGCAACTCTGCCTTCTCTCTACTGCTGCCCTTCCCTGCATACCCACCCACTTCTCCCGAGGCATGTATCACCCGATGACATGGAATCTCCACTGGCTTTGCGTTCCTTTTCAAAGCTTGTCCCACTGCCCGGAAAGCCCTGGAATCCAGAGCCCTGGCAATCTCCTTGTAGGTTGTAACCCTCCCTTTGGGAATCTTCTTCACCAAAACCAAAACATTTTCATCAAAACTCATATTCGTTCTCATAATTTCGTTGTCACAATCGGCGGGTCTGAGACAATTATTGTATGCTCATGCTGGGCAATCTTCTGGCCTGAAACATCTTTCAATGGAGGAAACGTCTCCACGGCTTGCACAGCCTCCAGCTGCCTCAATGCAATCGAGGCCCTGGCCAATGAAAGCTCTTGGCAGAGCCACCGCTTTGCAAAGGGAAAGCCCTGGTATTCCTCTTTGATTATCCCAAGAACCTTGCGGGCGTCTGGTGAGCGGACTGGTCTTTCCTGCAAAAAGCGAAAGATTTCAGTTGGTGCTGATTCTTTAACATGCCCATTCCTCTCAGTTACAAACGGTTCCAATGCAATCACCTGTCCCTCCTCCAATGTTTCTTTGGATCCAGTTGCAACCATTGGAATAACAGGCGGCGCATGAAAATCATTCCGGTCCAGTCCATGCCCGGTGAGGTTCACAATAAGTCCGAAGCCCGCCCCCTTGACAGTCTCCTCAACAGCTTGGCTCACATCCCCAACAAGCACCCCAGGCCTTATCACTTTGACAGCCTCACTGACTGCACTTTCTGCTGCCCTGACAAGAGGATTTTTTTCAGAACAATAAGTAACCGCAGCGTCAGCAATATAACCCTCAACCTCCACACCTAAATCAATCTTCAGCAAATCCCCCTCTCCCACAGTCTTGCTGTCCCCCTCCCCCGCAACATAATGCGCAGCAATCTCATTCAGCGAGGTGTTAACAGGGAAAGCCAATCCCGCACCCTTCTTTTCTACAATCCCCTCTGCAAACTCAGCAATCTCCAGCAGCTTCACCCCTGGCTTAATCATCCCAAGAACTTCCTTCATTATCTCAGCATTTATTTTGCCAGCTTTTTTGTAGAAATTCAACGCTTCCTGTTCCATATATTTATTTTGCACTGCAGCTTTTAAAATCCAGCTAAAGCTTTATTAGGGTGCTCGAGCCAATAGTCAATCGAGGGAGGTTTTTTATGGCAACAAAAAGAAAGACAACAACAAAGAGGAAAACAACAAAAAAGACAACAAAAAGAAAGCGAAGGAGATAATCCCTTCCAACCCATTTTTTTCATTTTATTTTATATTTCCTTTATTTTTTCCAGAATCTTCTCATGGACTACCTTGTTGGTTGCCAGAATATCTCTTTCCATTCCCTCCGGGCTCCACGCTTGCCCTGTAAAATCAGTCACAATCCCACCAGCTTCCTGAACAAGCAAGCTCCCAGCAGCTGAATCCCACGGCTTCCCTCCCGGGGAAATATGAGCTCCTGTCCTTCCCGCAGCCACAAAAGCAAGCTCCAACGCCCCTGCCCTCATCCTGCTGAAGTCCCTACACAATGGCTTTAGTGTTGAGAACATCTTCACTGTCCGGGAAACCTGCTCATTTGTTGAGCCATGGCAGTATGTCACCAATGCCTTGGATAACTCCTCCTCACTAACTTGGATATGATCACCATTCAGAAAGGAACCTTCACCTTTCTCAGCAAAAAACACCTCCCCAGTAAAAGGCGCATACACAACACCAGAAACCATCTCCCAGCCCTGCTCCGCTTTGGAGGCCAGCCCAATTGAAACATTAAAGAATGGATTCCTTATTGAATAATTTGTTGTTCCATCAAGCGGGTCAACCACCCACATCATCCCTCCATTCCCCGAGCTGCCAGACTCCTCAGAAAGAATCGCATACTGGGGGAACTCCTTCCTCAAAATCCCGAGAATAATCCCCTCAGACGCCTTGTCTGCCTCTGTCACAATCTCCCCCTGGGCCTTCTCCTCCACATCATGC
>JADHYO010000019.1 GCA_016782405.1 Candidatus Aenigmatarchaeota archaeon
AAAATCCCTTATCTGCCAATCCCTCCATCCCTCTTCAAACTTTGCTTTCATGTACTTGATTTTCTCTTCCCTACACATCCAATTCATCTAACCACCTCTTTATGATATTAGAGGGGTCCAATTAATTCGGGATAGCGCATTTGATGTTGGGAAATAAAAGCACCTCTTAGTTGACAGAGAAAAACAACTTGGCCCTAGTCCCCAAGTTGTCATTGATAGAGGCGTTTGAGCTCCCTGACAAGCAGGAGACCCGTCACAGAGAACGTGATAGTCACTACCGAGGTCACTATTCGCAGTGTTCCCTCTGTCCGAAAGGTGAGGAGCAGGAGCAAGAACACTACTATAGAGATGCCCCAAATCGTATATTGTTTCATTTCATCATTGTCGATTGCAGGAATACCCGCGTTAATGGCTGCAGTTGCAAGCGTTATGACCATCCCAGCTTCGGCTAGGAGTTCCCACGAATCAGTACCATAGAGAAGTCTTGTCAGGAAGAGAAGCCCCATGAATAGGGCGAGTATCCAGAAGCATTTCGGCAGCTTGATTATATTGTTATGTTCTAGGATTGTGGCAAACGCGAGGAGCGCCACCAGGGAGATGGCAGAGAAGGCGATTCCGCCTAGGGTTTCCCGGAGCCCAGTGTACTGGTGCGTATCATAGGCACCCCAGCCACACAGAGCAGATACAATCAGGCAGAGGATGGCGAGTAAAACAAATTTCAGTTCCATAATTCCCTCCAGAAAATGTAAAAAGACTTTCGTTTTTCTTGCCTTATAGGTTCCACTAACTAAATAGTTTGTGTCCTTAGGCTACTGTTTAGCACAGTGATGAAATGAACTTATGGAGCATTATGGTTATATTAGGTGGTTATAGTTGGGGGTAACTTATAAGAACCTTATCAAATACCTCTTAGTTGACAGAATTGAAAAGAGGGTGATCCCTGCACACCCTCCCCGTTCGTTTTCCCGGGAATCGCGCCCAACGATAATTTCCCGGTTTTGATCGCTTTTTCATTTTTGTTTCTTTACGAATTCAATGGAATTTTACCATTCCCGAGCTCGGAGCAGAAGATTAGCTCCTCTTCGTCATTTGCATTGAGTATCAGAATATCGAACTCTTTCGGGAGGCTGTTGGATTCCACCCAGTTACCGTGGTCTTTTCTGAGCCACCTACTTAGGTGGATGGTTCCACCTCTCGTGGCTCTTGTTATCATGCCCATGTAGATTGTTCTATTCTTACTGATACTTATCCACTTTCCTGAGAGATGTGTGTAGGTGTGCATTGGTCATTTTCCTTTCTTCTTGATCATGAAAGTTTTCCTCAGACTTCTTTGTAATAGAAACATCTACCCAAGTCTTCATGCATTTTATGAATTATTGGGAGATTGAAAAGAATGCCCTTTTGGGGAGCAAAGGCTCATAGAAAATGGTGCGGAACATAATGTTAATTCTTGTAGGAAAAAAATAAAAGTGTGATTGTGTTTAACTTCCTAAGAATGCGCTAAGTTCACTGCCAGCCCCTAGCTGGTCAAGAGGCAGCCCGCCCATTGAATTTATAATGGAAAGGAATGCTAACAATCCAGCTATCATCAGCAGAGTTAAGATGATGACAGGGATTAAAACAGCTAGCACAGCTCTGCCTGTGGATATGTTGTGAAGGTTCTTAATACCAATAATGTTCAGTATAAGGTTCCATATTACGAATATGAACCCTATGTAGGGAATCCAGCTTAGCAACATGTTTGGTGTTGCTCCATAGTAGACTGCTTTTAATGTCTGCCCAAACCCTCCGCGAGCACCTACAATAAATGCAAATATGTGCAGGATAATCCCTAATATTGTAGTGCCAATTATAAAGACAACATAAAGCATAACAATAGAACCAACAAGCATTACCACGTTCCCAGCAAGGGCGCTGGTTACTATCCCACCAAGGACAGCGCTGACAATGGAAAGAATGAGCATGTACTTGAAGGCCGCTCCTACAGTGGTTTTTTGTTCTCTTTTGAATGCACTGCTGGGTTCAAACAGGAAACCTTTTACCTTCTTGAGGCACATGTAATATCTTTGCCTCGCTTCCTTATAAATGACCCCTCCGGCGGGGAGAATATTAATTATGATCCTCAGACAACTATATACAGTGAAAAAATGACTGTTTACAAACTCCAGAAAAGCGCGCTTCCCAAGTTCCTTGAAAGCCTGAAGAAGGGTTCCCAGGTTTTTGCCCCAGTAAAGAGGGACGTCATACGCTTTGAGCCGCTTGGAAACCCAGCAGATGTTGATCTCTCTGCCAACTCCTACTTCCCCTTGAAGGAGTATTTCTTCCCTCCTAAAGAAGTGCTTTTTCACTTCTCTAAAAAAGGGGTTTCTGCTCCTGTCAAAAGGGCAGAGAAAAGAATATTTTTCGGGGTGAGGAGATGTGATCTCGCTGCCATCCAGAGGCAGGACCTTGTTTTTATTAAGCAGCAGAAGGATCCTTATTACGCAAAGAGGCGCGAGAATTCCCTGCTGATTGGATATCATTGCAACACCCCTCCCAGCAGCTATTGCTTTTGTGGGAGCATGGGGCTTGAGGATTTTTATGACCTGATGTTTTTTGACCGCGGCTCCCATTTCCTCGTGCATGCTAAAACTGCTGCAGGGCAATCACTTGCAAAAAATAAATTTTTCAATAAGACCCCCAGGAAAATAACAGATAAGGAGAGGAGAATCAGGACCCGGGCTCTCAAGAAGGACATTTCCCAACTCTACAACAACAAGGGATGGAAACCCCTTGCAAAGAGATGCCTGAGCTGCGCTGCCTGCACAGAACTCTGTCCAACCTGCTACTGTTATGAAATCCGAGATGAACCCAGCATTGAAGGCCCATACAAGGGGAAGCGCTGTCGTTCCTGGAGCTCCTGCCAACTCAAGGACTTTACAAGGGTTGCCGAGGGCCACGTGTTCAGGGAGAAGAGAGAGGAGCGTTTCAAACACAGAATCTACCATCAGATACAATATTTCAAGGAGCGGAACAAAATAAATCTTTGTACTGGCTGCGGGCGCTGCGTTGCTGGATGTCCAGCAAGGATAGACTGGGTGAAAGCAGTCAATAGGATGAAAAAATGAAATCAAAACTTGTGCCAAGGAAAGTGAAAGTCCTCGACGTTCAGCAGGAGGCTCCGGACATTTCAACACTGACGTTGGATTGTCACAGCCGCTGCGTTCCAGGCCAGTTTGTTCAGGTTTCCCTCCTAGGGGTCGGGGAGTGTCCACTCTCTATTGCATCCCATTCTGAGAAGTATATGAAGCTTACTGTTCAGGGTGTTGGGACTGTGACAAAGGCGCTTTGTAAGCTGAAGAAAGGAGACCACCTCTACATTCGTGGACCTTACGGGAAGGGGTATCCCTTGAAAAAATACCGCGGGAGCAGCCTCATCCTGGTGGGGGCGGGTTGCGGGGTTGCTGCATTGAAGAGTGTTATAGATTATGTTGAATCTCACAGAAAGGATTACAAAGATGTTTTCCTTTTCTTTGGCTACCGCTATGCAAAGAGCATTGCCTACAAAAAGCAAGCCACAGAGTGGAAGAAGAAATTCAACCTCAGGATTGCTTTGAGCAGGGAGAAGACAAAGAGCTGCTTGCAATGGGATCAGGGGCACGTAACTGATTTGCTGAAGAAGGAGAAGCTGGGCCCAGAAAAAACCGCAGCCTTTGTGTGCGGTCCCCTGAGAATGATAAATGATACAGTGAAAATCCTGAAGAAGAAGGGTTTTGCAGACACCCAGATTTACATGGCAACTGAGCGTTTGATGTATTGTGGCACTGGGGCATGTTGCCACTGCATGATCCGCGGGAAGCTTGCCTGCACTGATGGTCCTGTGTTCAGGTTTGATGAGATAGGTTACTATGGGAACGACTAAACTCAAGCTGGGGTTTTACGGGGTAACAGGTTGCGCAGGCTGCCAGCTTAGTGTAATATTCCAGGACAATGACATCTTGGACATTGCCAGCTTAGTGGACATACAGGCCTGGCCCTTTATCAAAGACTCAAACGACGGGAATGGGCTAGATTACACATTTGTGGAGGGGTTGGTTGCTAACAATGATGACAAGGAAGTTCTCTTGGGGTTGAGGAAGAAGACCAAGTTTCTTGTTGCGCTTGGTGCTTGTGCGCACACTGGCTGCATCCCTGCCTATCGCCAGTTCACATTGAAGAAAAACTACACGCACCTGCTTTACCAGAAACTAAAGAGAATACGCGACACCAAACCAAGCCCGCTAAGTGACTTTGTAAAGGTGGATTTTACAATCCCTGGCTGCCCCCCAAGTAAAAAGGAAATACTTGAGTTTGTCAAGACCATCGCAGCTGGGAGAAAACCCCACTTTCCAAACAGGCCGGTCTGTTTTGAGTGCAGGCAGAACCAATCCACTTGTCTGCTGGACTTGAAGAAGCCCTGCCTTGGTCCTATTACCAGGGGGGGCTGCGGCGCAGTTTGTCCTGCTGGTGGGTTTGAGTGTTGGGGATGTCGCGGCCCTACAGATGATGCGAACATTAAGTCAATGGTTGACATTCTCCGGAAGCATGGGCATAAGAAAAAATTTATCAAGGACAGGCTTGTTACGTTTAGTGGTGCTAAGACGCCTGCAGTAAAGAGGTTTGTGTATGGGAAAAATAATAAAGATTGAACACTTGACCAAGATCGAAGGGCATGCTTCACTTACTCTTAGGATTGAGGGTAAAAAAGTGAAGCGCTGCGAGCTTAGCTCAATTGAGGGAAGCCGCTACTTTGAGGGGATGGTTAAGGGCCGCCTTTTTTTCGAGGCACCTGAGATGACGTCCAGAATATGTGGTATCTGCAGCTGTGCCCACACACTTTGTTCAATCTTCGCCATGGAAAACGCTCTTGGAATAAAACCTTCAACCCAAACAATTCAGCTGAGGAAGCTGTTGAACTGGGGCGAGAGAATACGCAGTCACGCTACCCACCTTTATTTTCTTTCTCTCCCTGATTTCCTGGGGTATGACTCAGCTCTTTCAATGCTTCCAAAGCACAGGGAAAAGGTGGAGACAGCGCTTTCACTGATGAGGCTTGGTAACATGATTGTCCGATCTATTGGTGGCAGAGACATCCACCCGGTTTCAGCTCAGATTGGGGGGTTTCTCAAGCTTCCTAGCGATGACCAGCTCGCTGCCCTGAGAAGTCAGTTAAAGTCCTCGCTACCATCAGCCAAGGAGACTGCGAGGCTTTTTTCCAAGCTTCGCTACCCTCTCTTTGAAAAGGAGATTGCCTGTTTCTCTGTCTTTAATGAGAAGGAATATGGAATGTTCCAAGGGATTATCAGAACCCCAGAAAAAGATTACCAAAAAAAGAACTATAGAACCTATCTGAGGGAATATCATGAAAAAGATACAACTGCTAATTTTGTTGTCAAAGAGGGTAAGAGCTATCGTGTGGGAGCGCTTGCAAGGATGAACAACAGCAAATCCCTTCTCCATTCCCAGGCAAAGCCCTTTGCAAAGGTGTTCCCAAGTCACAATCCATTCCTGAACAATCTTGCCCAGGCTGTTGAGCTTGTTCATGCAATTGAGGAATGCCTTCACATTCTCGAGGGCATTAAACTGAGGGAAGAACCAATGAGAAAACCCTCCAGGGTGGAGGGGCATGGAATTGCTGCGATTGAGGTCCCGAGAGGGACGCTGTGGCATGAATACAATGTCAAAAACAACAAGATTTCCTACTGCAATATTATCACTCCCACAACCCAGAACCTCAGGAGTATGGAAGAAGACATCCGCGCCTTCCTTCCGCAGGTTCTGGGAAGAAGCAAAAAAACAATTGTCGATGAGGTTGAGAAGCTTATACGGGCTTATGATCCGTGTTTTTCTTGCAGCTCCCACTTCCTTGATGTGAAATGGCTTTGAGCATCTTGCTCATATGGATGAGCTAGAAATCTTTATATAGTACTTATACTATATTTATATAGTATTAATACCTTAGGTTATTGGAATGGATGAAACAACATTCAGGATATTGGAAACATTGTCCAGTGATTTGTCTAGCCTTGTGACTATAAAGGCATTGACAGACAGAATAAGAAAGCGGCACAAAACAGCTTATTATAAAAACATCTATGAAAAGGCGAAGAACCTGGAGAAAGAAGGCATTCTAAAGATACGCAAAACAGGGAAGGATTCCCTCACTACACTCAACTTTGACAGCAACATTATGACAAGCATGCTTTCCCGTATGGAGCATAAGAAGAAGGAAGCGCTGCTGAAGAGGGGAGGGGAGCTTGGCATGCTTCTCTCGGAAATTATGGCATACTTCCAACCCTTCAACTGTTTGAATTCCATCTCTCTTGTCAACCCTTTAAGGAACATGACGCTGAGAAGGGCAGAACTCCTCTTCATCGTGAATGAGCCTTTGCAATCAGAGATGCTTGGGATCCACTCGGTTATGAAGAGTCTCAGAAGCGCTCATCAGCTCAGTATAAACTATCTCATCCTTAGAGTGAATGAGTTCATCGAGCTTCTGAAGGAAGGCTGCTATAACCCTGTCAGGTATATGCTTTCTGAACAGGTTGCGATTCTTCATCCAGAAAGCTATTGGATAGGGTTGAAGAAGGCTTTGGCTGAAGGGTGTAGGTTGGAGAGTGCCGAGGAGACAAACCCTTCCCATATGTCAGGTGTTGATATGACTTTCAACTTGGAGAGGTTCGGCTACACTGAATTCGGTTCACATGCAGGTAAAGGAAAGCCCTTCTGCCTTGAGCATACATTGGTTTCTGCCCTTCTGAAAGGCGGGCCGCGAAGGCTCAATACAATCCCTGCTATCTTGGCTATAAACCAGAAAAAGAAAAGAAAACCATCATACAACCTTCTAATATTCCTCAGCGTAAAGTACCTGAAAGCAGGGAAGCTTCTGGGGCTCCTGAAAACAATGAACAAGTTGGAGAGGGGAAAGGAAATTAAAAGTGCCATCCAGACGCTGGAAAGCATGGGAATCATGATGGAAAGGGTGGACGAGAAGGCTATAAAGAAAAGCATGGAGGTTTATTATGGTTATTAGCAAAGCGAATTTGCTCGCGTTTCTGAAGGAGTTGGACAACGATCTTTCAAAAAAAATCAATCTAATAGCGGTTGGCGGGACAGCAATGACGCTTCTTGGGCTGAAGAATTCCACAATTGACATTGATTTTGATATGAGCATGGAGGACATGGAAGAATTCAGAAAGACCCTGCAGGCCATTCCTCACGGATTCAGGATAGATATCTTCCTGGACGGTATGGTTTTCTCGCAACAACTTCCTGATGATTATTCTGAGAAGAGCATACCAATTGATTCAGGACTCAAAAACATAGGGCTTTCAGCCCTTCATCCCCTGGATATTGTTGTAACGAAGATTGGCAGGCTGGATGAGCGGGATATAGAGGACATAGAGGCCTGCATTAAGGGATTCAGCCTCCTAAAGGAGGATATCCGAAAAAGGGCTCAGAATGTTGAATATGTTGGCAGGGAAGAAAATTACATGATAAATCTCCAGCATGTACTGAAAAAAATCTTTAAATCTTCTTGAGCATTCCCTCGACTGCTTTTCTGGCTTTTTCTTCTCTCCAGTCAGCGGGGATTGCAATCACTCTGATCCGCCTCCCAAGTCCTTTCTGGAGCTTGAGAAAAAAATTCAAGTCAAAATCATGAAGGCTCACCACCCCCCTCTCTCTCAGGGCTTCCGGATCCTCTAATAGGATGGGCTCCTCAATCCCCAGGGCTGCATCCAGAATCACAAACTCTTCTTCATTGTATTCCAGCAATTCCTCTGGGGACCTGCACTCCACAGTTTCCCATCCATTTACTTTCAAGCTCTTTGCAAGCAAAGCCCCGAGGCTATCTCCTTTAAGATAGGGGTTGCCAAAACAGAGCAAATATTTCATTCAACCTCCACTGAAATCAGCCTGATATCCTTCCCCTCCACTGCAGTGGGGACGTTTCCACATTCTGGACATTCAAACAAACAGAAGTCATGCCCTCGCTCCAAGATCTTCGGATGCCCTTGGAATCCACATTCACACTTTACCAGGCCTTTCCTCTCCCTGACTTCCACATCCCATTTTACTATGGTTTTCAAAGTTGTCTCAAGATCCTTTGCAGGGAGCGGTCCAAGTTCCCCTACTTCAACTAAAACGCTTTTCACTGCCCCCCTTTTTTCAGCCTCACTGATTATTTCCTTGGCAATCATTGTTTCGTGCATGGTTTCTGATTAGAATGGAAACATAAAAATCCCCACTTCTAATATAATACATGTGCCAGGCAGAGGTGGCTAGGCTTCTTGACTCCAAGGGGAATGCTGAGTTTAAAGGGAGGAGGATGAAGCTGTCGCTTGAACTTCTTGAGGGAGCAGAACAAGGGAATTTTGTTCTCTGTGCAGGTGGGCTGGCAATTGAAAAGATTTCCAGGGAGCGGGCTTGTCAGCTGGGTTATGAATCCAAATGATCGTCTTTTGTTTTTGAAGTATGCTCTCCCATGCGGGCAAACCCTGGTGAAGCGCGGTGAACTTAGCCAGGGGAAACTGGACTCCCTGATTCAAAAAGTCTCCTGCAGTCTTGACGTCCCAGACGCTGAGAGGATTTTCAAAGTTGCTTATGCACACTGCTCTCTCTTGGCAAAAAGAGCAGGAAAACCCATTGACCAAAAAATTATCAGGCAGTACTTTCTGGAGAAGCATGACGAAGTAATTGACAAACGCTTCCAAGAGATGCGTGACTTTGATCCTGTGCAGTGCCAAGTCCTCCGAGGAGAGGTGTTGGAAGCGGGGGAGAAAGCTGTTGTCAAGACCCCTTCAGGAACCCGGGAGTTCCGCACTGACTTTGCTCCTGACCTGGAAAGGGGGGACAGAGTGATTTTGCACTGGGACTTTGTGGTGGAAAAAGCAAATCTATCAGATTAATCCATTCGCGACAGCGTCCCGTTTCCTTTTGCTCTTTTGAATGAGAAGTGATAGAGCGGGATTGAAATAATTAAATATGCTATGGCAATTACCAGGCCATTCACCAAGAAGGCTGGGTTCA
This sequence comes from Candidatus Aenigmatarchaeota archaeon, assembly GCA_016782405.1. Lineage (GTDB taxonomy): Archaea > Aenigmatarchaeota > Aenigmatarchaeia > QMZP01 > QMZP01 > BS750m-G81. The sequence goes on from JADHYO010000019.1 coordinate 9,049, forward strand.
GTGTTCCAAAGCTAATCATTTCCCTCACGCCAGCGAAAATATTTGTGAATGGCATGACCTGGGCTAGGTGCTGGAGCGCTTCTGGGAACACGTCTACTGGATATACTGGCGCTGACAGCAGTATGAAACCTTCCAGCAAGGTCCATGCGAGAAATGCATATTCCCTTCCCAGAAAAAGTATAAGGGCTGTCACTGTTATTGCCAGTGCCATTGACCCTATAAGTGTTATTCCTGACAAAGCCAGTGTCATCCCGGGCTGCTCAAAGAATATTGTCAGGCCGAAAATCGAGGCTATCAAAAGCATGTAAACCATTATTGCAGCTGAGGAAACCGTGGAGGAGACAATCCTTGCAAACATATACTCAAATCTTGTGAACCCTGATGCCATTACCTGCCTGAATGACCCTGACCAGAAATCCTGGTTTATCTGGATATTGGTTGTGAACTGCGAGAGGTGTGCAAATGACCAGAATATATTGACTGCAAGGACCATGATGCCTGTCTCTACTGATATGTTTCTAGTGAAGATTGAGAACAGTCCCCATATCAATATGGTTGTGAGAGGAAAGTAGAAAAGCTCCACTAGCCTGAACTTGCATCTTGTTATGATTTTGAAGTCCCTGAACATCAGGGCCTTAATTTTGTACCATCTCATGCTAAGCACCTTCAGGTTTCACCCCTTTTTTCAATATCTTCACGAAGTAATCTTCTAACGTGGGCTTCTTTGTTTCAATGTCAAGAACCTCGTATCCATTCTTTTGCAGGGTTGAAAGAACGTTGCTTATGCTTTTCCCTATAGCAAGCCTTTTCTTAAGGACAGAGCCAGAGACCTGGAAGCCCTGTTTCTCTAGGGAGTCCTTGTCCAGGACCTTTTTTACCTTGATAATGACGTCATATGTCCCGAACCTCTTGAGCTTGACACTCTCAACTTTGCCCATGTCTATAATCCTTCCATCGTGGATGAATGCAATCCTGTCTGAAAGCTGCTCAATCTCGTTCATGTAGTGGCTTGTGAGGATTACAGTGGTGCCGAATTTTCTGTTTACCCTCTTTATCTCGTCGCGGACGCGCATTGCTATTGCCGGATCCAATCCTAGGGTTGGTTCGTCCAGCAGGAGGATCTTGGGGCGGTTGAGCATGGCTTTTGCAAAAATCAGTCTCATCTTCTCTCCAGTGGAAAGGTCATCGAACTTCCTTTCCCTGATATCATCTATCCCGAAAAAAGTGAGGAGCTTTTCAATCCTTTCCTTCCTTTTTTCCTTGGGGATGTTATAGGCCATTGCATAGAAATTCATTATGTCATCTGCCCTCAGGACCCAGTGAAACTTAGTATCACCGGAGACAAAGTTCATCTCTTCAAGTATGTTGTTGTCACTGCTCACATCCTTGCCCAGTATCTCGATTCTCCCGGAATCAGGTGAAACAAGCTTTATCATAATGTTCAGTAGGGTTGTTTTTCCTGCCCCGTTTGGCCCAAGTATCCCAAATATCTCGCCCTTCTTAACACTAAAACTAACGTCCCTCAAGGCCCAGAAGGTCTTCCCCTTCTCCTTGAACTTCTTCGAAACCCCGCTGACTTTAATAGCATCCATGTGAACTACTCCCCGACAAGTTGAGGGGCTTCCGACTTCTTTGACAGGCTGCCTTCAAAGATTTCTCTAAGAGGGGGACTCCCATCTCCATCGGCGTATCTTTCCGCAGTTCCTGCGGTAGCTCTATTGAGCATCTCTTTGGCAGAGTTCAGGTCTCTGCCTATATGCAACCCGCATGCAGGGCACATGTGCCATCTCATGGCAAGGGTTTTGGGTACATTGTTCCCACACTGGCTGCATGTCTGTGAAGTTCCTCTTGGGTTAACTTTGACCACTTGACCACCAGCACTTTCAGCCTTGTAGCCGAGTATTTGTACAAAGTTTCCCCAAGAAGCGTCATTAATATGCTTTGCAAGGTATGGGTGTTTGACCATACCTTTTATGTTCAGGTTTTCCACTGATATCAAGCCAAAATTATCAGCAATCATCTTTGTTGTTTTGTGTATGAAGTCATGGCGTTGGTTGCTTATTCTCTCATGCATCCTTGCCAGCTTGACCCTTGAATCATGCATTTCTTTGCTTCCTTTTTTCTTTTTACTGAACCTTCTGGACAGAAGCTTGAGCCTTCTTTCTGATTTTACTAGGAACCTGGGGTTTTCAATAGCTGCTCCATTTGAAAGTGTGGCGAACTTCTCAAGCCCGACATCTATTCCTATGGAATTTTGAGGAAAATTGTGAGTTTCTCCTCGTTTTTTCATTTCACAACTGAACATGGAAAACCACTTACCTGAAGGCATTTTCTTGATGGTCAGGGTTTTGATGTTTCCATTTATTCTGTTTTGCTTCCTTCCTATCCTCAGATTAATTTCCCCGATTTTCGATAGGCGTAGCTTGTGATTATCCAATTTGTAACCGCTTTGCGGGTAGGTGAATGATCTGATATCTTTTTTGAATCTTGGGAAGCCAGCCTTGACTTTCTTCTCTTTGATTCGCCTGAAGAAATTTTGGAAGGCCTTGCCCAACCTGTCGCTTACATTCTGAAGCACTTGAGAGTGGACATCGGTTTTATCAACCCCGCCCATGTAATTAATGCAATTATTCATGCCAAAATTGCTCAAACCCTTGCCTGTGTGCTGATATGTTTCTATGCTGATTCCGAGCAAATCATTGTATGTTTGCCTGCATATTTCAAGTGTGTCAAGCAGCTTTTTTTCAGTTGTTTTGCTTGGGTACATCCTGAATTTGTATGTTCTTTGTATTACATTCTCTGATTTTCTACATATCACAGACATCTTAGAGTGTTGGATTAGGCCCCTTTTAAATCAGATGGGGGTGGGATTCCTCGAGTTCCTCGAGAATTGAGGGGACAGAATTCATCTGCTGGCTTCAGCTAGCTGCGCTCTCCTGTTGGGGCTGGTAAAACTTGATGATATTATAGTGAACTACCACTCAACAAGTTGAGTGGCTTCCAAATTCATAGACAGGCACTGTTCACGAAGCCATTACGGCTATTCACGAGAACTGTAACTTCCTATCCCCAAAGGCGTAAATTTCTGCAGTTCCTGCAGTATATGGTGCTATTAATATATCGGTTTAAATACTTGCCTAATGCTAACGCCGAAATTCATCCCCCTAACAAGTTAAGGGAGTCTTCTTTCGGCTCGGTTAAGTATAAAACCACTGTATATTCTTACTGAGCCGGCTTAAATAATTTAACAAGCCCATCAGGCGCGCTCTGTGTTTGCGCTAAACTTTTATCCATCCAAAGCGAATAGTATAACATGGGTAGGGAATCTCTTGGGACTGCGCTAGCGTTGATTGCTGCAATTGTTTCAGGGTTTGCAATCTTTGCGAACAAAATTTTCATTGTTGACCTGGATCCGACCTTGTTTACTGCTGTGAGGGCAATGATTATAGGGCTTTGTTTTTTCCTGATTTCCTCTGTTCAGTGCCGCTTTGACTATGGTAAATTCAGGAAGGTTCCCTGGAAATACCTGATTGTCATCGGGATCGTGGGTGGGGGGATTGCCTTCCTGCTCTTTTTCAGCGGTCTCAATCTCACCACAGGCGGGCGTGCTGCATTCCTACACAAAACGCTTCCGCTCTTTGTGACAGTATTAGCTTTCATTTTCCTCAAGGAAAGGGTTGGTAAAAAGCAACTGGTTGCCTTGCTGCTGATGTTCGCAGGTGCTGTGATAATATTCTCAGCAACGATTAGCCCTGCTGAGCTCTGGCAGGCTCCTCTTATCGGTGACTCCCTGATCATCATTGCAACGTTGCTCTGGGGGATTGAAAATGTGCTTGCAAAGAAAGCAATGCTTCTTAAGGAGACCAACTTTGTGGTCACATTCGGGAGGATGTTCTTTGGGGCGTTATTCCTTTTCGGGGCTCTGCTTCTCCTTGGGAAAGCTCATCTCCTGTTCACGCTTCAGATTCACCAACTTGTAAACCTTCTTGCCTCCACTGCAATACTATTCGGCTTTGTGCTGACCTACTACTGGAGCTTGAAGCACATTAATGTTTCAAAGGCTTCTGCTATGCTTTTGATTGCTCCAGTGATTACGCTTATTCTGGGGATTTCATTCTTAGGGGAGCCAGCTCCCCTACTCCAGATTCTTGGCTCTGCGATCATCCTTGCAGGCGCAGCACTTATTCTGAAGGTTAGAAGCGAATTTCAAGCAGTCTAAATTAGCCCTGCTTTTTTTACCAAGAAAATACCTGAATCCCCTTCCCACTCAATCCCTGAATCCTGGATTTCAATCTTTCTCTTGAAGAGCGGCCCATCCAGAACAAATGTTTCAAATTCCCCACCCTCTCCTGCAAGGTGGAATCCAAACTTCTCACTCAATTGTTTCAGTTCCTGGAAATTCTCTTTGTTAATTTCCCTTCCGAGCCATTCCTTACCAAGGCCGTCACATGCAACCTTGGTGATTATCACCCTGAAATTATTGTGAAACAATTCTTTCCAATACTCGTCAGGATCGATACCCCAGGCTGGTGAAAACAGTTCCAGCCCGAGCTTCTTGCAGATCGCTTCCACTCTGGATTTTTGGTACTGTGAAGCCAAAGCACCTACCACAACCCCTTGAATGGGTAATTGTTTCAGTGCCTTCTCTAAGTCTTCAAGCTCTTTTTCCTTCTCCCCTTTTGTTGAAACAATCTTCAAAGGGAGGTCCATAGCCTCGGCCTGCAACTTTGTCCATTGTACATTGGGGTGATGGAACATATAGGAGTCAGGGTTCTCTGGGGAGAAAGCAACTAGTGAAACAATCTCCTTTCCCTGCTTAACTGCTTTCCACACAGCGTAGCAGGAATCCTTCCCACCTGAAAACAGTGCTGCGGTTTTCATAATCTATTACAAATATTTTTTTCTATTGTGTTTTTATTTCTTTCTGTTAAATAGAAAGTAATGAGAGTTCTTATTCAAGGTTCTGGGGGAAGGGAATACGCGCTTGCATTGCACGCTTCTGAGCATGGTCATTATGTTACTGTTTCTCCAGGCAATCCTGCAATAAAAATAATGGGTATTGGAGACACTGTCCCTTACACTGATCCTGAGGGATTTGCAAAATATTTCGAGGAAAATGGGTTTGAGCTTGGGATTGCAGGACCTGAGGACCCCTTAAAGGATGGACTTGGGGACATAATGCATGATAGGCAGCTACCTTTTTTCGGTCCAAAGAGAGCCCATGCCAAAGCAGAATGGAGCAAAGGTTATCTAGCAGAGCTTTTGAAAGGGACTGGTTTAATGCCAAAGAGTGGCTATTTCAAGACATCAATAGCTGCTATGAAATATCTTAATGCAAATTGGCATACAGACCTCAACAAACTTGTCATCAAGTCCAATGAACTAAGGGCAGGAAAGGGTGTAATACTTCCTAATTCATTAACAGAAGCAACTGATGCTGTTGATGGTATCATGGCCCCTCCGCCACATGGGTTGGGTGATGACTGCCTAATTCAAGACAGGCTTTATGGTATTGAACTTTCATCAATGGTGATTGCTGGTCAAGGTGATTGTATCCAGCTTCCAAGCTCCATAGATAACAAACCTGTTGGAATGAACAATTTCGGGCTTGACCCCAAACTCAATACAGGGGGTATGGGAGCAGAATCCCCTCACCCACACATCAGTGAAAAGGAATTTGAAAAACTTCTAGAAACACACACAGTTCCCTTAGTAGATGCTGTTGAAAATGACGCTGCTGTTGGTGGTGTTATTGGGCTTGTTTATAATGGAATGATAAAGCAGGAGAAAAATGGCCCGACATGGAAAAGCAAAGCCATTAAAGGAAAAAAGGTCAAAATACTGGAATCCAATCTTGGACGCTTCGGCGACCCTGAGGCTCAGCCAGTCTTAATGAGAGTGAGATCTGACTTAGCTAAATATATGCTTGCTGCAACACATGGTCAGTTGGATTCGATGCCACCCCTTGAAATTGATCCAAGGCATGCTGTTTATGTTGTAATGGCAACACCAGGCTACCCAACTTCTGAATACAAAAAACAAACAGGAAGAAGTCTCAGGGGTATTGAAAGAGTAAAGGCTCATCCAGATGCAGAAGTTTTCTTTGCTGGTGTGGGTGAAAGGGATGGGAAACTTATCAATACAGGAGGAAGGGTGTTTGGTGTTGGGATGCTTGGTGAGACCAGGGAGGAAGCCTGGGAAAAGGCTTATGATTTAATTGGTTATGGGGACGGGGTTGGTATTGGTAGCGGAAAGGAAGATACCCAGTTCCGTTGGGACCTGCATGAGACGTGATTATGTCAGCCCCTTTGCGAATTTTTGTCATGTATGGAGGCGGAGCCTCCTCTGGGCTTGGGCTTGCCACAGGACCAAAGCACGCAAAAACATATGAGGTTGTGGGTGCAGGAACAAACAACTCTAGTGCAAGCGGAACCCAGGGTTTCCGTGATTTAGGAATAGACACTGTTACTCCGGTAGATGTGCTAGATCTTGATTACGAGGGCTTCTGTGAAATATCAGGGTTAGATCCTAAGAAAAAGGACAGTGGAAAGCGATACCATGAAATGTGGATGAATGTTATAGAGCCTTTCAAACCTGATGCAATTGCGCTTTCAGGCTACTTCAAAATACTTTCACCAGAGTTTCTCCAACAATGCAATGAAACATGGAATGTTCACCCAGCAGCATTGTATTGGGTTGCGCCCGCCCAGAAGAGGGGGGATGAAACAGCTGTCCACAGAAAGCTTTACAACTTTGCCACATCTGATCCTGCTGATGTTGCTTACTGGATGAAAGTTGATGAGCTTGAGCGGACATTCAAGGGAGAATCTGCTGTATTTGATGCCTTGCTCAACAGCCACGATCCTGACAGGCGGCTAACTGAAATCCGTGCAACTGTTCACAGGGCGACAGAGGAGGTGGATGCAGGTCCAATTGAGGTGGTTTCTCCTGCTGTTCAAATAGACAGGGATCGTGTGGGTCATTTTCTTAGGAACAGAAACTATGACCAATTGCAAGAGTATGCTGATGCGCTTCAGGAAATCCTCAAAAATAAAGGTGATGTTCCGGCTTACTTGGCAGCGGTTGAGCTTAGGGCTGAGGGAAGTTCCAGACTTGAGGAAAGAACAGTTGAAGGAAGGGTAAAGGTTGATAATGGTGGCATAATAACAGAGGAATTGATTGATATTCCTTACTGGCGATTCATTGCTGATGGAAAAGAAATGCCCTATGGTGGCCTGCAGATGTGGTGATGAAACAATCACTCTTGGTTTATTTATATCCTTTATCGCTCATATCTCCATTCCGGTTTCATCTCTTCCATATTTGTCTTTAAGCCTGTCCAAAGTGTCTGCAACTAGCTGGGCTGTTTGTTCCAGGTGAGGGCTCTCATCTCCTATTAGTTCAGATCGCACTGCATGGGAGGCCATTGCGAACGCTTCCCTAACATCTTCCCCAAGGTCTGGTGGTCTAGGCCACATGTTTCTGTCGTTAGGATGCTCTTTCTGTGCCTTCTTTAAGGCGGCTTTCCATCTACCTTCAATATTATAAGCATTCCTGGGGAATTGTTTACTCAAATCTACCCATCTGCTGTCTGGAAGTTGATATAACCATCTGTTCTCGTCCCATCCATAGCAAGTGTCTCCGAAGAGTAGGTTTCTTCCTGGACCCATAACATATTCAAATTTACCATCCGCTAGATGAATCCTAGTTTTATCAGCCTCTTCAAAAAGAATCTCAGCGCCTTCAAGTGTGAGGTTCTGAAGCCTTGCCGCTTCATTTCCAACCAACCCACTAACCCTTGCCATTTCTTCTAAACTCTTGTAAACATCTCCACCTTCCTCTATCTTTGTTGAGAATGTTGCTCTTGTTTGGGGAAGTGTTATCACTTCATCCCTTTTAGGAACATGATCAAGCCCATAATCTTCTGGTTTTGCTTTTCCTGATCTTAACCTCCCGTGGAGACTGGATACAGGTGTGACAGTCCTGGAGAAAATACATTCCATTGGGACTCTGTTTATGGTTGTTTCCCCTGGCACTATTGCATCATAATTTAGCATAC
>JADHYO010000001.1 GCA_016782405.1 Candidatus Aenigmatarchaeota archaeon
AAAAACTTGGTTATTCAAAGATAACCATTGGGCATTGGAAAAGAAGAGGTGTTCTACCTGCTGAAATAGCAAAAAAAATGCTGAAATCAAACGCTCCATATGATACAGGGGATTTATGGATTAAAAGCGGGAAGAACTCCACTATGCCAGTTCCTCTCAAGGTGGAGATGGATTCTGATTTCCTGGTTTTTGCGGGTTTGTGGCTTGCTGACGGATGCTATGACAGGAATTCTGTTATCATCTCTGTTGTTGAGGAGGAGAACAGGGAAATTGTCAGAAGGGTTGCCAGGAAATTCAGATTGAAGTGCAAAATGCATTCTGACGGATTTTCCCTGATGATTCATTCAAAGAGTTTGAAAAGCATTATGAAGAATGTCTTGAAGCTTGAAGGAAACTCCTATACAAAAAAAATGCCTGCCTGGGTTTTCATGCTTTCCAAGAAACAGATGGGCTCTGTTCTCAGGGGCCTGTTCAGTGGAGATGGTTGCGCTTCTGACAAAGAGATAACAATGGCACTGGCGTCACAAAAGCTTATTCGAGATGTCCAGACAATGCTTTTACATTTCGGTGTTATCATAAGGATTAACAAATTACGAAAGGACAAGACACGGCACTGCAACATTAGCTCACTGAAATCATTGAGGGTGTTTAGAAGTAGCATAGGTTTCTTGACAAAAAAGAAAACCGAAAGGCTGAATGTGCTGTGCTCAAAGAAATCAACGCATGATACAAGTGATGTGATTCCCCTTTCCCTTGGGACGAAAAGAAGGCTGGCTGAAGTTTGTAGAATCTTCAACAAACAAGATTATATCAATAGGAATAACAATATAGGAAGGGAACATCTGAAGAAAATCATTGCTGCCCTACCAAAAAATGAAACTGAATTGATTAAAGAACTGGACGCGCTTGCAAACTCTGACATCTACTGGGACAGGATTGTGAATATAAAATCATTCAGAAAATCACAGCATGTGTATGATTTCTCTGTTCCCGGTTACGAGAATTTCATCTCCAATAATATTCTTGCCCATAACACCCTCGAGCTTCCAATGGATAGTCTTCGCGCGCTGAACTACAATGTTACCCAACTCAAGAGTCGTTCTGTTATCACACAGGTGGAGACAGAGATGCCTGCTGACGAAGCTTTACGGACAGCCCTTAGGTTGGGGGATTCAGCTCTGATTGTGGGCGAGGTTCGTTCTCTAGAGGCTAAAGCACTCTATGAAGCAATGCGCATTGGGGCTCTTTCCAATGTTGTTGCAGGGACCATCCACGGGGAGTCTGCTTACGGTGTCTTTGATCGGGTGGTGAACGATTTAGAGGTTCCGAAGACAAGCTTCAAGGCCACTGACATAATCCCTATCTGCAAGATGCTGCGTTCTGCTGATGGTCTCCACCGCTTCAGGAGGATGACTGAAATCACTGAGGTTCGGAAGGAATGGAGTGATGAGCCTGTTAAAGAGGGCGGCTTTGTGAACCTAATGGAATACTCTGGTAAAGAGGATCGTCTGAAGCCTACGGACACGCTATTGAATGGTGAAAGTGAAATCTTGAATCGCATTGCTTCCAATGTTAGGGAGTGGTCAGGGAATTGGGAGGCAGTTTGGGAGAACATCAATCTCCGCGCAAAAATGAAGGCAGAGATGCTCCGCCTCTCTGAGCAGCTGAAAAAACCTGGGCTGATTGAGGCTGATTGGGTTGTGCACTGCAATCAGCAGTACCACCTTATTGAGGAGAAGGTCCGTGAGGAGATTGGGCATCCAGATCCTAGCAGGGTTTGGGAGGACTGGAAAAGGTGGTTTACTGTAAATGCGATGGGGAAGAAGTGAGTTTAGGTACACACCTTTAAATAGACAAAGCACCAAGATTTTTTATGCAAAAAATCTCTTGTCCCTATTGCAAGTCCAATAAAATGGTTTTCCGGGGATACCGCTACAATGAGAAGTCCAAGAAACGCCTGCGGCTCTGCAAATCCTGCGGGAGGAAGTTTACGCTCCGTAACGTCTACTTCAGGATGCGTTTTTCCCCAGTAGAAATCAAGCGGGCAGTCTCTCTCTATAAAAAAGGATTTTCTCTAGCAGAAGCGAAGCTTCGCATGGAAAGAGAAGGAGTCAGGGTCTCTCGCTGGACAATCCTCAAATGGTACAAAAAATACACCAAACCCGAGGACCGCTAAGTTGACAAAACAAAAACCCTCCGAAACCTGGCGATAAACAACTAAAACTCGGGCAATGTCCTTTTCCCCGCCCCCCAAAACACACAGCTTATTTGGCCATGTGCCTTGGGTTGTTGTCTACCCCTATAACCTAAAAACAAAAGTTCGTCGCATTCAACCATCGATTGCGGAGGGATATTTTTTGGAGCGTGGACTGGGCATGAGTGAAGAGTGATGTTTGGAAAACTCTTTGTGAAAATGCATTTGCAGTCTACCCTCACAGAAGATAATCCTTTATTATCAATTTTACACGATCTGCCGGCCCGCACATCATTTGCAACAGAAAAAAAGGGGGAGAAAGAATCCAAATTCGAATAATAAACCGAAGCTTCATCCCCCTCCCCATCTATCAAGAACCTTCTACCTCTGTTGCGAACAAAAAACCTTTCCACCTCTTCCTTGTGTGTGGGGGGTTTTACCTCCTCGTTGTCTGTCGGCCCCTACTACTTACACCGACTCTGCGGTTGTGAAAACCACTACCATCACTACGGCGAGAACGTCCTTTCTCCTCTTTCACCTCTGCCGTTGCTTCTCGTAGCTTTTTGTCGTCTTGCTGCGGTGGTGTGGTAGTTCTCACTCGTCGCTTCCCCATATGGGAACCCCCTATCCGATCCTCCCTTGGAAAAAATAGCCATGAGCAGTCGGGAGGACAAAACTGCCTAGGCTTAGAATAGCAACCCCTCTCCACTGAAGGGGTGCATAATATAATGCGATGTATAAAAACGGTGGGGAAGGTGTCTAATGATTAAAGCGGTTAAGTGTGTCGCAGCCAGCATGGCTGCTAGGTGGGGTATGTATAGGTGGGAAAGACACCTCCCCAACCAAATCTTGAATTCACGTTTCTAAGAAGTTCACTAGCCCCGCGCGCGGCGTTGCATACTATGATGCACCGGGAGGGGTGGGTTGTTAGGAATCCCTGGCCGCCGCGCGCACTGTCAGACAGAATGATCGGAATGTAGTTGGTTGGGGAGACACTGTTGAATGTACTCGAATAACTATTCCAATCAATACAGTCTTCCACCCCCCGCAGTCTCTTCCCACCTATTGTCGACTGCGATTCCACCCCACACCACCCGAGGCGAAAAGGGCATTGGTGAAAAAACTAAAACAACATCCTGACCCCGAGAGCAGGCCGAAAGCTTCTAAGCTCCGGGTGGAACCTGCTCACCTACAAATCAGCCTTGAAAGATTTGTAGTGGGGTCAGGGCTCTGCCCAGTGACAGTTAAAAAATTAATTCAGCTCCAACCGCAAGGCGCGCAGAGAATGATTGCTCGCTGGAAATGGCTGGGTATTTCCAACTAGGATGAGGCCAGGTCCAGTCAAACCTGCGCGCCTTTCGCTCATGTGCCGGTGCCATATAGAGAGGTTGTAGCCCGAGAGAAATTACCGGCACATCTTCAGCCTTCAACAAGGAAGCGCTCTTACGAGCGTTGCGTTGGGCCTCTGACTCCAAGAGCAGGCCGAAAGCTTCTAATCTCTCGGATGTGTCCTGCTCACCTGCAAGCCGAGTTCGAAAAACTTGCAGTGGGGTCACAGACAGATGATGGTGGGTGATTGGCAGTGTGATTATCACCCGATCGTCAGAGTGTTCCAAAAGTCGGAGGGTTCCAGTGTGTATTCAAAAAGCCCCGGGTGGGGATGCGAATAGCTTGATCGGTGTCCAGACCATGTCAAGCGACTCGGGGCTGGGTTAAAATCAAACGATGGGGCGGGCAAAACAGTAACACAATTTTACCTCGACAGTGGTCACTCTCGTAGGTTATAATTGATTCATCATGCCCGCCCCGCAAAAATCAATGGGTGGCGGGTAAAGTAAAACCTCTCATTCAGGCTACGGTCAAATAGCCACATATCATTTGTTCTGGTGATGCAATACCCGCCACGCAAAATTCAACTGGGTAAGCGCTTCCATGGTAGGATCTAGTAGATAGACAAGACAACATCAGGAAGGCACTTACCCAGAAAAGACAATCAAGTCACCTGATTCCTTGAGGAAAGTCTTTGAAGCTTTCCTGAGGAAGAAACCATCTGCTAACAAAAAGTTTGGTTCCCTGTGGGCATTCCGAAGGAATGTCGTGCAAATGGTTTGTGAAATTGATGAAACATTACTTGAAGTCAACCCGCTCAAAGTCTGCTTTCTTTGCGAACTTTTCTGGGCTGGCTATATAGACGGTTAGGGGACCTTGTTTGTATGAAAGCCTAGCGGCTTCCTGCAGAAGGACGTTCCTCACACCCTCTGTCGCGCATATGAAGTATGGGGTTTCCCTCAAACCCTCTTCTATTTTTTTTCGGTTTGTTGTGTTTTCGATGATTACAGTAAGCTTTTTATTGTTCTGCTTATATATAAGCCTTTTTCCCTCTTGATCAAACTCCCAGCCCACCCCAGTGAGGTTAGAAACAATCTCTGTTATGTCCTTGTTTGATGATGTTTCCTTCCTGGTGAAATTCTCATCAAACACCTGATCCCCATTATCTGTGAGGAAATAGAAGTGCAGTACATTCCTTCCAGTCTTCCCGCGCTTCATACCGACCAGGCCTTGGTCAGCCAGTTTTTTAACATGCCGCTCGAATGTTTTGCCTGACATCTTTGTTCTGGAATAAATCCTTGAAGCAAAGCTACCTTTCCCTGATCCAATTGCCTCGATAATCTTCATCCCTTGCTCACTGATTTCCTCCTGAACATGCTCCTCTGCTACTGATTCTTTCTTGCCTGAGACCTTTTCCACAATCCGGTTGCCCATGAACTTGCTGATTTCCTCATCTGTAACGATTCCCTTTTCCATTGGGAACTTTGGGAACTCAATAAGGAATGGGCTCTGGAGCGACATCCTGCAAAGTATGAAACCGTGCCCAATAGGTAGTTGCCTGAGGTAAGGGGTTTCCTCCTCTGAGAGGCCAAGCATGTTGCTGGCGTCCTGGACATCTGAGGATTGCTTTGTGTCCAGTCCAAGGTTCATGTATATATGGGTTGATGTGTTTCCCAGGGCTGGGTAAGAAACCAATGAGGGGTGCTGGTCCAGATAGATCATGCCAAGCCCAAGCTCCCTAACCTCACGGAATATCAGCTCCATCACAGTTTCAGATCCCATTTTCTTTGCCTTATCGCGGTTGAGGACGTGATGCGCTTCTTCCAGGAAAACCACACCTGCGAGCTCTTCCTTTTTCCAGTTAACAAGCAGCCAGTCCCTTATCCACTGGAGGATGATTTCTATGAAAAAAGACTTGTCATTTGTGTCAAGTGCGTCCAGCTCCAGGATGGTTATTTTTCCTGGCCTGAAAAAATCTGATGGAAGGATACCATCCTTTACCTTAAAGACCTCTCCCACCTCTTTGAAACAGAGGCTCTCTAAAGGTCGCTCGGCAGTAGCGAGCCAGTTCCGCTCCCTTGTCGGGAGGTTTGCAGAACCATACTCGTTCAGCCACTCCTTGAGATCTTGGAGGGTGGGATTCTCATGTGACATATAAACATTGTCCATTGACTTCAAAATTATATGACGGCCACCGCCAAGCAACCAGTAGGCATGGTCAAAGATTGAAGCAAACTCCTTAATCCACTGTGACAATTGGATCCCTGGTGGGGGCTTCAATGGGTTGAATTTGAACGGGGAAACGTTTCTGCCTATGGTGAAGATTTCTATCCTGTCTCTTAACGGGGTGGAGATAAGGTCTTTATAATTTCTTTTGGAGAAGTCAAAAATAATTACAGGGATTCCCTGGTCTGACAGCTTCTCTATCAATGAATAAGCAAGGTTGGTTTTCCCATACCCTGAGGAGCCAAAAATCCCCATGTGTGAGAGGAACGTCTTCTTGTTCAAATAGAAGGGATGCATTCTCTTCCTTCCGTACAATGCCTTCCCAATCTCAACATCCCCTGGTTTTGGTGTTATTGCCGCCGGGGGCTCCCTCAAGGCTGCATCCCGCAAATCCGGGTCAGAGAAGACAGCTGCCTTGATAACATCAACCAGCTCAAAAATCCTTTTCTTAGTATCCTCATCAGCCAGGAGGTATGCTCTTCCCAGACGCTGTGCGTTTATTCTTCCTAGAACAGGAACCAGCCTCTTAATCTCCTCGGACACCAGCTTCTCCTGTGTGTCCATCATGCTGCCTCCCCTCCTGAGATGTCCCTGAATATATCTGCAATCTTCTTTTCTGTCTGATATTGCTCCAGGAGCTCCCTGAGTTCTGAGCGCAGCTCCACTAGGTCCCTCCAATACTGAACATTCTCCAGGCGCTTCTCCTTCCTGAGTATAGAAATGTCAAGCTTGAAGTTCCTTTTCTCATCAATGTCCGCGACCTTTGAAGCCATCGCATCCTTCTCTTTTACATCAATATTAATCTCTTCCACCATCTCCTTGTGGATGACGTCTCTTAGCTTAATTGACTCTGATATCTCTTCTATTCTTTTTCCAATGAAATCAACCCTGTCAAAAAGCGAACCCATCACATCTTCGCCTAAAAGCGTTAGCGGCTGTATCTTCCGCTCCTCCATCCTTGGGGTTGCGCGGTGGCGGACCTTTACATCAGTGACCAGTCTCTCTTCAGGGAGTGGTTGTTCCTCAAAAATCGCGCGTTCCTGCCGCCGGGGCTCCAGCTCATAGAGGTCTTCAATTACTTCTTCTTTATACCTCCTCTCAATCTCAGCCCCAGGCTCTTTGCCTTTCTTATACTTAACCATACCCGCTCCTGTTTCCCCAGGAAAGTCATAGGGGAACCACGAAAGTCATTCCTAAGACTTTCGTTATATACTTGGGCTTCCTGTTAATAAAGGCCTCTTCACGAGGGGGTCCTCTGGATCGCGACTCGGGCATTTAGGCACCGTTAAGATGACAAAATAAAAGCCGATGCGCACTGAAAATTTAATTTCTGGTGCGCATCTGACGCTTCTTTTTTTAATGGGGTGGTATTGCCCCTGGGATTTCAGAAAACCCCTGTTTTTTCGGCTGATGCAGAACTAATACAACAACTACGGAGGGATGAGAAGTCGGGTCATGAGTTTACCCCTTCAAATCAGAACGGGGGCGGAGATACTGACACCCGTAGATTCGATAGAACGCGTCGTATCTACTTGATGCTGTCCTCCTGGTGGTTTTTGCTGTCTACATTCTTCAGGACGCACTCTTTTCTTGTGCGCTTGCGGACGAATTGGTCGTCATGCGCAGCCATATGGGGGGTCCCTTTCTGGCAGTTACTGCCATCATGGGGGTTTCGTCCTGTCCCTTACCAATAGGACACACTCTGGCAATCAAGGATGGGTAAGGCACCCATATCATCAGCCCGTGTCGTGAGCTTTGGGTTCAAAACAAACCAGGAGCTGTGCCGCTAATACAGCTCCTGGCTGTCCCAGGAGAACGAAAGCCTCCCGGTTCCCGATCCCGTCTAAGTCAGACCATTGATTGGTCAAAGTCTTAGTGTATTTCAGATTCGGTAAAAATATAGCTGACAATATCCTGGGTTCTGATTTAGAATCGGGTTTACGATTCTGGGAAAAAAATTGAGTTGGAAAAACATGACATGTGTATATTTGGTCTCTGGATTTTAAATAAGTGCTTTACAAAGAATTTTCATAATTCCAAATACCTAAGCATCTTTAAGGTGACAAAGAAAAACACAGGCGGCAAAAATCCTAAATGGACATTGTCGCCTGCGTGCAGGACCTTACTCGCCCACGAACTCTCCGTTTTCAACGCTCCAGTCGTTGCCGAAGAATCCAGCGAACTTGACATTGCCATTTTCTTTGTCCAGCATACTGATATCAGCTATCACCAGGTCCGGATACCCGATCCCTGCTGTGAATATTGGAAACATTCCAGCCATCCTCATTCCCTTGGCTGTTGTGCCGGAAACAACCCCCACAAGGGATGTATCGCATCCAGGTTTTGGCCTCACTAACAAGACAGCCAAGTCACCCGTTAACTCTCGTTTGTTTCTAACCTTTACAGTGGAGCCCACCTGCACAGGGCTTCCTCCAAGAAGCCCTTCCCAGGCAGAGTTGGTTCTGGAATTCCCGTAGAGGATGATGTTGCCATACCCTGGCTTGTACTCCTCGTCTGGGATGAGGGGGAAGTTTCCATTCCCATGGTAGAAGAAGGTTTCCTGGTGGAATCTGGCAGCTTCGAAGTTTGCCTTGCTCTCCTCATCAGAACCCTGAGTCCCATACACAAGGACAGCCTCGTTGGTAAATGCCTCCTTGAATGGGCCTGTCCGGAGTGATGATTTCTCAGACTGGGGCGGTCTCCCGGGTGACCATTTTCCACCCTTTTTGCGGAACCATGCTTTGCCAGACACCTCAAAGGATTGTTTGTCCAGTCGGACAGTCCCGATGGCATCTACCCAGAGGGCTTGGACATTAGTTGTCGTGACCCGTGCACTGTCCCCGTCCTTGGAGGCTGTTACCTTGCTCCTTTTATGGAACTTTTTCTGCTGTTCAATCCCAACCCAGTGACACTGGGAGGAAACCCCAGGGTTTGCTGTGGTGAAGCTGATCTTCTCACCGGTTCCAATTTGTTGCTTCCTGAGGAACTTGAACATCTGTGGCCAGTTAACACATGCCATGAAAGGAATGCCATCCCTTTTCCACCGGTGGGATGCGCCTTTCTCTTCGTGGTATTTGAGGTTAGGGTGACCCTTCAGGAGTTTCACCGCCCTCCTTGACCAGTGCACACGGACTGTTCTGTCAAGTTGCCCGTGGAGAACGTAGACAGGTGTTTTTGAGAGGTTCCCCATCCACAGCTGTTTTATCCTGCTTTGAGAGCAAGACCTCCAGAGGATTTCTCCTGTGCGGGAGGATCGAAAATTCAGTTTCGGTTCTTCAAGGTCCCAAATGGAGAGGTACCCACCCGAGGGTCCGCCCGCAGCAAACATTCCAGGATACCATGCCATGAATGCCCAGGCCCCGTGGCCGCCCATACCAAGTCCGCAGATATAAATCTTTTTCGGGTCATGGGGGAGCTGCCTCTTGGCATCTTCCAGGGCCTCGAGGACATCCAGTCGTCCCCAGTCCTCATAACTGAAACCAATGGGCCTCCTATTCATGGGTGCCACAATGTGACACCATTTCTTTCTGGGAAGCATGTCGCAGATGTCCTTTGTACCCCGGCCAGAATCGTGACATGCAACCAGGATTCCTGCCCCCTCCGGGTTCTTGGCTGGGGTGATCCTGTAACTTTGGATACTCCCATCCACTGAGCTTCTGAAGGTCTTCCTTATCACAACCCTCTTTGCTTTGGGGTTCACCACCTCCAGGGGAACCTCAAGTGAATCCAGCACCTCCTCACTGTTTTTTAATTCCAGGTGAAGTGTTGCCTTATTCGAGGCCGGGGCCTTGATCCGGAAGGATGCCCTGGAAATGGAATGCTCGTGGATTGGGTGGATGCTGGTCTCCACCTCCCTGTCACCAACACGGGCAAGAATCTTCAATCCAGTGAGCCTATCACCAGCATTAATGATATCAACCCCGCCCCAGCCACTATATTTGCGGCCAGATATGAGGGATGGTAGGGTTGGTTCCCACTTGGATTTGTTCACGAAGCTGAGGGACACTTCCTTCTCCACGGGCTTCAACGTTGCTTTGAACCCATTCCCTTTTCGCACAAGGAAAAGGAGGTGGTTCGTTCCCTCCTTGAGCTTTACAGGGATTGGTACTCTCCCCTCATCAGAGACACCGTAATGCGGGTTTCCCATCCTGGGCGTCCCGTTCACAAACACATGGGAGTGGCCGCCGGCCTCCAGTATCATCACCTTTTCCTGGTCAGAGTCAACTTCGAAGTGGAGGTAGCAGTCTACTCTGAACTTTTCCCCCTTCCTGATTTCTATAGGCCCCCATTCTGCACTGCCTATATCAAGCAATTTCTCATCCTTAAACAGTTTACCCTGAAGGAGACTGTGTTCCACAAGGTCCATCCGAATCTGGTTGAGGTCCTTGTAAACTCCTGCAATCGCTTCCCCTTCTACTAGGGGAATGTCTTGGCTGCTGGAAACGCCACATAGCAGCGCCAATAAAACAATGATTCCCATTGGGGATTCCTTTCACTGTGAATCATTATCCAAGAAAGTAATAACTAATCAAAACTCCTACCCCAGTCTTCAGCCAATTACCAAAGTCTAGGTTTTACGCACGAAATTTATTGAGGGATATGAGCATGATATCGGTTATTTGGTGAAAAACTTTAAAGGTTTGGCATTATCCTCAGTGTTCCATGGGAAAAATGGCTGTTAGCAGTGCAATTGCTGCTGAAAATGCAGAATCGCTGGAAGTTTTATATTTCCAAACACTAAGAATTTTAGATAGGATTTTTGTGATTATATGGCGTTCAAGGGTCTAAAGAAATTACTGGACAGGATTTCATCGCTTTTCAAGAAGAAGGGCGAGTTGAAGATTGGGCTTTACGGGCCAGTGAACTCTGGAAAGACCACCCTAGCGAACAAGATATGCAAGGACTGGCTTGGGGAGGACATGGGAAAAGCTTCCATAGTTCCACATGAAACAAGGGAAATTCAAACAAAGGAGAATGTTAAGATAGAACGTGACGGCAAATCCCTAACGTTCAACCTGGTGGACACCCCTGGGATTGCAACAAGGATTGATTTTGAGGATTTTGTAAAGTTCGGGATGGGGAAGAAGAAAGCCAAATCCCGAGCTAAAGAGGCCACCAAAGGCGTTATTGAATCAATCAAGTGGTTGGACAACATGGACATGGTGTTGGTAGTGGTTGACTCAACAAGAGACCCGCTCACCCAGGTGAACCTTACAATCCTTGGAAACCTTGATGCTAGAGGGGTTCCTTTTCTGATTGTGGCAAACAAGGCAGATCTCAAGCAGTCCCAGCTGAAGCGTGTGGAAGAAGCATTCCAGAATTATAGGACAGTTGGGATTTCAGCGAGGACAGGTCACCGGCTTGAGAATCTATATGACGCAGTACTGGAGACAGTATGATAAAGATAAAGTTCATCCCATATGAAATTGTCAGGGACGATTTCAAGAAGGTAATGCGCGCCCTCCAGAGGGAGGCCTTGGTTCTAATTGACGCGAAGCTGAATCCTGAGGAAGAAGCAGATTTGATTAAAAATACAATGGAGAAGTTCTCTGAGCAGTTCACTGGGATAGAACTTTCAAGCATTGAGGCACCAGAGCTTGGCAATGTTGATAAGTTCAAGAACCTGCTTGTGGAGCGGTTAACCGGGAAGAAGAGGGGCTTCACAATTATCGGCCCTGCAGGGATTGTTAGAAAAATCAAGAAGAATCCCCAGGAGCTTCTTGTTTACATGTGAACACATATAAATATAAACCAGGACAGCAAAAACTTCTCATGGAGATCCGAAAAGCCACAGCAGGGGATTTAGAGCAGCTGGCTCTTCTGAACCAAAATCTTGTTTTAGAGCACGTTGAAATTGACAATTATTATTCAACAGTTGACAATGCTGACTCCCTGTGGAGGGAGGACATAGAAAAACACCTGAATGATCCGGAGAGCGGTTTGTTTGTGGCTGAAGAAAACAAAAAGATAATCGGATATATCATGGGCTCCATAAGAGAAAGATACAAAATCTTCTCTGCAAGGCGCTACGCAGAGATATGGTCATCCTTTGTGGACAAGGAATTCAGGCATCAGGGAGCAATGAAAGAGCTCTTCTCCTGCTTCAGGGAGTGGGCGAAGGAAAATGGTGTGGAGCTAATAGAGCTACACACTGACCTTAGGAACAAGGAAGTTTTTGAGGCATGGAAATCCCTGGGCTTTGAGCACATCCGGGCTCAGATGAGAATGAGCGTGTGATTTCTCAGCTCAATAATAAAAACCTACAGTAACAGAATAAAGTATGCCCAATAAATGCACCCAGTGCGGGACTATCCATCCTGATACAGCAGACTATCTGCTGAAAGGCTGCAATGAATGTGGTTCTCGTTTTTTCTTTTACGTGAAGGAAGAGGCGCTCCAGCAGCTTGAGAGGGAAGTTGAGAAGCTAACCACAACAGAAATCAAGGAAATAGAAGAGGATGTCCGCGAAATCACTGGGGAGGAAGAAGAAACTGTTATCCTGGACTTGGAGGCTATACGAGTCCTCAGGCCAGGGAAGTATGCAATTGATGTTACAAACCTTTTCAAGCAAAGACCGCTTGTAATCCGAACAGCTGAGGGCAAATACAAGCTCGACCTTTCAACAATTTCTTTCAGAAAAAAAGGCAAAAAGAAGAAGGAAGAATAAATGCGCCGGGTGAGGTTTCCGTCACCTTTTGGGTGCAGCCTTTTCCTAAAAGGGTGCATCGAACTCACATCGCAGGCTTGGAAGGCTTAAACCACTCATAGATTGCTCTCGTATTTTCCAAGTGTCTGTGTCCTACCATTAGACTACCGGCGCTTGTTCTAGAATTAGATAAAAATGTTTATTAAAGGCGTAGATTAGAACTTGAAGTTGAATTCCTCGAACTCGTCAACGTCATCTTCCTCGTTTTCTGGGGGCTTTTTGGCCGAAGGATTCTTCTCCTTTCTCGCGGGTTTTGGCTGCTCCTCTGGTCTTTCCTCTGCAGGCTCTGGTATCCTCTCTTCCAACTCCTCTCCGATGGTTTCTTGTTCTGTGTTTGTGGAAGCGCCCTTGATTACAGCCACAACCTTGTCCAGGCTTTTTTCATCCATTTTCCTGACTGGGAGCATTGCTTCCAAAGCAGCGGGGCCCTCATTCAAGAACCTTGGAATAAGATGGAAATGTACATGCCCAACCACCTGGCCAGCTGCAGAGCCATTGTTCTGGCAGATTGAAAGGCCATGCGCCTTGGTTCCGTTCTTTACTTTGACAGCTATTTTTTTGAGGGAGGCAAAGAGCTTGGAGCCTTCAGCATCGGGCAGGTCAAAAATAGTTTCAGCATGTTTCTTTGGAATTAGAAGAGTGTGGCCTGGATTGCGTGGGTTGATGTCTAAGAAAGCAAGTGAGACCTGATCCTCATAAACCTTCTTTGCAGGAATTTCCCCTGCTATAATCCTGCAAAACAGGCATTGCTTTTGGTCTACCATGAAAAGTTTTTTGCTTTCTATACTTAAATATGGGGCTGCCCGGAAACACAAGAGAGACTACTTGCCTTGATTTGTCAATGCAGTCAACCCTTTTTGAACCGGGGTCTACGGCTATTTCTCAGAGAGACGCTCCAAGGAGTGTCAGACTGTCCCAAAGCCGCGATGCTAACCAAGCTACACCACAGCCCCGTCACACGTATATATCTTTTTTTGTTCTTAAAAATACCTGCTAAGGTGTATTATGAGCTATAGACCCATTATAATCGCAAATCGATGCCCTCCCTACCGAGAAGGGGAGCAGGCAGCTGGCGGCTTAACAGCTGCATTCAGAAACTATATAGAATCCGGGGACCTGACCTGGATAGGCTTGGCAATGGGTGATAATGGCGATGGTCTAGTGGATGGGGTGGATAGTATTGAGGTTAGGCCTGGCTACAAGATCCGTTTTGTCTATCGTGACCAAAGAGGAATGGAACAATATTACAGTGGGCTATCAAATGGCTTCATCTGGCCTATAACACATATGGATGAACAGAACCTAATCAATCTTCCCTATTACCCTAAACCTGTCTTTAATTGCCGTGATTTCATGGAGTATGAATGGACAAGTCGTTCATGTTTTTCTGTTGCTGCGATAGATGAGGTGAAATCACTGAAGGAGGTGGGCATCAATAACATATCTATTTTTATACAGGATTATCATCATTACAGACTTCCAGAACATATCAAGACAGAAT
Source organism: Candidatus Aenigmatarchaeota archaeon (assembly GCA_016782405.1). Taxonomy (GTDB): domain Archaea; phylum Aenigmatarchaeota; class Aenigmatarchaeia; order QMZP01; family QMZP01; genus BS750m-G81. The sequence continues at coordinate 13,957 of JADHYO010000001.1, forward strand.
TGGGGAATCTCGGTATCAAGGGCGTGAAAATAGCTCATTTCATTCATACACCGTTTCCCAGATGCAACATTGTCAAGGAAATATTCAAGACAGATAGGGCTACTGAAAAGGATGAACTCCATCATTACGGTCTCCTTATCTCCGGGATACTACATGCAGACCTTATAGGGTTTCATATTCCCAGATATGTTCAAAATTTCCTTGGGACAGTTAGGGAGTTTTTCCCTGAAGCGGAAATAAATGATCTGGGGGATGGTAAGTATTCTATTCAGAGAGGAGATAATATGGTAGTTGTTGGGGATTATCCGATAGGGCTGGATGTTGACGGGGTTTTGGAGGCTGCTGCCAATGCAGAAACAGATAGAGGAGCTAGTGCTATTATGAAGATGGAAAGGGATGCAGGAAAGAAGATCATTGTTGGGGCAGAACGCCGTGACTACACTAAAGGTCATCTCAGGAGGTTTGAAACAATTCATCATGTTAGAAATGACGTTGCATATGTTGCGTTTGCACCTCCCTGCCGAGAAGGTACCAAGGCTTACCAGGACTATAATAGAGCATTCCTCAAAAAAATTAGGAAGCTGGATCCAGAAAGAAAATTCCTACATGTCTCAGATGAAACACTTTCTCCCTCCCGCACAATCGCATTATTTAGGGATAGCGACGGGGTTCTAATTAACACACATTCAGATGGAATGAACCTTAATATTTTCGAGGCACCTCTTGCCCAAGAGTCGCTTCTTCCGAATGATCGCTCTACTGTCTATGTTGGAAATTGTGGAGCTCGGTACCTACTGGAGCAGGCTGGTTTTGGGGTTGAGGACGGGGTGGTATTTGTAAATCCTTCTGATCCAGAGGAAACTGCCAGGAGAATAAGACAGACCCTTGGTAAGAAACGTATCTCAGACCGCGTAATCAATTGGGTGAAAAGAACCAGGTCTGCATCTCTATGGACTGATAAAATCTTAGGCGACCTAATGGACTGAACCCGTAGGCATGCCATTTTATATTGTCTGGCAGTATATAATCTATATGGTCTGCTGGGCTGTCCCTTTAATAGCTACTGTGGTTGGGTTTGTTGCAAGGAAGGCTTCTCGCAGGGGAGGTGTCCATGGGTTTTGGCTGAATATAATGCTTCTTGGTGGCGCTCTTTTCGGGGCAATAGATCATTTATGGTATGGTGAGCTGTTCATTATCACCGCTAACTGGGGAATGGATTTAGCTTTGGGCGGTGCAATTACTGCAGGCATAACTGCAGGCTGGGGCGCTATAGTTTTCAAACCCCAAATATCTGGCTCACTGAAGCAGTTGAGCTACTGCCTTGGTATTTTTAGGAAATAAGCTGTTTGTTCAGAGAACTTTTTATTGATCTGTGATAAGTAATTGTTATGGAAGAGGTTGCCAAATGGGTTGAAAAGGCAGAGCATGACCTAAATGCTGCTGAAGTTAACCTAAAAGAAGGTATATATGATGTATCTGCATTCTTTTCACAACAGGCTGCAGAAAAGTCGTTGAAGGCATTATATATATCGAAATATAAAGAATTGTGGAAGATTCATGACCTATACGAATTGGCAATTAAGGTTGAAGCTCCAAAAACCATTTCTGACATTTGTGAGAAGTTGACACAGCATTATATAGCCACAATGTATCCGAACGATGAAGAATATTCCAAGGAAGATGCAGAGGAGGCGGTTGAACAGGCAAAGAAGGTGATGAAATGGGTAAAAGAGAAATTATAGAAAATGTGAAGGAGTTCAAAAAGTCTGCTGAGAAGAAGTTTGCATTAGAAAGGGTTTTCATATTTGGTTCTGCAGCCAGGGGAAAAATGAAGAAAGATAGTGATGTTGACCTGCTTCTTGTCAGTAATAAGTTTAAAGGTAAAAAATTCTTTAAGAGGGCCATAGGTCTTAGGGCTCACTGGAAGCTTGATTGTCCTGTTGATTTTTTGTGCTACACTCCAAAGGAGTTTGATAAATTAAGGAAAATGGTCACCATAGTAAGGGAAGCTGTCAAGGAAGGAATTGAAATAAATTAGACCGAACATCAACCTATTGGCTACTGCCTTGGTATTTTTAGAAAATGAGCTATTTTTACGCTTGGTAACCTTTAAATTTGTTACCCTCAATTAATAACAAACACATCCAGAATTCATACTTCCACAAACTTCATTAAAGCCCACGCAATAGCGGTTCAGAGTGAAACAATTGCTTTGGACAGTTGGCTAGAAGATAGATTGCATCGTGACGAAAGACATTGAAAGTCTTCGCGGTGTGTTGATTTCTTTAGAAATAATTATGTTTTCGAGGAACTTAATCTGAAAGGACGTGTGAAATGAGAAATTCGGGTCGAATTGCCATCTGGGAGATACTGCTCTATCTTGTTCTTTTAGCGGGTGTTGTGTTGGGTACTATTGCCATAGTTTCTCGGGAAGCTGATACAGAAGGCATGAAGAAGGCTGATCTTGGTTGCTGGCTTTTCGAGCCAGCCGATGAGTCATTCGGATTGGTGTTTCGTTCAATAAGGAACAAAACCATACGCCTTGATTTAGAGACCAAGCCCGGGTGGTGTTCGTTCAATGTTGTTCTCTCAAAGGATGGTTCGGAACTCCAGGTCGTTGTTCCAGTACCCAAGACCTACTCCGAAAAAAAGGAACTTAAACCTGGGGAAGACATAATCGAGCATGGCAACATCCTCGTGAAATATGTCAAGAAGGAGTGGGGAAAGACTTTCCTTAAAATCATTTTTGACAAAGAGGAGCACGACATTGTTCTGCTTCTCTGCGAGGATGAACTGTACTACAAAGTGACGTAGCGGTTTCGCTTTTGTTTCTATCAAACTGAAAGGACGTGCAGAATGAGAATGAATTCGGGTCAAATTTCCAGTGTTGTTTGGCTTCTTCTTGCTGCTCTAGTGATTTTCACTGCCTGTTCGGGGGGAGATCCTGTAGGAGGCGCGAAGAGGGCTGTCACTGGTTGCAGCTTCTTCAAGTCAGCTGACGAGTCGACCAAGCTGGTGTATTGGTTCATGGTCGACATCAAGGTGCGCTTCGATCTCCTGGTCGGGGACAATAAGTCGGGGTTTGTGATTGACATGTCTAAGATGGGTTCGAGGCTCTCGGTGGTTGTCACTGACGATGGGGGTGGCCCACTACCAAAAGAATTGAGGCCCGGGGATTATATGCTAACAAAAGAGAACACAATTTTGAAGTATCTCCGGAAAGATGGCGCAGAAATTTTGTTCAAAATTACTGTGGGTGAGGAGGAGTACGATCTCACCCTGTTTATCCACAGTAACGACCTGTACTACAAGATAACGGAGGGAGGTTAAGATGTTGTGCATTGAACTCCACTACCCGGGGAATGACCCATCCTTTGTGGAGGACATAAGGAAAGAGGTAGCTGATAGGCTGAAGGTGTTTGCTGATTTCGCCCACAGTATCGGGTTCAATCACGTGAACTCTAATGTCGGTCACCTCTACAAAGTAATAAGGAAAGTACCCTTTCTCCGTCTCTACGGGTCGGATTTGGATGAGCTTGCTCAGGTGAGGGGTGCTTTGAGAGGTGTGATGCTCGAAATTCAGGTGATGCCGCTCATAGAGTTCATACCGGAGTAACTGTTATTGGGGAGGGAGCAGTCCAAAGTCGGGGCTGCTCTTCCCTTTGTTTTCCAAGTTCTTTTGAAATGAGAGGAAAGTGAAGATGAGCAGTGTGTATGCGACGAATCTCAGCATGCGGCGGATGATGGTTATTCCCGCTCTACGCGAAAGACAACTCCACGTTGGTGGGTTGCGCGTCCTTTTCAACAAGCAACCCACAGACGTTCGTTACATCATGTTCTACCCGAGGAGAAGTTATGCCGTTCTCCCCTACAACCTCGGGGGGATGCTCATGTACGGCAGGAATAGCACTCTATACATCCCCGAGAGCAGGGATGGTGGCGTTAGCGACATCTTCATCGTGGGGGGTTATTGTGGTCACAAATTCGCGGTACGGCTGAGTGGCAGCGATCTGTACCGCACGTTCATCGAAAAGGGGGCGGATGCACTTTTCCATTCCTTGTTCCCGGAAGCGATCCAGGATTTCGAGAAGCTCTGCGGCGGGCGGCAGATTTGCATTCACATGCACGGCCTGCTGAGCGTTCCCATACCCCATTTTAAGTGGGACAGAGTAGACCTGTCTCCCATTACCGGCAGAAGCACTTCCCTAGGGGAGCCGAAGCATGTAACTGATGATGCGAGCATCTTCGGGCTGGGGATAAAACTGACTGGGGAGTCACTGATATACAATCAAGACCACGAAGGCATAGTATGCCTGTTCAAGGGGTCGGTGAATATCGAGGGGATGGAGTTCTCCCTGGGGAACAGGATCCACGCCCTCTCGATGATGAAACACCTTTCGAACTCCAATCAACCGCTGATCGACTGCAGCGGATTTCCGAAGAAGAAATCACCGGAGCCCCCTGCTCGTGACCAGGAGCAAGACCAGGATGGTGAGCAGGATCCGGATGCCGTCGCCGAGCAACCTGAAGCGGCCGTCGTTGCCGAGGGCTAACGGCAGGGATAAAAATTAAGTTAAGCACGGGTGGTAATATCCATTTTTGGATATTTGAGGGTTTCGCTGCCTGTGTTTTTGTTCTGTCAACTTAGCGGGGTCAATAGCATGTAACGGCTTGGATTGATTCCCTCAGCCAGCTTTGGTTAAAGAGTGAATTTTCCTCTTTATTTTTTTGTGGCCCCTGACCCCTGATGTTTTTCTAATGTAAAGAGCCAGCTTTTTTTTGTTCAGGCTTCCTGCCATAGCTTTCCAAATGTCGTCAAGGAATGGATAATTGAAATAAATCATGTCTATCAAGGTCTTTTCCAGGTCAGATACCCTCACGCTCTCACCATCCACCTTCATGGTTTCATACCCGAAGTACATTTTTCTTGAAACCCTGCGGACAATCACTTTCCTTTCTCCAACGATTCTCTCCCCAACTTTGATTTTTTTCGGTGCCTTGGTAGTGAGTACATTTACATTCGGAATTTGGTCCCAGAAACCGTGCAGAAATGCCGCTGTCCCCAGGCCAATATACGCCTCTCCAAGGGGGACTGTTATTAAGTAAGGGGTTTCCTTGAAGGAATACCACCCCTTAATTAATGGGATTATTTTCCCCTTTTCCCTGAGCCTGTGGATAAAGACTTTGGCATACCCATTGCCCATTTCACCCTGGACCGTTTTCAGGCTGAAAACACTGGCTTTCTCCAGTTTTTCCTGGAATTTTTTGTATTTAACCCTTGGCATACATGTACACCTTCCTCTTTATTGTTTCAAAGTCAGGGCATTTTCCCATCAGAATGATTTCCTTAAGACCTGCAAAATCCCTTGGAACCTTGATAGGTTTTAATCCCTTCAGGTGAATATCCGCTTTGTCAAGAAGGAAGAATATGTCATACAAATCCCTTGCTTTTTTTCTCCCCTTAAAAGCATCAATCTTCTCCTGGATTAGATCCCTGGCTGACAGTGTTCCTATAATCAGGGAGTCGCCACCCACCATAAAAAACTCACCATCAACAGGGCTGACCTTCCTGAACATTGGCGAAACCTCAACCTCAACCTCTGCCACACCATCACTGAATTTCATATAAACAACATCAGATCCAGTCACCTTCCCTTTAAGCATGGTGAAGTCTGACTTTTTGAAATGTTCCAGGATTTCTTTTGGCTTGCTGAAATAAAGGTCCAAATCATATGAGAACCTTTTCCCACCATAAACCCTCCAGATTGCTGTCCCACCATGCAGCACAACATCAAACTTCGAGAGAAGTTCAACTATCAGTTTGTCCTGGAGCTCTGCTATCTTGAGGAGCTTCCCTTTCAACAGCTTGTTAAGTGGAAATTTGGTGTCCATAGTATTATATATACCCAGGTTATATAAAAACATAACCCTCGTATAAAAAGCGTTCAAGTGTAGCAGAAGGGGCAGAGCGGATTGATGGAAAACTTAAAGTCTCAGTGGTTTTTATTTCTGAATGTGACTAACTCTCAATTGTGCTACCTTTTGCCCCTTAAATCTTGGCATTTCCAAAAACAAATGATATAATACATCTTGTGTGGGGTATGTCATAAATACACCACCTGAAGGATCTACAGGTACCCAAAAGCCACTTTTGGAATTTAATGGAACATAAATTTCAGGCCACGTATGACCTATAACAGTAGAAGTAAGTTTGGTTTTATCATCACCATATGTACCAATTGGCTTGTCGCCAACTACTTTGCCGGTCACCCTTCTTGATACCAAACCTAAAGCACTAGATAACCCTACAAAAAAAGTTGAGATTGATTTACAATCCCCTGAAACATTTCCCCTTTCAAAATATTCCTTCACAAGATGAGGCATATATTCTGACATATTCCACGTGCTTTCATCTTCATCTCTATCAAAACAGTCCAATACAAAACTGTATAGGTTAACCAGAAAATTCCCGAAACTTCTTTCTGGTCTAATTTTTTTCGCAATTTCTTCGCTGCCTTTAACTATCTCTGGAATCTTTTCTTTTTGTGTATTTGCCAACACAAAAGCTGTTGTTGGTAAACTAACATCTTCACTTTCAACATACCTACTAACAAAGGAATAAGTGGAATTATCATTAGAAACTAGATTCGCTTTTGTTAAAATAGGATTTTTTTGAGGGTAAGAAACAGGAAATTCTGGAAATCCCCTAACTTCTTCTCTAAATTCTAGAGACCCTTTGTAGCCAATTTCGATGAGAATATTCTTATCTTGAACTATTGGCATAGTTAACAAGTTAGTGTCAGCATTATGATCGTCTGGAACTGGTATATCATACCATTTTCCAGCTTCTAAGTCTATATCTATAATCGAATCTGGTTCTGCTAATTCTCCATCCGGATCCGTTACCCTAGTGGCGTATGATAACATGTTGATAAGAAGGATTGTTATATTTATAAACTTGTTTTGTTACTACGCCTCCGTATAAATTAACCCCCGAAGGGGCCTCTCACATCCGACCGTATATTTTGTGGGCCTGTTCAGCTGTTAAAAATTCAGTCACCTTCACGGTTTTGCTTTCAATATCAATGATGTAGAAAAACCTGTAATTTCCAATTCTTAGCCTGTAAGCTCTTCTCCGGCTTCCTTTTATCTCCTTTTCATCTTTTCCATCAGGGAATGGGTTTGCTTTCAAAGCTCGTAACCTTACTTTAATATTATTCGCTTCTTTTTTTAGGAGAATATTTATTTTTTCCAGTACGCTAATCTCCACAAGAAGCCTGAACATTCAATCCAGCTCCGTGAACTTTCCTTCTTTTGCTATCCTATGCTGGGTTTCAACAAGAAAGTCCCTTCTTCTAATCCTCATATGCTCTTCTACTAAATTCCGGATAACCGTGTCGTAGGTATCGCCCATAGTCCCAACATTCTTAAGCTTCTCAACAGTGGACTTCTCTAATTGAATAGTTGTTTTTTGCATATTATATAATAAACATAATAGTATATAAATGTTATATATAATGTATAAGAGCCTCTGAAGGGAATCGAACCCCTAACCTTTCGTTTACGAAACGAATGCTCTACCAGATTGAGCTACAGAGGCTTTAACTTTGGAGCCGCAGACTTCGCTGCGGAGACCTTACATAGTAATATTAATAACCAGTATTCAAAAAAGACCTATGGAACAAAATTTGAAAGAACAAGAGGAGAAGAAGTTGAAAGAGGGTTGGATAAAAACAAGCATGATGATTGAGGTCCTTGCTGTGACTGAGGAAGCTGCCCGCTCCTCTCTGGAGGAGCATGTAAAGCAGATGGAGAGGGAGAAGAAGTCCCTGATAGTTAAGAAGGATTTCAAGGAAATCCGTAAGGTTGATAAGCCCTTGCCTAACTTAGAGGTGGGTTATTCAAATGTTGTGGCGCTTGAGGTTCTTGCAGCAGACTTTGATACGCTTGTATTCATTGCCATGAACTATGCCCCAACCACAATTGAAATCTTCTCCCCGGACAGAATCCAGATGGATGCAGGAGAAGCGCAGGGGATTTTGAACTCAGTTTCAGACCTTATCCACAAGTTTGCCCAGCAGGGCCTTGGTGGGGTTGTTATCCGGAGCTAAACTCGAGATTAGGCCCATTCTGTCAATCTTCTCTGCTGAAGGATTCTGCTTTGCTTTTTGTAGGCTTGAATTGGAATCCTGAGGAGGGAGTCGCAGTAGTTGAGGGCTTCCTCTATTGTTGCAAACCTTTTCGGTGGCTGCTTGAATGCGTGCTCTGCAGTCTGGCGAACAACCCATACCCCTAAAGGGACGGAGTAGCCTTCCCCAACTTCGCGGAAAGAGATCACCCGAGCTTGCCTCTTCACAGAGTCGAGATATCGGACCGCTGGGAGACGCGCTGCATAATATCCACCAGCCTGACTCTCCGCATACGATGTTCTTCCATGATGAGGTTCATACTCTTCAATTATTTTTGACTGTGTCTGGGTGGACCAGTTGCTTCCAGGAGCCCATGCTTCGAAATTCTCAAATTCCCAGGAGCCTGGCATCATCAGGATGACAAAGTGATTGTCTAGGTACTGGGACTCAAAGACAATGTAATCATTAACTGATGGGTATGTTCTCACCTGACTCATTAGCTTTTTTGCAATTATGTCATCGACTCCTGTTACTGACCATCTTGAGGGGACCAGCTTCTTATTTTCCTGCAGTCCAAGTGTGCCAGAGGAAAGTATGCTTGCTAAACGATAGACATCCATTCCCTGTTGGTAAAGTAGGAAGGCCTGCTCACCAGCTTTCAACTCATCTGAAACAATTCTCTCCACCCGGACAGGGATGCTAACGTTGTCTGTGACGCGCATTTTCTCTAGAAGCCCAGATGGACCCATTGGCTGGAAGCTTTCTGATAAAGAGAAGGAGAACTGCGGAGTCCTTCGGAAGGAGGTTTCCACGTCAGCAGGCTTCTTTGCAAGTGCGAGCTCCTGCATTTCCTGTACAAACTTTGAGGAGGAGCGGATGCCTTCAACTTTTTTGGATCGGAGGAGAAAGGAGCGAAGTTCAATTATTTTCGAGTAATCCATTCCAAACCACGTTGAGGGGGAATCAAGCCCTTCCTTTGGTTCAATTCCGAGCATTGGGCCTGCCAATATGTTTGGGTAGCCGCGGCGGCCGATGAAGACTGAGTAGGAAGGCCCGAAGAAATCTTTCTTTAGTTTTCCCTGGATATCCTTTTCTAATGTTGGGGAGGGGAAGGGATAGCTTTTGTGTATGCAGAACGGGCGGCGGCCTGCACAGAGCGGACAAGAAGGGACAGAGACCATAAAAACAATTATTTTTCTCTTTTTTATTGCTGAGGGGAGTACGATTCCTCGAGTTCCTTGAGAAAAATTTAAAAGGGGAAACCCTAATTAGAGTGTATGAAATGCCACTCCTGCGGTGCTGGTGCTGAGAAGGGTTGGAGGTTCTGCCCGAAATGTGGGGCGCCTGCTGCCAGGAGGGCCTTTAATTTCGGTGATATTTTCTCTAAAATGAAGAAGGAAATGGACCAGATTACCAAGGAAGTGGAAAGTGGGTTTGAGCGGGAAGTTGAAGGGGTGGACATAACACCACACTTTAGGAAGCAGGGCGGCGGTTCTGGTTTCTCAATAAAGATTCACTCGGGAACGGGGGTGAAGCCTCGTGTCCAGGTTAAAACATTCGGAAATGTGGACAGGGGGAGGGTGGAGAAGCAGTTACAAGAGCAGCTTGGCTACCGGCCAAGGGTCAAGGTGGCTGCCGGTGAGGTGGGAAGAGAAAGAAACAAAGAGACAAACATCCCTGCACCCAAAACAACTGAGGAGCCTGTTGCAGATGTGAAGAAGGCGGACTCAGGTGTTGCTGTTTCATTGGAACTTCCTGGGGTAAAGAGCGAAGATTCAATCCAGGTGAAGGAGCTGGAATCCTCTGTTGAGGTCAGGGCAATCGCAGGGGAAAAAAGATTCTTCAAGATAATAACAAAGCCAGAACAGTCCCGCCTGGTAGATAAAAAGTTCAGCAAAGGCAAGCTCCACCTGGAGTTTGTGTGATTCTATTCTTTTACTTCCATGAGCTGCCTGCAAACCTCGAAAATTTCTGAAGTTGCCTGGTCCATGCTAATTTCCTGGGAAGCAACCCTAACAGCTATTCCGTTTGCGTCTTCAAGTAGCTGGGGATAGTTCACAAAGATTCCAGCCCTCTTTCCGCGGAGGTCTCGTTTGTAATGGGAAACAGCTGGTTGGGAGAGTCCAAGGGTTTCTGCAGCCTTTTTCTGGGAGAATCCCTGATCAATAAGTTTTTTTGCAACAAGTGAGCGCATGCAGGGAAGGACTTCTTGGGAAATCACTTCAAAGACTGTTTTCATAATACATTCTTGTTGTGGCGGGTTTAAATATAACACTGTTAATTCCTTTTTCTTTTCCTATAAAATCTCAAATAAAATGCAACAATTATTATAGCAGCTACAATACCACCAACTGCTGTCGCTGCAACAGCCGGTTGTTCTGAGAAGAAACGTCCTGCAGGGCTTCCCCCTGGGAGGCATTTCCCCTCTTTGCAACCAAAATCGCAAGATTCTTGTTTAAGCCATTGCATTCCATCTGGAGAGCATTTGGTTACATTATTACCGCTGCATTTTAGCTCATCTGGGATGCATATCTTTTTGGGAGGTTCAGGCTTTGGGGCCGGGCAGTCTTGTGGGCATGAACCCTTCTCCTCGGGGTCACACTTGTTGTCTCCGCAATAAGAGCAGGATTGTGATTCAACGGGCTTGCTGGTTGTTGTGTTGCATGAGTTCTCATCGACACATTCTCGGGTCTGGGTTCCTTTTTGGCATTGGCCCCATGGGGTGCAGTTCCAACTCTCTGTACATGTTACAGGGGAGCTGCCACCACCACCGCCACCGCCGCTGGAGCCACCAGTTGTGGCGCAGGCCCCGCAGTCAGTTGAACAGGAAGAACATGATTCAGAAGAATCGCAGACTGAATCACCGCAAGTGAAGTTCTCTGCAATTGAAAAGGCAGAGAGGTTGGTACTGTTTATAATTACAAAGTTACCTGAGGTGCTGAGGCTGTAATTTGCGAGTAGGCTTTCCCAGGAGCCTTCGCATGTTCGGGCAGAGAAGTTCCACGTATGGCACGCGTATGGGTGGACGCGGGATTCGCTAGTGAATTCTCCCTCAGTATATTGTATGCTCAGGGATACTTTGCTGAAATTGAAACCAGTTTCCATTGAAACACTTTCCCTGAATGCAATTATCCCTGAGGGCAGACCGGTTGAAACTGAAAAGCCACTGTCTAGGCTTATATTTCTGTTGGTTTCAGCAGATATGTTTGTGCTGAAAATTGTTGCATTGAAATCTGCGGTCTCAAACGCAATGTCAAAGAACCCAGTTGGGATGGATGCAATGAATTCGCTCACGTTGGTTGTTGACTGTGCCCTCAGGATACTGGTACCATTATAATAAACCTTTACCCTTGTGACATTTGTTGCGTTTCCTGCATTGTTGTTGATTGACATGCTCACGTTAACTGGTGAAGCCACTTCCAGGGATCCGGCCGAAAGGTTGACCTCATTTCCCCAGGAATCATTTGCATGGATTGTTACTGAATACATTCCGAGGAGGCTGGATGTGTTGATGCTTGAGTTGAAAAGCCCAATCCCTGCTGAGTAAAGTGTTCCTGTGAAATTTGCTGTTGAGTTTGTTATGTTGAAACGGATAGTATCCAATACCCCATTATCTGAAACTTTTGCAATGATTGTTATGTTTTCCCCAACACTGGCAAGCGGCTGCGAGATGTTGGCTGCGGTGATGTTAGGGGAAGTGGTGTCATTCACTATCAGGTTGTAGGTTGTGAAATTTACTGAATAGTTTTGGTTCTCTTCAAAAATTGCGGTGATGTTGTATGTTCCTGGACTCTCCAACACACTGATATTTTCCACTCTCCCAGACGAGTTCCCTGATAGAGAATTGTTTATGAACAAGAGGATGGTCTGGTTCGGGGAAACAATTACAGTGAAATTAATGCTGCTATTTTCAACTGCGGAGATGTTTCCTTGGGTGCTGTTCAGAAGCAGGGTCACGTTGGAGGTTGCCTTGTCTATTGTGAACTCTATTTTTTCTGTTGAGTTCTCGTTGCCGGCGGTGTCATTCCCAAATGATATCCAATAGAACGTTCCTGCCGGAAGTGTTTCATTGTGGTTTGTCACATTGTTTCCAAAGGATACCATAGTGTAATTCATTGCTGAGCCTGACCAATTCCCCTCGATTAAAACAGAGTCCATTCCTGTACTGTCATTCCATGTCACGTTAAAAACAGAGGCTGATTCTGCATATGTCGAGTGTATATCAGAGGCATTATTCTCCCATGTCGGGTTGGTGGCGTCTATTGTTAAGGTGAAGTTTGATGCTGAGAAATTAGACTCATTCAACTCATTGAACGCAAGACAGTTCCATTCGAATTTACCTTCTGGGATTCCTGCCAGCTCCCAGGAAGACGAATTACTTGCTCCGGAAACATCTGAAGTCTGGTTCAGTGCCCAGTTTCCAAGCGCGCTGGTGTACAGTGATATGTTGGTAAGGTTGTTCTGTATGTCAAAGACTGAGCAATTGAATTCAATGGTTGTGTTTCCTGTCAACGTGTTGTTCGAAGGGGAATTCAGGGTGATGGTGAGGTTGTTCGACTGCAGCTCATGGGAGCTGATTAGCGAGAAACTTTGGTTGGCTTGTGGGACAGATGTTCCATTTACCACAACGATCCATTCCCCTGCTGCTGGAGAAGATACTAAAACCTGCTCTATTGGGTTGATGTCATCCTTCTGTAGCTGGGAGGCGGGCTGGGTGGGGTTGCTGACATTCAATGTCCAGGGGAATGCCTGGGAGCTGTTCGGGGCAGTGACAATCAAATCAAGGTCATTAACCAATGCCTTGGCAGCTAAAGGAGTTCCTTCATAATCATCCCATGCCAATGTAATCTTTAGCTCTGACTCAGTTCCAGATGCATTAATGGAATATGTTTTGCTGTCACCTGTTGCAGTAATGTTATCTTCAACAATCACAGTGCTGTTCACATTCTCCCTTACCTTGTCCACTGCAGCTGTTGCATTCACCAGGCCCCAGCCTGTTGTGTAATCAGGTCCTGTTTCATTCAAATCCTTTGCAGTATGTGTTAGCAACGCTTTCATTGTGGACGGGAGAAGGACATTATTGCTGTTATAATTTTTGTAGTCCTCTACTACAATGGCGGCAATACCTGCCACAGCAGGGGTTGCCATTGATGTTCCGCTCTTTACTGTACAGTCACTGTTTGAGTCATCGTCCAAAGAGGAAATAGAAACCCCAGGCACAACTACATCTGGCCTAATCCTCCCATCATCAGTTGGGCCCCATGAACTGAATGAACTCATCGCTTCTGAATCATCCACTGCACCGACTACGATGTTGTTTTTTGCTGTTGCAGCAACTCCAGTTGTGTTATATCCAGGGTAGGGTGCCCAGGTGCTTGTACATGCATATGATCGCTCATTACCTGCAGCCCAAATAGAAATGAACGGCCTTCCAAGCGAGCCGCGGACAGTCTGGTCCACAAGCTGGGCAGTTGTCTCATAGTCCCCATTAAATGCACAGGAATACCCATTTAGTCCGGCATTGCTTCCAATTGAGTTGGTGTTTATACTTGCATTATATATGTGCAGGGATTCATTGTAATCATCCTCTAAGTCAGTTGATGTGTTGTACAGACAGTATGGGACGCAGTTGCCATAACCATATGAAACAATTGTCACGTTTGGTGCCATCCCTTTCCTGCAGCTAACCCCAGAGCCTCCAACAGTTCCAGCTACGTGTGTGGCATGACTTGCCACAGACTCGCCCCCTTCTCCCTGTGTTACCCTCCCTATTAAATCGTTGTGACTGTCAAGGACCAAGCCACCGTCATAGACCAGTACAGTCACTCCAGAGCCTTTCAAATTATAGGGCGCTGCCTGTATGGTGTTAACATTTGCAGCGCTCCGTATCCCGTCATTCAACTCGCTCATTGGCGGTGGGAGCTGGTCTATCCATTTCACCTCACCCTCCCGGGCCAGTTGCCTAATCCGTCCTGGCTTCAGACCAACCTTTAGGGCGTTTAATGTTGGGAATTCCTCAGTCACAGTCCCTCCTTTTCTCTCCACAATCCCTGCTGATTCTTCCAAGTCAATGTCCTTGAAGAAATAAACAATAAGTGTTAGGGAGCCGTCAGAATTTATGCTCCACTCAGCAGGGTTTTCCAGGTTCGGGCTTATTTTATCATCTTCTTCCAGCTGTGCCAGATACGTCACCTCACTTCTCTGGGTGGTTGCAGAAGGATTGTTCACCTTAGCGATCCAGGCCTGCTCTGGTATGTATTCCAGAAGCTCAATCCCCTCTTCACTAAGCTGCTGCTGCTCTTTTGGGGTTGGGATATGGTCAAGTTGTATTAAGTAATATCCAGGTGGCTGGAAGTCCAACCCTACCCGCTTTCCTGGGGAAATTTGTCTGGATTTCAAGAGTATTTTTTTCTCTTTTCCCACCACTTTGACTTCCTTGATTTTAAGTTTTGCAACTTTTTTCACCACAAAACCCTCAAAAGCAAGATATTGAATTATGGCAATCGCCACAATCAAAACAATGATAATAGACACGGCCCTCTTCATGTTTTATTTATGCTCAACGTTTATATTAAGGGTGAGCTGACATGGAAACAGGTGAGTCTATGACACTCAAGCGGAAAGACTACACGATCCATTACATTAAACCTTGCACTGTTGAAAAAGGGAAGAAAATGGCAAAGATCCGGCTGAAAAACCCGCCTGCAGGGATATGCAACAAGTTGAAAAAAACATTCAGTGATGCTAAATGCTTCCCTAACCTAGGCGTTACCAGAATAGAACGTGGCAGGAAACAAATTATTATTTTCCAGAACGGGGAGATTGTTATTCGCTCAGCAGAGAATGAGAAGGATGTCATCAAGACAGCAGATGCGATTCTAAAGGCACTGAAATAATTTATAGCATCCCCCCAAACAAATTTAATGAACAAGAGAATTGTTTCTGTTCTGCTTGTTTTATTTGTTGTGTTATTCTCAGTTTCAACAACATTCACAGGACATTTCTTGCAAGAGGCTACCTTGGATGAAGCTCCGCTGAAAGGAGAAACATTTCTAGTTGAAAGGGTGATCGATGGGGATACCTTGGTGATCGAGGGTGGGGAAAGGGTCCGCCTACTTGGAATCGACACACCGGAAACAGGTCAGCACCTCTTTTCAGAGGCAACATCCATTCTGAAGGAATTGGTAGAAGGCAAGCTAGTTAGGTTGGAGAAGGACATTACTGATCGGGATAAATACGATCGCCTGCTCCGCTACATCCATATCAATGGAATGTTTGTCAACACTGAGCTCCTGAAGCATGGGATGGCTTCCACGCTTTTTTACGAGCCTGATATTCGCTACCAAGAAGAATTTCTCCAGGCAGAAGCTCTTGCAAGGGAAGCTGGTCTTGGTGTTTGGGCATTTCCTGCTGGTGATTTTTGCCTTGGGATCTTCCGCTTACACTACAATGCCCGCGGAGACGACAATGATAACCTGAACGATGAGTATGTTACATTCAGAAACAAGTGCTTCCACCCAATCTCTTTGGACGGGCTTCTACTGAAAGACCATGCCAATGCATCTTTCAGTTTCCCTGACATTATGTTAGCAAACAAATCCACTGTCACACTGCACACAGGTTCTGGTAAAGACAGTGCAACAGACCTTTTCTGGGGAAAGACCAGGGCAGTCTGGAACAATAATGGAGATTCCCTGACAATCTGGCACAAAGGGGAGCAGCTGCTACAGCATACGTATCAAGGCTTTTTAAAAAGCAACCCCAAATAAGAGGTATGAATCACGGGGATTTCATCAAGATCGACTTCCTGGGAAAAATTGTCAGCACAGGCCAGATTTTCGACTTTACCCAGGAGGAGGTTGCCAAAAAAGAAGGGTTGCATAACACTGAACACAAGTATGTTCCAGCCCTGGTTATTATTGGTGACAACATGGTGATTCCTGGTGTTGAGAAACATTTGAAAGAGATGAAGATCGGTGAGGAAAAGGAATTTACTGTTCCACCGGAGGAGGCTTTTGGTCCGAGGAACCCAAAGTTGGTTAAGCTTTTCCCCATGTCCGCCTTCATCAAGCAAAACATAAACCCAGTTCCAGGGGCATTTGTTGAGATTGAAAAAATGCGTGGCAAAGTCCAGTCTGCTGCTGCTGGACGGGTCAGGGTTGACTTTAACCACCCGCTTGCGGGCAAGGAATTGGAATACTGGATAAAAATAACAGCGCAGATAACAACAGCAGAGAGCAAGGTTTCAGAACTCTTCTCCTATTATTCCATACCGCATACACCGGAAATTCAGGATGCTGCGCTTACAATAGAAACCGATAAGCCAATCCCTCATGAGATGAAAAGCTTCATCGAAGAAATCATTGCAAAGTGGGTAAAATCGATCAAAACAGTGAAATTTTCTGAAAAAAAGGAAAAATGATTTTGGGTCACAAAAGGTTTTTAAATCTTACTTTTATTAGTTAACTATTCAAGCTTACGTGAAAAATATGGTTGAACAACTTCTCAATACAGTGCAGGGGGTCTCCGAGAGGCGGTCTGAAATAGACGATGAACTACGGAAGATTCTTGAGTCCAGAAAAGCAGAAATAAAAGTCATAGGAGCTGGCGGCGCCGGTGGAAATACTGTTTCAAGGCTCATGCAGGTTGGAATTGTTGGGGCTGAAACACTTGTAATAAACACAGATGCCCAGGATTTGCTTTATTCTGATGCTGATCGCAAGGTTTTGATTGGAAAAGATATCACAGGAGGCCTTGGCGCTGGCGCAGACCCCAAGATTGGGATGGAAGCAGCCAAGGAATCCAAAGATGAGATTAAGCGCGCTATTGAGGGGGCGGATATGGTCTTCATTAACTGCGGCCTTGGTGGCGGAACTGGGACAGGCGCTTCCCCTATAATCGCTGATGTTGCCAAAAAGCTCGGTGCTCTGACAGTTGCTATTGTCACCCTACCGTTCACAATGGAAGGCAAGCAGCGTGGCAGGAATGCTCAGGAAGGCCTTGAAAACCTAGAGGGTATGGTTGACACATTGATTGTTATACCAAATGACAAGCTCCTTGACATTGTCCCTGACGTCTCGGTCACGACGGCGTTCAAAGTGGCTGATGAAATCCTTGTTAATGCTGTCAAAGGTATTGCTGAACTGATTACTAAACCGGGCCTGGTCAACCTGGACTTTGCTGACATCCGAGCAGTAATGGGCTCTGGTGGCCTGGCAATGATTGGTATGGGTGAATCTGACACAGAGAACCGTGCCATGGAATCTGTTGAAAAGGCGTTGAACAATCCGCTACTGGACATTGACATTGAAGGTGCAATCGGGGCCTTGATTAATGTCTCTGGTGGAAGTGATATCACAATCAAGGAATGCCAAGAAATCGTTGAAGGTGTCTCCTCAAAGATAAACCAGGACGCCAAGATAATCTGGGGCGCCCAGGTAATCAAAGAGCTTGGCGACACCATAAGGTCAATGCTTGTAATCACTGGCGTGAAGAGCTCGCAAATTTATGGCCCAAGCAAGACAATCTCTGCTGAAAAACAAAAAGAGATTGAGAGGGTCCTTGGTGTTGATTTTGTCGGATAAATTTCTGGATTTACTCTGCTTTAACCCCTTCCCTGTCAATAGTAGCATCAATTAAGTAGAGGCCTGCTTCTTTCCATGCCTGCTTGATTTTTTCTGAAACTTCAGGGGAAAAACTAACTGCAATCCCACAGTCTCCGCCCCCTGCGCCGGATAGCTTGCCAGCCCCGCCTGCCCTGTTAGCAATCTCACTCAATGTCTTCAGGTCTGCGGTTTCAATAGGAACCCCTGATTTCTGGCCTAAATCCTGCAGAAGGGATTCATTCTTCCTGAGAAGATCCAGGACTTTTTCCCTGTTCTGCTCTTTCCAGGCAGGTATGAGCTCCCCAACAAGGGATGCGATACCTGCAAAAGCCTGATTGTATGCCTCTTTATTATCTGCAGCCCATGCATTCAGTTGTTTTATCATTGCTGAAGTAGAGGCTGATTCCTTTGTCCAGCCAATATCCAATCTGAAGTCCTCAGAAACCTCCAGTGGCTCCACCATAAAGCCGGGCCATTCCTGTGAAACAATCTCCTTTAGGGAAATCCCTGCTTCCATCTGTTCCACAAGCCACTTGGCGTCAAATCGTTTGTAGACGAAAAGGCCACCGTACGTGGAGGCTGCTACATCAAACCCACTTCCCACCTTTCCCTGGGCATTGTAATGTACAATCGCTGAGAGTTTGTAGATTTCCTCCTTTCCAGCCTGATAACCATGAAAATCCAAGACAGCCTTCACCACAGCCACCACTGTGGCAGCTGAGGAACCAAAACCTATCTTCTTTTGCTGGCCGCCAATCTCAATTTGGGTGTCCTCGCCCCAGGTCCTGATGGAGAATGGTTTGAACTCCACACTGTTCTCCCCCAAGAACCTAAGGACAGTCTCGATTGATGCTTTCAAAAACTTAATATCTCCTGCATTTACTTCCCCCTCCGGGCTAAGAACCTTACCGTCCCACGTTAGCTTGAGGTCCTTGATACCAAAATCATCAATAGTCACCAAGAACTCCTCGGCCTGGCTTATTTCTGCATGCACGCGTTTGTTAACAGCAGCTACAATCCCAGGATTACCAACCTCAAGAATAGCCCATTCACCAGACACAAACAATTTCCCAGGAGCTGAGACATGCATAAAATCACCCTTCGACCCTGACACCCTCAACACCAAGCTCTGCTTCAAGCGGCTCAAACCCAAGCTCTTTAATTGTTTTTATTAGCTGTTCCTTGTCTTTATGATAACAAAGCATTGTTCCTCCACCACCTGCACCACACAGCTTGGCAGCCCCTCCTATTTCCCTAACCCTTTCCACAATCCTGTCAATAGCAGGGGTTGAAACCCCAAACTGTTTAAGGTTTTGTTGGGTAAGGTCGATTAGACTCTGGACTGTATCAAAATCCTTCCCCTTTAAGGCGGTCCTCATTTCTAGGGCAGCCTTTCCAATAGCTTCCACAGCAGGATCCCTAATTGAGGGGTCAAGCCCCCTAACATCCTGAACCAACTCTCCTGTGGATTTCTCAGGTTTGCCAGTGTAAACTAGGACAACATTCTCCAGTGAATAAGGAATCTCCTCCTTTAGTGAGTCAATTGTATTTGGGTCCCCTTTCTGGAACCATATCAACCCTCCGAAGCAACATGCAGCATTATCCCCGCCAGAAGGGGTTCCATGCTTGAATTGTTCAATCTCAAAAACCAGGGAATTCAATTCCTCTTTCCCCAATGGTTTTTCATAAACCTCAGAAACAGCTTTCACAAGAGCTGCTGCCAGGGCAGCAGACGAGCCCACACCAGCCCCCACAGGGACATTCCCGCTAACTTTAAGGGAAACCCCAGAATCAATCCCTAACTTGTTCAATGCGTGTCCAATCGCAACCTTCTTGAAATCGCTACCCTTGACAAGGGAAAAAACCTCTGAAAAATCCTTTTTTTGAAGCCCCTCTTCCCAGAGCTTTACAGCTTGCGAGGCAGCTTCTTTACATTCTTGTACTCCCCATTCCAGGTCAGGTCCCATTTCAGGGTCTGAAACCCTGATATTTTCAGCTTTTTCTGCCTCCACCACAGTTCTCCTGCCAATAGCTGCGATGATGGCGGGAGTACCATAGACGACTGCATGTTCTCCGATTATTATACATTTGCCAGGTACAGATACTTTGACCATAACTAATAGGAAGGGGTTTGTTTTAAAAAGTTTATTCGTCTACTCTAGACATGAAGCCAGAACCCTTTAGGATAGATGATTCCCGCATGCCGGTGCTTTTGGGCAGTGCCACAAAGATTCCGAGCTACGCATACCCCAATTGGGGTATTCCTCCAGGGCGTTACAGAGACAAGAGCGACGATCTTTACTCAGTTGAATGGAAGGGTGGTTCCCCCAGGCAGATGCAGTATGTTATTGATGCCGTGACCAGGGCGGGTCTTGGGAACTATTCCGTAATGCTCAGGGACGCTGCAGCTGAATCTGTTTCTGATATTGTCAAGAGAAAAAAGGGAAGGGTGAACATCTTTGAGCCTGGTGCAGGTGTTAGCACTGAGGTTATCTATAAGAAACTGTATGAGGAAGGTGTGGACCTTGGTAGAGTGACCTTCGTTATGGTAGAACCTAGTCAATCCCGAGTGGAGGGATCTGCTGCTAAGCTGGAATCAGATTATGGGCTTCGCAGAGGCAAGCACCTCCATGTTCATTGTGGAAAGGATACAGACTCCCCACGGTTCGCAGAGCCATGCTCCCAGGATATTGTGGTATGCGTTGCCCAAATACATCATCATTCCTACCTTGACAAACCATTAACAATGCTACACCATGTCACTGCCCCAGGGGGTTACCTTGTTATTGCAGATTGGCACAATTCAATGTGGGAACACCCCTCCAGGGTTTATGTATACTTGAAGAATCAATTCGAGTGGGAAACAAAGGACCGCGACCTGGCGGCGTTTGTAAAAGCGTTTCCCAGGGCTATTAGAGAATTCCCCGAAACATCACCAACCCTTATTGAGGCAAACGAACAAATCAGGCAGTACTGGAAGGATGGTTGGGAAGTGATCAGGGATGAAGCTATTTTTAAGGGGGAATTCAAGCCAGATGATGACATCCTGATGCTTGAGGGTCACAGGCCAGTTAGAAAGTATGAAGATGAAATAGAGGCCGTGGGATATGTCCTCGATGATACGTTCTACAGACGGACTGATTCCCGGAAATTGCTTATCCCAAGGAGCGAGATACTTGCCCAGCTTATTGCGAAAAAACCAAAGGAGTGAAAGGTTTAAAAAATTTACCTTCCAGTGAATTACTATGGGTTACATAATTGCGGTTAACTGGGACGTGGACAGGGTATGGTACCCAGGCATTTCCAGTAGCTACTGCGCTGGGCAAAATCCCCAGGACCCCGAGCCACACCTTAAAAGATTCCTTAAAGGGGGGTTGTTCACTGAAGATGATGTCACAAAGTGGGCAGAATATGCTGGCAAAGATACTTCCGACCCTATCCAATCAGTTGGTGACCTTGCAGATTGTCTGACTGCATTATATCATGATATAAAAAATCCAGATGGAAAACGTGTGTTAGAAAAATCACAGACAGTCGAGGCCAAACAATCGCTCCTGAGGGGCATGACAATGGAACAGGTGAGAGACATTGCTGATGGTGTAGAACTGACTCCTGGTTTACAGAAAGCTATTGAAGAATTCAATAAAAGTGGCGTTCGCCAAGTAGCTTTTTCAGATGGGTTTGGTCCATTTGTTTCCTATGTGGCCAGGAGAGAGGGTATGGGTTACTGGGGTGTTGTTCCTGCTATTGTGAAGGCTGATGGAAAGGAAACAATCTTTACAAATGAAATGATTGACAGTGATGTGGTAATGACAGGAAAGGCAGAACCTTACATCAAAGCAGATGCTTTTTTCGCTCTCTCTGAAAGGCGGGGATATAAGCCTTCTGATTTGGCTGCGATTGATGATTCTGAGACAAACATACCCACACTGAAGAGAATTCAGGAAGGTGGTGGGGTTGCGATTGGCTTCAACCCAAGCGAGTCCGGTGCACCAAAGTTCCGTCAGGCTGGCATCCCTATACTCCAACAAGAAGAGAGAACACTGGAGCCATTCATTGAGATTGTTTTAGATCCAACCGATGCAACAATCGGAAAGTATTGTTTATAATTATGAACCGCGATTCAATTGACGTTCTGGAAAGCAATGAATATTCTGTTCTCAAGGGGGTGGAATACAAACCTGTTGCCTGGGGGTACACCACTCGCTCTGTGGGGGATGGTAAAGATCTTCTTGTTGCAGAGCGAGTTAAGTTAGGTGATGATCTAAGGACTGGGGAGCTTGTCATCCCTGGGGGTGGTCTGAAAAGTGGTGAGGACTACATACAGGCTGCCATAAGGGAGGTAAATGAGGAGACAGGGGTCACTGCTGTCCCTGGTAATCGTTCCAAGTTCGCCAATCTTAGCGGGTTACCTGTTCTCAAAAATAGGGAAAAAATTATAGCTATCTATGATCCCATGGGATTAGTCTGGCTTTACTACAAGGATTCAGGAAAGGCTTATATGGGACAAATGGTGGATCTGGAGCCACGGTCAGAACCAGTAAAACCATCAGGGCAAGATGCGAAGCATCCTCATTACCTACCCCTCGAGGAGGTTATCTCCAATCCTGAGAAGTTCACCCCCGCTTGTCAGATTCTCCTAGAAATGGCTGAAGAGGCTGAACGTTCCACCTTTGTTAAGGATCAGGACATTTCGCTTTCAAGTTTCCCAATTGTTCTGCATTCAAGGATTAAAAAATCAGACTGACTTAAATAATTTTTTAAAAACCTCTAGGAATGCCGGGGTGAAAACTTCAGGGGTTTCTAAGATTTTTTTCTTGATGCTCTCGAGTGAGTGAAACTCAATCACTGCCATCTCATCATCACTCTTTTTGAACGGTCCATCCGAGGTTCCACGGAAGACCATGATGTTTTGCATGTGCTCCTTTTCATAACTCCTGACAAGTCCAACCTCCTCCAGCGAGGTTTCAATACCGAGCTCTTCCTTCAGCTCCCTGGTTGCTGCCGTTGAATAATGTTCTCCTGAGCTGACGTGACCTGCAGCTGAGGAGGTGAGGCGTCCAGGGAACGTGTCCATTTTTTCTGAACGCTTCTGGAGCAGAAGCTGTCCCTGCGAATTGAAAATCAGAATTTGCACGCATCGATGGATTAGCCCGCGGGAATGACATTCCTTCCTACTGGCCTTCCCAATAACCTTGTCATCCTTGTCCACCACGTCATAGTATTCTGTCATAACAAACCCTCTATCTGCTCAAAAACCTTATCATTTTTGATTATAGGAATTCCCATTTTCTTGGCCTTATCCCTCTGGGCCTGGTTTGAGTATCCCCATGATACCAATACCGCTTTCACCCCCATTGCATTTGTTTTTTTCGCGGATTCAAACATATCCTCAATGAATAGAATCTCACCTGGTTTTACAGAGAAGCGGCCCATTATCTTCTTCATGTGCTCAGTCTTGGAGGTTCCATCCTCCCTTGACAACATGCCGCTTTCTTTATAATCAAATCCCTTTTCCTTCAGAAGTAATAATGCAGATTCCTTATCTCTTGTGGTTGCTATTAATGTTTTGTATTTTCTAGAGATTCTTTTAAAATCACTTGCTTGAGGAAACGTTTTGTTAGCCATGACCCATTTTTTCATGTTTCTTTCCCGCCAATCTTTTCTTGCTTTGTAAAAATTATTGAAGAATTCCTCCTTCCCTTTATTGTATTTTTCTCTTAGTTTATCAAATTCCTTCACTGTTACCTTTCCGAAGTCCTTTCTTTCATGCTGGATAGCCATGGATATAAAGTGATAATCATATGCTGAAATGACAAAGGCTCTTGCTTTCCTAAAATTCTTTTCCAATTCTTTGGATTTTTCAAGCTTACCCCCCATCTTATTGAAAGCTTCTAACGTAAGCAAATAGCACTCGTATACACTATCGTTTATAACACCATCAAAGTCCAGGGCAATAATTTTAATTTTCATAGTATCATAACATTTCTTTAGACATTTCACTTATATCATTAAAATAAAGATCAGCGCCCTTAAGGATCTTTCTGTCAGGGGCCTCAGAGAGTAAAATAATAGAAGTGCAGCCGGCTGCCTTGGCAGCTTGTATATCCACCTGGGTGTCTCCCACATAAGCCGTTTCCCCTGCAGGGGTGCAGAGCTTTTCATATATTATATTGATACCTTCGGGTGAGGGCTTCTTAACCATTACATCCTCCCCGCCCAGGATAAATGAGAAGTATTTTATTATGGGTTTCATGTCCCTCTCTATAGTGGATTTGCTGGCATTGCTCCAGACAGTAAGGGTATACTTCTCCAGGGTTTTCAGTGCATCCTCAACCCCAGGGAGAATCTTTGCAAACTTCCCAGCTTCTTGGGAATAAAAAAATTTCTTGTATTCACTCCTTGCCTTATCTATAAATTCCTCATCCTTCCCGCTAACATGCTTTTGAACCAAGGAATCATATTCCCCTTCGCTGGAAGGAACACCCTTACCAGCCATTGTAAGGGCAAGCATCAGCGTCAATGCATTCCTGCTGTTGTTGTACTTCCCGATTGACCTTATCGTTCTGTAGTCCTTTAAGGAAAATGGAAATTCTATTCCCTGCGATACAAAACCTCTTCTCATACCTTCCAACCCTGCCGGGGCAGAGTCCCTGAGAACACCATCCACGTCAAATATTATCAGCTTCATACCAACATCGATATAGTAGTTATTGCAACAATTTCAATAAATGTCTATTGACTCCCTGGGCGACCTTGAAAGGTTTTTTTGGAATCAAAATAATTTAAAGACACTTGTCATCCAACTCTCAAGACACTTGTCATACACCTTTTTAAAGACAAGTGTCATATATTACAGTATGAAAGTTGAGAAGCACCTTGAAATCTTGAAAGAGGTTGAGGATGAAATAGGCTCTGCGCTTGAGGATCAGAAAGGGCTTGCCGCTCATCAGAGGAGGCTTGCATTCATGATTTCCCTGGGTATAACAGAGCTTATTGAGCTCTATTTCCATGGATTGAAAGTGATGAAGGAGGGTTCAAGAATAAAGCATGAGTGGCTCAAAAAGAAGAACGTCAAGGAGATACTTTCAAATCAAATTATCAAGCCAATAGAAAGTGTAAAGGAAATAGACAAAATCCTTGCAATCACCAAGGCAATTGAAGAGAAAAGGAATGACCTTGCCTATTCCTCCCCTGTTGAAGAGGAGGAAATTTTAAGGGAAGAGATAAGCAAGTATTTTGAAATCAAAAAACTTATTGAAAACATAGTGGGTGGTTTCCATGAATGAGCAGTCAAAGAGAAAATCCTATGCAATTTCATTCACCTCATTCCTCTTGAGAGAGTTGAAAAGCACCTCCAGGATAAAGAGGGTTATACTGTTCGGTTCTGTTGCCCGCTCAGAATCCACAAAGGAAAGTGATGTTGACATCTTTATTGACATTGAAAAGGAGACAAAGAAACTGAAGCAGGGGATTGAGCAGGTCTTGGAGAGGTTCTACAAAAGCAAGGAGGCAATTCTGTTCAAGCTACTTGGAACAGAAAACACATTTAACCTTGTAATTGGGAGCCTGGACAAATGGAAAGGCCTTAAGAGAAGCATTCTCTCAGACGGGATCGTGCTCTGGGGAAAACTGGAATCCAGGGAGAAGCCTGGGGAAACCCAGCACAAGATTATATTTTACTGGGACAGTATAAAGAAGAACCGCGGGGCATTTCTCAACAAAATATACGGTTACAGGGCAGTTGGCAAGGAATACAGGGGTCTTCTTGAGCAATGTAAAGGGGAAAGGATTGGAAAGAGTTGCGTAATAATACCAATTGCTTACAGAGATGCAATGGTTAAACTCCTGAAAAAATACAAGGTTGATGCAAAGGTAGTGGAAGTGTTCACCTGATTTATTTTTGTCAGAATAAATGTTCTTCAGTTAATCGGGCGTCTGGGCCTGGCTTGACAACACGGACATCCTCAATTGCAGGGAATTCTTTAACTCGCCTGACAATCTCTTCTGCATCCTTTTCCAGGCAGATAATCTTTACCTGAGGTCCAGCATCTATTGTGAAGTATGCTTCCAGGCCTTCGTCTCTCCAGTTATGGATAGCGTGGATTAGTTCTATTGTTCCAGCGTTCCAATAAACAATGCTGGGCTTTGTTGTGAGCATAGTTGCGTGCATTTTTATGCAGTTTTCCTCTGCTGTGCTTCCCACCAAAGAGAAATTCTTTTCAAGTATTCCTTTCCTAACAGTTTCCAAGTTCTGGTTGACTGTCTCTAGCCAAGCCTTGTACATTGGTGAGGTCTTTAGGGTCTGTGACATCCCTGCCCTGGACTTGACTTTCTTGGCTTTTGTTGACGTGATGCATGTAATCATCCTGAATTCGGGCCAATGCTCTGGAGGAGCAATCTGTTGAGCGAAACAATCGCTTCCATCCTCATTCTCCCCGCGGAGCCACTCCACAAAGCCACCATGAATTGAGCGTGTGGCAGAGCCAGATCCCCTTCGGGCCAGCATACTCAAGCCCTTCTGGTCTAGCCCCATCCCAAGGGCACCATTAACAGCAGTGGCCAATGCAGCAAAACCAGCTGCAGAGCTAGCCAGGCCGGCTGCAGTAGGGAAATTGTTCTTGCTTACAATCTTTGCCTTTAGATCCTTTCCTGAGAGTTGGCGTGCAACAGTAAGGAACTTACCCACATAATCATCATATTCCTCCATTCCCTTGGGAAATTCTTTGTCATTTACAATCAGAATATCCTCCTGTAAGGAAGGATCAAACTCTACAGTGGTGTGTGCATGAAAATCATTCGTGGTCATGCTTATGCTTCCGTTCTGGGGTAGCATGACTTCCTTGTTTCTCTTTCCCCAGTACTTCACCAATGCAATATTTGCATGCGCAATAGCAGATGCTTTCATACCAGTATCTTTCCAGTTATCTTTAAATATATAAGCCCCGGGCGGGAATCCCTTAGAGAGGCTGCTGTTCCATGCAGCCAGACTTATTCGAACCCGCGACCTCTGCCTCTTTGCAAACCCTTCCTTGAAAGGGTGCTACCAAGGCAACGCTCTTTGCCGTTTCTTTGGGCGCTTTCTTTTCTAAAGAAAGTGCATACCGACTGAGCTACCGAGGCTTTTCCTTTATACTAGCATCTTGCCAATAAAACTTTTTATCTTCCTGTGCTTTTATTGAGAGGAAAACAATACTATTGCATGAGAGCACAGGTGGCCTTTGAGTACATTGTGATTGTCGGGCTTGTGATTGCCTTCCTGGTTCCAGTGTGGTCCTACATTGCCTCAATGAATGATCAGGCTACTCAATCGCTTTCAGTATCGCAGGCTCAGACAGCTGCAAAAAAGATTGTTTCAGCAGCTGACCTGGTCTATACCCAGGGTCCACCCACGCAGATAACACTTGACGTCTTTGTTCCCAGAGGGGTCCAGAACGCCACTATTGTCAATTCCACTGTCTGGTTCCGTGTTTATTATACATCTGGTGTGACAGACGCCACTGCCACAGCACTCGGCTCCTTGCAAGGGACGCTCCCTAGAAGTGAGGGTCTCTACAAGTTCACTATCACCGCAGTCTCAGACTATGTTAACATCAGCTACTGATTGCGAAGAGATCGCTATAGCTACTTCTACCAAAATAAAAAAACAAGAAAAAGCTCAATTTAAGAGACAGTTCCGCTGAGGGTTCCTGAGCTGATAAATCCTGTCAATCCACTATCAACATTTGTGTAAGTGATATTTGCATTAGCTGAATAGCCGCTTCCTGATGTTAGCGTAGATGCTCCGGTTGTATACACTAGTTGCATTGTCTGTCCAGGGGCAACAGTAATTGGTGTAGCGGGTGATGTTATTGCATTTACATGACTCCCTCCAACTCCGGCGCCTCCTGCTGTTATACTGATAGTTGCACCTGCACCATTTGTTAGTTGCATTGTGATAACTCCTCCAGAACTTATCTTAAATCCCCCTGCGGGGACACTGTGTGGGTTAAATCCTGTTGCTATGGTTGTTGTGTAGGTTGACGGGTTGAAGATCCCCAGTGAAAACAGAACTGCCGCCACGATGATTACAATAAGGATAGCCCAGCCATAAGTCATTAGATATTCCATGGCTGCTTGTCCCTTTTTGTTTCGGGCAAATGTTTTCATATTGATTATATTGGTGGTGGCCCTATTTAAACATTTTTACTTAAAATCAGGGAAAGATTTTTTTTGGAATCGGTATGGGAAGATGGTATTTTTAAAAATATAACAGTGTTAACTGCTTCGCTACGGAATAAGTGACCCAAAGCTCGTCTGGATGAAAGCCTGCGCTGCGAAGAATACAAGAAGGCCCACTATCATGAATATTGGCACATACTTTGCTCCTGCTTTTTCACTCCCAGAGGCAATTGAACCTATTATTATCCCGCCGAAGAATGTGGTGATTAACACTGCAGCAAGGCTGAAGAAGAACAGAAACTCTGGGCTGACGGCGATTCCTGAGAACTGGAGGAACGAAACCTGGCTGCTGGCTTCTTCTGTGAATGTGGCTGCAGAGCCCAGCTTGCTGATAGTGACAGTTAGGAATGTGGAGAGTGCGTAAAGGACTGGCGCACCAACACAGCCGGCAAACCCAATGAAAATAACATACATTGTCACGTTCGCACGGACTTCCTTGGTTATTCCCTGTTTCCTCCTGATGTCCTCTGCGTTCTGCTCAAGTAGCTCTGCGAACTGACCACCGGAACGGGTTCCTGATATTATCAGCTGCATGGAACGCTTCAGGATATTGGATCTTATGTAGCGGGGGATAATCATGAAACTCTCCTCCAGGCTCTTGCCTGTTATCATCTCCTTCCCAGCCTTTTTGATGGCATCAGAAAGTGGACCAAACTCTTTCCTGGCTGACAGCATGAGGGCTCTGCTTGGGATGTGGCCTGCCCTGGAATTAGCAGCCATTAGCTGCAGTGCATCAGGTAAAATGCTTTCTGCAAAGTGTGCTCTACGTTCTATTGCAAGAAAGACAAGTCCGTGGAGCAGACTGAAAATACCTGCAAATACTAGGACAAAAACCAACAAAAACAATTCACCAGTGAAAAAACCAATAACAAGCCCAAGGAGTATGGAAATAATAAAGGATGCATTGGTGAAGCCCTTCGGGCTTTTCTTGCTACCTGCATTCTCTAACATTTCCTTAACCTTTCTCTTGTACCGCTCAGGCATTGCTCTGTATATCATATTCCCACCGGCCTCTTGTTTTTTATCAGCCCCACAAACATCACTTGCACCACTGAAATCAGGGCAAGCATCCCAACAAGTAGGAGCTCTATACTGAACTCAACACCAATAAATGAGAACATCACCAGGGAAAAGACAATCCCCAGCGTGGGGAATATAATAACCAGCATCATGTAGAAGAGGGAGAGTGGGTTCAGCTCTGAGCCATACTTCTTTAGGGCAGTCTTCTGATCTGCAGTGATGTTGTCAACAATCTCTTTGAGTATATCACCAATGTCAGCCCCGGATCTCATTGCATTCACCATCTGCCATATCACCCGCCGGAAGAATAGAGAAGGAGTTTTTGCTGTAATCTTTTCTAGGGCGTCGATCTCAGACATCCCTGTGTTAATGTCAGTCACAGCTTTACCAAACTCTTTGGAAAGCCTCCCGTAACCGCCGTAAGCAATGGCGCTCATTGCATTGAACATAGTCACCCCTGAACGCACTTCTACCAAAAGGTGGTTTAGCACATGTGGGATTTGACCCTCAATGTCCTTGACCTTCCTCTTTACCATAAGGCGGGGGTACATTGAAAAATAAAAGAGAATAGAAACCGCGATCCCCGCACTGACAGCAAAACCAATACCAAAGGCAAACTGTAAAATCGGCCTGATGGTGTAGATAACAGCAGAAGTTAGTGGAAGGAGGAGAATAAAGTAAATAAGTGAGACAAAGAAAGCTAAGCCAAGCCACTCTCTGGAATCAAAGTCAAGCCCACTCTGGTGAAGATGAAATTCCATGGAGGGGAACATCTTGCTCATTGTTTCCCCGAACCCTAGGAAGCGGTGGGAGACTCGCTTTGCCCTCACCATTCCGAGGGGTATGAATGGAATCCTTTTCATATCAACCCTTAACCCTTTTCAGTATCTTCTCCGGGTTTGTGTAATAGGTCGAGATAATCTCTCCCACTTTTTGTATGTCCTTTACCTGCTTTTTCACCAGCCACTTTAGAATTCTTTCCTTCTCATTCAGGTCTCTGTCTATTTCCTTGGGCGCCATGCCTGTATATGTTTTTATCTCCTCCATAACCCTTGAAGATGCCTCCATCCGAAGGAATGTATCCTTGGACGGTGTCCATCCGAAGATATCATTCAACTCAATATGGTTCCTTATATCTGTGCTTACCACCTCTGACAGTTGGATTAACCTGCGGATTTCCCTCCTCCTGTCGCGGTGCATGACTGCTATCAAATGCAGGGAAGCTAAAAGTGTGGAGGGAATGTTAATCGGGGGGTTAATAAGCCGTCTAACAGTCTCCTCTGCTGTGTTAGCGTGCAGTGTGGCGTAGACGGAGTGCCCAGTGTGGACAGCCTCGAAAAGGACCTCTGCTTCCTTGCTTCTCCTTATCTCTCCGACAAGGACGCGGTCAGGCCTCATCCTCAGGGAGTTCACCAGCAGCTCCAGCATTGTGACCTCACCCTTACCCTCTGAGTTAGGTGGTCTTGTTGTTAGCGGTACCCAGTGCATGAAATCCGGAATCTGAATCTCGCGAGTATCCTCGATTGAAATGATCCTGTGATTCGGTGGAATGAAACATGAGAGCACGTTCAAAAGCGAGGTCTTCCCGCTCGCTGTTCCACCTGCGATAAGAACATTCATCTCATACTGAATTGCCAGCCAGAGGAAAGCAGCAATATCTGGGGAAAGTGTGTTCGCCTCTATGAAGTCAGTTATTGTCCATGGCCTCCTGGCGAACTTCCGGATTGTCAGTGTGTTACCTTTAGAGCTTATTGGAAACAATGTGGCATTGGAACGGTCTCCAGTGACAAGGTAAGCATCCATTAAGGGGTTGAGGTAAGTGATCTGGGTCCCAACCCTACGTCCAATCATTGCTGCAAAATTGTAAATTTCTGTTTCTGAGGAGAGATTGACATTTGTTTTCAGCCAGCTCATTTTCCTGTGATACACCCAGACAGGCTCCTTGGAATTGTTGATGACAACCTCCTCAATATTCTGGTCATGGAGAATCATTTCCAATGGCCCGAGTCCAAGCGAGTTGTGCAGAAGTATTCCTGCCAGGCTGTCCCTTTTTTCACTTGGTAGCTTGGGGAGGTGCTTGTCAAGAAGCTTCAGGGACTTTTCCTTGAAACTCTTCTTAAGGGATATAATCCCTGATGAGTCCAGGATCTTTGTGGGCGTTATTTCAAGCTCTGCAATGAGCTTCTCCCTTATCGAATCCAGCAAAGCCCTTGTGGCAACCTTCAGTTGGGGATAATCCATCTTGTAAATCGGGACAAACTCTGTCGGGTCCTTTCCTATGTTAACCCGGGCCTTCACCCCGTCCACGGTCAAATCGTAACTATTTCCTTCCACGCTTCTTCACCTTCTTTTTAGCAACTTTGATTCTCCCCTTCCTACCTTTTTTTATGTTCCTAACTACAGCGAAAAGCAAGACAAGTACAATTATAATGAGCAGAATCATCGGCATCATGCCAGCGCCGGTCTCCCCAAGTAGTGTAGTGAAATTCGGCACAACTGTTCCAGGTCCCTTCAACAGAAGTACTATCACAAGGACAGCAGCTGCGCACCCCACAAAAAGCCACTTCTTTTTTAGACCACTTCTTTTATTAACCACCTTCTCTTTTTCACTGAATTTACTCTCTTTTGTATCAACCTTTCCGCCTTTTGTATTGGCTTTTTTACTTTTCTCTAAATCATACTTGTACATCACAGCCTTCCCAAAGGTTGGGTAATGAACCTTTACGAGTTTGTGTTCTTCCAGGATTTCTGCCCATTCCTCCACCACATCCTCATCGACCTTGAATATCTGGCTGATCTCTTTGAATGAAACTCTTCCTTTTGCGTTAATCATATTGTAAAGGCGGTCAGTGTTGGTTTCAATACTTTTCCCAAGGTCAGTGGGGGTTGCTCTTTTAACCTGGGACGGTTTGATGGCTGCTTTGGCCTTTGCCTGGACAGCTGTTTTAATGCGCTTGGCTTTCTTTGGTATTATCTTCATCAACTTGGAGGTTTCCCTGGGCGCCTCGCGCTTCTTCATGCCTTTAAGAAATGTTTTCAGTTCGCTATGATATTTTTTTATTTCCTTTCCTTCCTGTCTGGCTTTCAATTCTTTAGGCTTCTTTCTGAGGCGCAATGAAGGTCTTTTCCTTGGAGCTTTTTTCTTTTTTGGTGCAAAACTCCTTTTCCTTGAGAAAAACTTCCTTTTGGGTTTTGCCTTCTTGAAAACCTTCTTCCTAGAAAACCTAGGCTTCTTCCTCCCTCTGACAGCCATATTATATTATCACTTTCCTGATTTAAAAGAAATTTCAGTCTTCCATCAGCTGGGACAGGCCGAAAGCTGCTGCCGAGCTTGTGTCTATCCTGAACCACTCAGGCATTCCCCTCACTTCATATCCCTGGTATTCAAGCGGCAAGAAATAAGCCCAGCAAACATGGGTTCTATCACTAGTTATTTCAATCCCTGCTTCCTGGAACTCCTGGGCATTGATGAATGTTATGAACTGCGGGTTGGTAGAAAAGTTGTACATTCCCTGCAACCTTTCCAATAAATT
Source organism: Candidatus Aenigmatarchaeota archaeon (assembly GCA_016782405.1). GTDB lineage: Archaea > Aenigmatarchaeota > Aenigmatarchaeia > QMZP01 > QMZP01 > BS750m-G81. The sequence continues at coordinate 46,465 of JADHYO010000001.1, forward strand.
TGGCCCGAACAATAACACTCCCGCATCCCCTCCAAAGTAATGCCCATCCTCAAGCCCCCTCCTGATTGGAAGCGACCACACTGAATTTGTGTTGTTGTCCACGTAAAGTGTTGGGTAGTCCCCAAGGCTCTGGATTGTCTGGTTTATAAGGGTAACTGGTAAAGGTACACCAGTCACATAGCAGGACTGTGCAGGTGTGCCGGTGTTACCAACCACACATTCCCAGCCGCTATGCCCAGTAATATCATCCACAACCAATATCTTTTGGGCTTTGTCAGGGTCATCCGCATCAAAGCTGACATTCCCTATTGCGTTGCATGTTGCCAGTGAACCAGGCAATTGCTGCGCATAAAAGCTGTAGGGATACAGCTCGTATTGCCTTCTAACCAACCCGCTTGTCTCAACCGCAAACAGCGGGTCCTCGAAACCCAGGACAGAAAATGAAAATTCCTTTCTCTCATCAATCTTCTCAATGCGCGATGTTCCGAAGCGGTTCTTTACTGTAATGTTCAGCCCGTATGTTCCTCCAAAATAAATGTCATCGTATGTTGCCACGATGTTGGTGAAATTGAAATCCACCTCAAACCCACCTGTGGCATTAATGATTTTTGATTTCCAGTCATACAACGTGTTGTTTATCATGAGATAGCTTTCCTCCCCGAAAAGTGTTCCGTTGTAGAGCAGTTCAGTGTAAAGTTCACCAGCGCTTTTGTTGTGATTCTCTATTGTGATAAATCTCCCGTCAGTGACAGCAAAATCTGTAAGTGCTAGCAAGGCCCTTTTCGCAGAGATTTCAAATCCTTTATGAAAATCATCTTCAACACTTTTCTCAATCAAGTGGAGCTGGTCAGCAACGAGCTTCTCCCTGACTCCAGTTTCTGTGTCCTGGATGCTGACAAGGGTTCCTGTGACAAACAGCAGGACAGGGATTGCAATGAGAACCGCAATAATTGAATAAAACTGGCCGGACATCTGCCTCTTTCTCACAACCATACCCTAACCTCCATTCTTGCA
>JADHYO010000020.1 GCA_016782405.1 Candidatus Aenigmatarchaeota archaeon
CAAGACCTGAGTTGATATGTACTTGTGGTATGGTCATATTCAATCCAGAAGATAAGAGGTATTCGCACCTCAAGGGGAAGACTGCTATAACTCCTGTTTTCGGGAAAGAGGTTCCAATCAATGCCCATCCCATGGCTGATATTGAAAAAGGTACAGGCCTTGTGATGATGTGTTCTGCAGGAGACCTTTCTGACATCAGGTTTTTCAGGGAGATGAAGCTTGAGCCAGTTATTGCAATAAACAAGGACGGAACAATGAATGAGTATGCTGGTCTCTTGAAAGGTTTGAATGTAAATGAAGCAAGAAAAAAGGTGCTGAAGATTTTGGAGGAGAAGAAACTCTTGGTCAAGCAGATCAAGACCACGCACAGGACCCCAATTTGTGAGCGGAGCAAGGATCCGATAGAGTTTATAGCGATGCCTGAATTTTACCTGAAGCAAATTAAGTTCAAGCCAAAGATGAGGGAGTTTGCCAAGAAGATTAATTTCTTTTCCCCACAAAGCAGGCAGATTTTGCTGGATTGGATTGATTCTGTAAGCATTGACTGGCCGATTTCCCGCCGGAGGTATTACGCAACTGAGATTCCGCTCTGGTACTGCAAAAAATGCAGCAGTCCAGTCCTTCCCCCGAAGGGGGGGTATTACAGACCATGGAAGGAGAAGCCACCTGTTAAGAAGTGTTCAAAATGTGGGGGAACAGAATTCCGGGGGGAGGAAAGGGTGTTTGATACGTGGTTTGACTCCTCCATTTCACCACTTTACATACTGAAATGGTCAAGGGACGATAAATTCTTCAGAAGTGCATTTCCATGCACACTTAGACCATCAGGAAAAGAAATAATAAGGAATTGGGGATATTATACCATTCTTAAATGCTACCTTTTGACAGGAAAATGCATCTTCAAGGATCATTGGGTGAATTATCATGTTGTTGATGAAAAAGGAAAGAAGATGTCCAAGTCCAAGGGTAATGTCATTGACCCCAAAGAGATTCTGGACAAGTTTGGCGCTGAGATGTTCAGACTCTGGACTGTGGTTGAGGGGGACTTAACAAGGACAGACTTCCGCTGCTCTGATGAAAGAATTGAGGGGGAGGGAAAATTCCTTACCAAACTCTGGAATATCTCAAGGTTCATAAGCATGTTCCCAAAGCCAAAAACCCCTGGAAAGATGAAACCCACAGAAACGGACAAGTGGATCCTTAAGGAAGCAAACACACTTGTTAAACTTGCCAGGGAAAAATATGAGAAATATGATTTCCACACCCCGGTCACGAAAATAAAGCATTTTCTCTGGGAGACGTTTGCTTCGCATTATATTGAGATGGTAAAGAGTAGGGCATACAACCAGGAGAGAACTTTCAGCAGGGGAGAGCAGGATGCTGCCCTTGAAACTCTTTACGGTGTACTGGAGACTATGTTAAAGCTACTGGCTCCTGTCCTACCTTTTATTGCATACAGGATTTACATGGATATCTGGGGCAGGGACATCCATTCTGAGAAATTCCCTGTAGAACAGTCCTATAAGACGGGGATACCTACAGCAGAGCTGTTGGACATCAATAGCAGGATATGGAAGGCCAAGAAAGATCGCGGACTTTCGCTCAAGGCTGATATCCAGCAGGTAACCATTCCCGAGGGCTTCCGCTGCGTTGGGGAGGATCTCAAGCAGGCCCACCATATCAAGGAACTTCGATATGGGAAGAAGCTGGAGATAATCTTATAAGGGCTGTTTTTAATTTTTAGTAAATGGGTATGGTTGTATGATAGATATTTTATGTAGGCTGGAGAAGGAGCTGGGTTCCCTGGAGGCAGGGATGGGAATCCGCGTGGTTGGGACGTTTGTCCACAGCGAGGTTACGAGCCTTCTTCAAGAGCGCTCCCTTGCGGTTCGCATGAGAGATCAATTAGGGTAATCAAGTTATGATAGAAGGGCTAAACGCTGATTTAATACCGACCATTCGTCGGCATGATGAAGGTGTTATTAATTATAGCGGGAACAATCTTTCCTACAGTCGGAATGGGGATGGTTATGTTTTTGATTACCAGTCTAATGGGAGGATGATCAGGTTCAATGAGTTAGTTGAACCAGGATGGGTACTTGTTCCAGTGGACAGTGGTTTTTATGTAAGCTTGGTTGAAGAAGGAAAGGCACTTCCTGCACCAGAGGTGCAACTTGACATACCTAAACTGGGAGATGAGATGTATATTTTAGGGGCATTACATGAGATAGGGCACACCAAGGTTTATGGGATTCTACACTCTCTGCTTTGTGAACATGTTAATTCTGGGGCGAATATAAAAGATTTATTGGAGCGGTCAGTGTTTTTCTCAGGGGATGTTGATAGTCAGTCGAGAGAGTCATCACTTTCTGTAACACTAACTAAGCAGCTCATTGGGACTGTTGATTTTTATTGCAATGCCTTGGGGGGACAGGCCCACAGGATACTATCTGAGCGGGGGGCCTGGACATTCGCTCTGCGGGCCCTACGACATTACAAACTGTTGGACCAGTTTGACATTCATGATTTTAGGAATTATCTGGAGCCTAGACTGAACAGCTATGGTAAAGAGATTTCAGTCCAGTCGCTGTTTGGTAATTCAGATCCAGAGCCTTGGAATTCCAGAAAAGAAAAGAGAACGTGGCTAAAGAAGCGGGAACTTGTTTTTTAAGGGAAACCCTAATAATCAAACATGTTTGAAATAGTGTTTTTAGGGACAGGAAGCTCTGTCCCCTCGAGGGCTAGGAATCTTGCAGCTATCTGGATGCAGTACTCTGGGGAGACAGGGGAGCCTTTTCTCTTTGACTGTGGGGAGGGTACGCAGAGTCAGTTGATGAAATCAAAGCTTAGCTTCATGAAGATTGACCGCATCTTTATTACACATTGGCATGCAGATCATTGGGCCGGTCTAATAGGGTTGATTCAGACAATGAACCTTGAGAAGAGGAGGAGGGCCCTCCGCATTTATGCACCAGAGGCTGAGCGCTTTGTTGAGAACATACTGGAGATGGGTTATTGGGCTCCGCGCTTTCGTGTCATACCGGTGGATTGCCCTTTTGAGGGCGAGGAGCCTACGAGCCTTTACAGAACAAAGGATTTTGAGGTTCTTTCTGCTCCTGCCAAGCACTCGGTTCCGGCAGTGGCTTTCTGTTTCAAGGAGAGGGATAAAGTGAATGTGGACATCAAGAAAGCTGCTAAATATGGGTTGAGTCAAGGGCGTTTAGTAGGCAAACTAAAGGAGAAGGGTTCTGTGGTGTTTAAGGGAAAGGAGATTAAACTTGAGCAGGTTGCTTCTGTTAAAAAGGGGCTTAAGGTTGTTTACACAGGTGATACAAGGACTTGCAGAAGTCTTGAGATGTTCTCCAGGGGGGCTGACTTGCTGATCCATGATTCTACTTTTGAGTCGCAAGATGAAACAATCATGCACGCGGGAGCTGCGGAAGCGGCAGAACTTGCAAAAAGAGCCCAGGTGAAGAAGCTGGTTCTTACACACTTCTCCCGCCGTTACCAGGATGTTTCCCCTCTTGTGAAGGCTGCCCAAAAGGTTTTCCCTGAAACACTTGCAGCAAAGGACTTCATGAAAATCGCACTCAAGAAAGAAGTATTTAAGGTTTTCGGTTAGCTTTATAAGACATCATTCTGAAAATCAGCTAGGTGAACCATGAGACAATTCAGCTATGTGACCAATAGGACCTTAGTTAATAAGGCAGGGAAGGAATCAGGGAGAATGCGTGTTATGGTAAAGGTTGGTTCCACGCAGGCTGAAGGTGATTACCATTGTCCAGAGTGTGGTCATGATGGTAAGGTCAGCCAGGCTTTCAAGAGGCCATTTACTATTCGCTGCGGCAAGTGTAATGTTCTGATAAGAATGCCGCGCCTCAAGAATAAATGAGTTTTTTATTGCGGTGAACCCTATATTAATCATGTTCGCGCACTTTTTGGAGCTCTTTTTTGTGGTTGTGGGGCTTTCAATCATAGGGTTTAACATTGCAACTCTTTCTGAGGTTCCTATTGTATTCCCATTGCTCAACCTTGTGGGGGGGCTTATAGCTGTTGTGCCTTCCCTGATGATGTTTTACTCCAAATACAGGAAGAAGAGGGTGATGGAGGATCAGTTCCTGGTCTTTATTGCAGACTTGACTGAGGCAATTAATTCTGGGATGACACTCCCACTAGCATTGGAGCATATATCAAAGAGGGATTATAGGGCCTTGAACGAGCCGGTGAAATACCTGGCTTCTCAGGTGGATTGGGGTATCCCTTTCCAGAAAGCCCTTTCGATCTTTGCGAAAAAAACCAACTCATCCAATGTACGCAGGTCAGTAGAAACTATAACCCAGACATACAAAGTCGGGGGGAAAATAGCTGATACACTCCATTCTATTGGGGAATCACTCAGCACAATTGACAAGCTCAAGAAGGAGCGCGCCTCCTCTGTCCATTCACAGATTATCACTTCTTATATAATATTCTTTGTGTTCATCCTAATTCTAATCATACTGCAGGTGTTCCTCATTCCCACACTCATACCGCAAACACTTTCAGGTATTTCCGGTGCCGCCATTGTCCCGCTGCAGGAAGTGTTTGCCCAAAGCTTTGTGAATTTCATAATTGTGCAGGGGTTCTTTGCAGGCTTGGTGACAGGGAAGTTGTCTGAGGGCTCGGTGATGGGTGGGGTCAAGCACTCGGTGCTGCTGATTTCAATTGGCTACACTATCTTCTCTATTACATCGCAGATGGAAATCAGATTTATATGAACTGCCTGCTAAAATCAGGTTTATATAAAATCCCGAACTAATTAATCAAGAGAGGACCATGGAATCAAAAAAGGGGATCTCAGATGTTATTGCAGTTGTTCTGATGATTGCTGTTGCAATCTCCATAGGGGTGTTTGTGACAACATTTGCAACTAAGTGGGTCCAAGACCAGACAAGTTCCGCTTCTATTAGTTGCGCAATAAAGACAAACTATGTTGTGGATAGTGCTAAGTTTAATTACTCCGGGATGGGGAGGCTTCTTGTCAAAGTGACGAACAAGGGCGACGAGGGCCTGCATGGCTTTGGCTTCATACTTGACAACATCACAAGCATAATCACTTTCAACTCGAGCAGTTCCCTTATAACCAATCAAGTGACCTCGGCATCTCCGTTGATGAGAGAGCAATCTGCACTTGTTACATTGAATCTCGCAGACCCCGACAATTTATATGATATTCTGGTCAAGACAATTGAGGTTCTCAAGGTGACAAACAACGCCTGCGACTCTGTTTCAGCCAGTGCCACGTCTGTAACTGTTTACTAGATTTATAAGTCATGGGAACAAACTAATTAATGCTATGAGAATGAAGGGTCTTTCACCCCTAGTGGCTGTGGTTATGTTGATAGCATTCACACTTCTTGTAGCGGGTATTCTCGGCGGGTTGGTCACTCAGTTTGCCCAGGAGCAAAGAGCTCAGGTCCAGTTTTGCACTGGGGCGAGGGCATTGATACTCAGGGGCGCTGAAACAACTGATGAATCCACAGGCCTCAGCCAGGTGACGCTAAGTATACAGAACTTCGGGGATGTGGACCTGACATTTAATGTTCTCCATACACACAAGAATGAGACAGTTACCAAGGTTAATAAAACAATGGAAATCAAGGCCAATGATATTGGGCAACTTACTATCAAGGACGTTGACCTTTCAGCGTCAAATGAGTTTACCATTCAATCGCTTGAATGCCCAGGGGCCCAGGACAATGTCAGGGCATCTGAGCTGAGAAGCGTTTAGGTGATTGTTATTTGCACATTTTAACTTGAGTAACCAATATATTTTTAGTCATGTACAAGCAAGTGATTGTTCTGAGGGCAGACCTGGGGATGGGACGTGGGAAAATGGTTGCGCAGGGTTCGCATGCATCGTTGCTTGCTTACAAGAAAGCGTCTGCTTACGTCAGGAGGGCTTGGGAACGGACTGGGGGGAAGAAGGTTGTGGTGAAGGTTTCTGGGAGGAAGGAACTTTTTGAAGTTTTTAGTAGGGCCAAGAAGCTTCCTGTTGCTATGGTGAGGGATGCCGGGCTGACTCAGCTCCGTCGGGGGGAGGTCACTGCAGTGGGGATAGGGCCTGCGCCTGAAAAAGAGATAGACAGGATAACAGGGAACCTAAAGCTTTTATAAGAACAATCCAATTCTGGTCATGACAAAAGTCAGTGATAAAGAAAATAAGGAGCAGGAGCTCCAACAGAAGCTGATGCTTTACCAGCTGCTACAGAGACAGCTTGAGGAACTGCAGAAGCAGGCAACAATGCTGCAGGCAAGGTTTACTGAGATAGAGGCTTCTAGGATTGCATTGGAGGATGTTGATAAGGTGGAGAAGGGTAATGAGCTTTTAATTCCTATTGGAAGCGGTGTATATGCAAGGGGAAGTGCTCAGAAAGGTGATGTTCTGGTTGATGCTGGGGCAGGGATTATGACAGAGAAATCTCCCGCAGAGGCATTGGGTATTATGGAGACCAAGAAAAAAGAGCTAGAGGTCATGGGTTCAAAACTTCAGCAGGAAATACTTTCAGTTGCTGGCAAGATGAATGAGATTGGGGTTGAAATGGAAAAGGTTCTCCAAGAAAAATAATTACTCGCCAGGTTTCCTTCTGTATGTAACATGGGGGAACATCTCCATTTTAGCTCCAAATTCCCATGCTGTTTCTGTAGCGTTTTCGTCTACTGGAACATCACCAGCTTTTGAATTTGCCTCTTTGAGAATAGGATGAACATCAGGATGCGCTGGAAGCCCTGAAGGGGAGAAGTCTTCACATCCTTTAAATGAATTCATGGCTCCTTTATAATCAAATACGCGTAGGGGAACGTGATACCCATCAGTTTCTCTATTACCACAACCATAGATCCAATCATGCCCAACGGACCCTATCGCAACCTTACTGCAATAAAAACAGACAGCCTTATTAGCATATGAGGGTCTAAAATCATCAACCATAAAAATAAGTGGGTAGGAAGTTTCTTATTTGTTCTCGTATTTTTCCTTTAGTTCAATATCTATCTTAACCCCTTCGGGGATTTGTATTCTTACAACCTGACGGAGGGCTCGTTCATTAGCTCCAATGTCCATGACCCTGCGGTGGATTCGCATCTCCCAGCGGTCCCAGGTTGCGTTGCCGTGGCCTGTACCATCACCGCATGGGGTTTTCAATGTCCTCACTTTGAGTTTCTTTGTTGGAAGTGGTATTGGTCCGCGGAAGGAGACCCCATACTTCTTTGCAATCTCCTCAATCTGCCGACATATTTCTAACAATTCCTCATAGTTCCTTCCAACCAGTTTCACGCGGGCAAATTCCATGTGTACACCTAGTAAACAATTTTACCTCGAGTATTTATAAGCGCTTCCCTGCTGTTTTTCCCAGAAAAAACCGAAATATGATCATCTCTTTGATTTTTGCTTCATTCTCCTTGCGCCCCAGGATGAGTGTGGTGGCTTATGTGTTTCTGTTCTCCTTGGGTCATATGCCAGAAGGAATCGGTCATATTTGAGGAACATTTCTTTGGTTTCAGGGAACAGCTCCACCAGACCGCGGCTGATTGCCTGCCTAGCTGCGTCGGCCTGGCCCATTTGGCCACCGCCCTTGACAGTCACACTTATGGAGAAGGATTTCCAGCAGTCCCCTGCTATGGTAAGGGGCTCTTGCATCTTCATCCTTGCCATTTCATTCCCTACTTTCTCTAGGGGGATTTTGTTGATTTTGACTGCACCTTTTCCTTTAGTGAAGCATGCCCTGGCAACTGCGCGCTTTCTCTTGCCTGTGGTAATGAGTTTCTTTTCCTCTTTTACTGGCTTTTTCTTCTTCATGATAACCACTTCAGCCTTTGCGACAGCTCCTTTAGGGATATTGACTTTTTCCCAACCTTACCGGGGACTGTTTTGAATTCCTTTCCCTGCAACTCCTCCGGAACAGCGGAGTAGACACGCAACCTCTTAAAAGCATTTTTTCCCATTGGCTTCTTGTATGGGAGCATGCCTCGTACCATTCTTTTCAGTATGCGGTCAGGCACCTTTGGGTAGAATGGTCCTTTGTAGGGATCTCCTCTGGCCAGTTTTTCCTTGTAATGTACTATCGTGTATTTGGGGTCTCCGTTTACCATGGCTTTCTCTGCGTTTACCATGTACACTTTCTTGCCCTTCAACAGCTCTTTGGCTGCAGTGCTTGCTGCCCTTCCAGCAACAACATTTGCAGCGTCAATTACAATCTCTTCTCTGTTCATCCCATCACCTTTATTCCCTGCCCCTTTGGGTTCTTCTCCATCAGCTCTTGGATTGTAAGGGCCTTTCCGCCGGCTTTCTCTATTTTCTCCTGGGCTGTTTTTGAGAAACGGGAAGCAGCAATACTTAGAGGCTTTGTCAACTCGCCTGATCCTAGTACATTACCTGGAACCAGTATGGTTTCCTTAGAAGTCGCAAATCGTTCAATATCAAATAGGTTCACCTCAAAGCTCTTTCTACGGGGTCTGTTAAGTCCTCGGGCAGAGGCCTTCCATAGTGGAGCCTTTCGGCTGCCTTTTCCCAGGCTGTTTATCAGTCCCTTGAGAGCAGGGTTCTTGTCTCTGGTTTTCATAATGGTATCTCTATTCACTCGAATATTTATAAATGCGGGGGGGAGGATTTCCGTTTTTTGGTGCAGCTTTTTTTCTAAAAAGATGCTTTCGAACCCCCGAAGGCACTAAGCCACAGGATGACCCAGTCATTTTCCATTCGGAATCCTTACTCAATGCGCTTGAGTCCTGCCCCGTTGACCGCTTGGGTACCCCCGCAATAGTAATATCTTGGATGTGCTGTTTATTAATTCGAAGCCTGTGATAGGGCCCTTTAGAATGAGACACTTTTTAGCTCTTGGCGTATCCGCTCCATTTGGTCATGGAGCTCTTTTACGTAGTCTTCCATTTCATCTTCCACCGGGCTGCTGTTAACTTCCTGCGGGCTTATTCGCGTTATTTTTGAGTCCAGTGATGCTATAGTTGTGTTGAAATTGTCTAACGCCTGGTGGGTGATTGAAAGGCCTTTCTGCAGTTCTTTTTCAATATCAGCCAATGCGTCCAATGCATCGCGAAGACCGAGTGAATAGCTCTTTAGTTTGTACAATGAATTAACAACGTCCCTGTATTTATCTATCTTGATAAAGAGTGGGGGGCTTTTCCCAGCAGGCATTTCAATGGGGGGTCTTGGAGGTTCAGCAGAGGGCCTCGGTATTATATCAATATGTGGTGGTGGTTCTGGGAAGTGCTTTTTTGGTGCAGGGGGAATTGGGGGTCGAGCCATAACAATACCTGTAGCAACTATGAATATTTTTGTATCACTACTTTAAAAGATTTTTCCTGTGCGAGCTGTGAAAGGTATATATATGGAATTCTTCCAATACCCTACAATGGAAAAGGCGGGCTGCCAGGAAGTGATGGGATGATTTGCATACTTTCGCTGATTACATTTTCAATACTTGGAATATTTTCTGCCAAGTACAGACATTTTGCGAAGATAGCGTTTAGTTGTGTTGCCAGAAGGCTTACTCTCCGATCCTGTGAGATGGCGTTTGACCGGAAGGTGAGAATGAAGATTGTGGCGAAGCTTTCCGCAAGGTCTATAAGGCTGGCAAGGTTTACTAACAAATATTTCCAGGTGATATCTTGGGCATTCACTGTTTTGCTTTTTATCAGCTTGATCTTCACTGCAAACGGGCTTTACAATATTGTTGTTTATGGGACATGTGACCCTGTTTCCGGTAGCTGCTACCTCACACCGTTTACAGAGGCAGAGTGCGGCTCTCCGGAATGTGTAGCAGGGGAATGTAACTGCGGACCTAATAATATTAACTGCCAATCCGAAAGCCTGGACAAACCCTGTGAGGAATGCGGGGGCTGAGAAATATAGTGATGCGCCGACCGGGGATCGAACCCGGATCTGAGCCTTGGCAAGGCCCTATTTTTAGCGCTTGTTTTGCAAGCACTACCATTAAACCATCGGCGCCTATGAATTATTTTTCCTTTTTAAGCTTTTTTATGTTTGTGCCCCTGCACTGTGGACATAGGCGAGTAGCAGGTTCCATGAATATAGGCTTTCCAACCCATCCACAGGATTGACATTCAAATTTTGCCATTGAATCACCGTTACATTTTCATACCGAATTGTTTTGCGATCTGTGCAAGAGGGCCGCGTTTCAGGCCCTTGCCGCCCTTGGTTAACTTCATCACTTTTTTTGCTTGTTTGTAATGCTTTAGCAGTTCCCTGACCTCGGTCTCGGATGTTCCAGAGCCTTTTGCAAGCCTGTTTATTCTGGAGGTCTTTATTAGCTCGGGCTCTTTCTTCTCCTTAGGAGTCATTGACGTGATAATGAACGGCCACTTTTTCATCTTCTCTTCCTGGATGTCCAGGACGCCTTTTGGAAGTTTTCCTCCCATTCCAGGAATCATGTCAACCATCTTGGTGAGTGAGCCCATTCCCTGCATTCCCTCTATTTGTTCATAGAATGTTTCCATTGTGAATTCCCCTTCCAGCAGTTTTTTTGCTGTTTTCTCTACCCCAGCCTCCTTTGCCTTTTCTAGCAGGCCTTGTATATCCCCATAACCAATCAACTTTGAAACAAACCTTTGGGGGTCATATGCTTCCAAGTCCCCTAACTTCTCGCCGGTTCCGATGAACTTTACCTTTGCTCCGGAAACTGCGGCCGCTGCCAAAGCTCCACCGCCTTTAGCGGTTCCGTCCAGCTTGGTTATCACAATCCCAGTAATCCCAACCAGTTTTGCAAATTCCTCACTCTGTTTTCTTGCAGCTTGGCCAATTTCTGCAGGTAATACAAGCAGAACCTCATCAGGGAGGATTATTTTTCCTAGGTTCTTCAGTTCCTTTGCAAGCTCTTCGTCCAGGGCGTCGCGACCTGCAGAGTCAAAAATCAGGACATCCTCTTTTGCTTTTTTTAGGGCATTCTTTGCAACATCCTCTGCAGTCTCGCCGTCCTCATATACCGGAACACCGGCCTTTTCTCCGAGCTGCCTTAGCTGATCTTTTGCAGCTGGTCTATGAACATCGCATGCTACCAAGCCTACAGGCAGGCCGCGTGTTTTGAACCACTTTGCAATCTTCCCAATTGATGTGCTCTTCCCTGAGCCGAACAATCCAATAACAAGGATTCTCTGCTTCTTGAGGGGGACCTCGCCCTTTTCCTTGCCAAGGAAGGAAACAGCTTCCTCATATAAAACCTTAATAAAATACTCTTTCAAACTCATCCCTGCAGGAGCTCCTTCCAGGACTTTTTTCTTGATGTTCTTCGAGAGGTCGGAGACTAGTGCAACATCAACGTCTGCTGAAAGCAGTGAGCGCTGGATATCCCTGAGTATAGATTCCACTGCCTCTTTGTCCACTACCCCGAGGCCTGCAACCTTCCTCAAGGCGTGCTTCAGTCCAGAGCCGAGGTTTTCTAGAACCATACTTTACTAAATTTATTTCTGCTTTAAAAGCAATTTACTCCTTTAGAACAAATTTTCCCTCGCCGCCTTCTTTCTGGATCGCTTCCACTGCGGCTTCTCCCTCGCTTTCCAGAGATGCTCGCAGTTGTTTGATGTCCTTGCTTTTTCCTGTGATCCTGTATCGGGGTGCTGCTATATATGATATTTGGAAACCCTTTTTCTGGGCAGATTGCAGTATTTTCTTGATTGCGTCAACGCCCTGGGGTTGGTAGGAGATGAGCTCAAGCTCCCCCTTTAGGGTGTAGATTTTTTCTGCGAACTTTTTCTTTGCAGCCTCTGTAAGAGCGGAAACCCATGCTGGTGGGATTCCTTTCTTTTTTAATAAAGCGGGGTCTTTCACTGCCATCTCAAAGGCCTTGCCCAGAGAGCCAAATTCCTCCTGCATGATAAAGCCTGCCTCTTTAAAGGCCTGTTCCCTTGTTTTCTTGAGCTTCTTTGCAATTTGCTCTAGGAGGTTTTCTGCTTTCTTTTCCCGCTTGAACTCAGTTAATTTTCTGTTTCCCTCCTCTCTTCTAATCCTTTTAATTGAGAGGGAAATGCCGCGATCATCAACAGCAAGCACCCTGCAGACAACATACTGGTTCTCCTTGAGGAATTCCCTAATATCCCTGACCCAGCGCGAAGCAACCTCAGAAACATGAATCATTCCTGTTTTGTCGTATTCCAGTAGCTGGGCAAAAGCAGAATTTGGGTGAAGCTTTGTTATCTTGCAGACAACTGCTTCCCCCCTTTCCGGGACTCCTCGTTTCACTTAATCACCTCGCGGTTCCGATGCGCTTGCCTTTAATCTCCCCTTTCCCTCCGGTTGGCATCACAAGTTTTTCAGAGCAGACCAAGCACTTAACCTCGGATGCTGGTTTTTCAAAAACAATCTGCTCGTTCTTGCATTTTCCGCACTTCACCACAATAAAATCTCCTGTCATGTTAACCTCTTACTGTACTAGCTCAAATTTCTTTGCTCTGAATCCCTTTTTGGTGTGCATCTTTTTGCATTCTTTGCATTGTAGGCGCAGGTCTGTCTTTTGGGTTGGTTTCTTGCTTACTGCTGGTTTTGAATACTTTCCGTGACCTCCATAGCCACGCTTCCACCTGTCCTTAGAGCGGTTTGCTTTTGAATTTGGATGGGCAGAGCCTCGTGCGCGCTGCTTTACCGCCTTGACTGTGTGCTGGGTGTGTTTCCTGCACTTCTTGCAAAGGGTATTTAGTGTTTTTGGGAATTTCATAAGATTAATAATGGCAGCATGTTTTTAAAGGGCTCAGTGTTTTGCTTTCGCAATCCCCTTTTTCACGAGGAGGGAAGCCACTTCTCCGGGGATCTGGAAGGAGTCGCCTTTCTTGAAAGGGCCATAGGTCTTCATGTCCAGTCCCACAAAAGCAGTGATGTCCTGGGTGGCTTCCAAACCACTGGCAGGGTTTTTGGTAGCAGGGCTGCGAGCCTTCCGGAACGCTTCCAACCCCTTCACTACCTGGTCAAAGAACTGATTTTCCTCTGCTGTTAGGTTTTCTGGCTGGAGGCCTGAGCGCACTTTGTAGAATGCTGCCATCAGGAGTTTCTTTTCCCTAAGCTCCAACAAGTCTTGGAGGAGCCGCTTTGCAGAATCTGTTTCCCATGACACTTCATTAAGGGATTCCTTTCCCTTGAGGTATTCCTGGGCCTGCTGGAAAAAGTCCTTTGGCAGGTCGATAAGGGATTTGCTAGCTCTTTCATCATTCACAAATTTCCTCAGGCTCTCGTATGTGAGCATAAGAAAGGCTTGGATTTTAGTTTTAAATTCACGTTGCCTTGGGGGCAGGCTTTGCCTTCTTTCGTGGTTTCCTGAACGCTGGTGCCTTTCGTTGCTTCCCCCTTTTCATCAGACGGAATGCGTAGTTCACTGGGTTCTTGATGTTCTCGCGGCTTTTGCAAACATTGTCAGGGGAGCAGACCCCTAGCGAGAGATACCAACCCTCCTGATAACAGTTTGGTGGTGGGAAACCTTTCTTTTCCCTGTAATAGCGGAGAAGGCTTGTTAAGGCTTGCTCGGTTAGTGGGGGTTTGTTCCTCTTGTTCCATTCCCCTAGAGACATTTCAATCTCGTCCCAGTTCCATTTCATTGCTTTCAGGAAATTTATCATCAGGAAGACAGCCCTTCTTTTTCCGTCCTCCAGGCCCATTAAGATGGATTTAATGCAAGGAGGGAAGGATGCTTCAGGGATTTTCTGTTTGAAATCAGTATATTTTTTCACTTTCTTGGTAGGGGCCTCCCTTCGGGAATGCCAATCCAGGGCCTCAGCAACGAGGAGTGAGGCTTCGCCTTCCTTTCCTTCAATTGGGAAGCGTATTCCGGACCTTACTTTTTCAGGGGTTGCGTGGCTTTTCTCAAAATTTTCCAGGGTCTCTTTGTCTTGGAACGGGATGGATACTAGAAAGGCTTTCCTATTCAGGGAATATGGCATCCTGAGGAGGTGTCGCGGCGAAATCAGGACAGGGTCAATATCCACTACCTGGAACGGGTTGATTCCATCCTTTGTGAGCAGTTTTTCCAATGGTTTTTCTGTTTGCTCTGCCAATGTTTCTGGGGAATGGTCTTTCAGCAGCTTTTTTTCCAGGCGTTCCTTCATGAACTCTTTTAGATACAGGCCAACCTTTCTTGCTGCATCAGGGAAGAGCGAGGCGGTGGGCTTGAAACCGATCTCATTTGGCAGGGATTTCCAGGGAATCCCGACATGGAAGCCTGTGTTTCCTGAGAACTTTATTGAATACCTTTTGATGTTGTGCTTTTCCAAGGCCCACCCGAGCACAATTGCAGCAATTTTTCCATGCTCCATTTTCTTGCAGTCCAAGTCAAGTATTAGGTCAAAGCCCTTTCTTTTCTGGAGCGTCATTGGATTTTCCCAGAGTTCCAGGGAGGAATGAAATTCAACAATACCAGAGCGAACCTGGGAGATGATGTCCTGGGGATAAATTAATGTTCCTGGCCTTGATCCAAAGCTTCCATTCTTGAAGGCACCTGCGACTTCTCTCCCTTTTGCAGCCTGGAGAAGTGATTGCTGTATGCCCTTTCGTGAATAATAACTTGTGATTTCAGTACTGTTCATGAAAATGGGTTGTTTTTTGAGTTTATAAGGAGTGGAAATAATATATTATTTTATGAGGATCGCTCTCTTGCTGGTTGTTATTCTTATTGGGGGGATTGCATCCCTTGCTTCAGTGGCGGCTGAGACCTGTGGTGACAATGTCTGTGACCCAGGTGAAACCTGCTCTTCATGCCCTGCAGATTGCGGGGCTTGCCCAGACCCATGTGCAACAATTACTTGTGAAGATTCAAAACTAACCTGCCCTGACAAGTACGTGGCTTCCTGTCCTAACACCTGTTCTGAAGGTAAATGCGGTTCCTGTGTCCCGAGTTGCGAAGGCCACCAACTGGTTGCTCATTGCGGCGACAATGTCTGCGATGCTAATGAGGGTCATAATTCCTGCCCTCAAGACTGCCCAGACCCTTGTGCAACAATTACTTGTGAAGATTCAAAACTCACATGCCCTGATGATTTTGTGGCTTCCTGTTCTAACACCTGCTCCAATGGGGTTTGTTCATCCTGCCCTCCAGACTGCAAGGACCACCAAAAAAAGGCATTCTGTGGTGACAATCTCTGCGACTCAGGTGAGACAAAGGAATCCTGTCCAATAGATTGTGGGGATCCGGATTACTGCGGTGATGGTAAATGTAATGGTGAAGAAACTGCAAACACCTGTCCAAAGGATTGTGGCGAGCCTACAACTGTTTGCGGGGACAATCTCTGCGACTCAGGGGAAACCAAGGAGAATTGCCCAACAGACTGCAAAGCCATGATTTGCGGCGACAATGTCTGTGATCCAGGTGAGAATTGCCTGCAGGACTGCCCGAACAAATGTGGCGACAATGTCTGTGATGATGGAGAGAAAACATCGTGTCCAGGAGACTGTGGCATCTGCGGGAATAACTTCTGTGACCCGGGTGAGGAATCCACTTGCCCAGGCGACTGCAATACCTGCGGGAATAACATCTGTGACCCGGGTGAAAAAACAAACTGCCCAGGCGACTGCAGGGGTGGTGAGCCTTACTGCGGTGATGGTAAATGTAATGGAGAAGAAACCAAAGAGAGTTGCCACGATGATTGTGGGGAGCCGTTCTGCGGCAACTGAAGGTGTGATTCTAACGAGGATGAAAAATC
>JADHYO010000021.1 GCA_016782405.1 Candidatus Aenigmatarchaeota archaeon
CATGAAACTTTTTTACATACAAGATTTTTAAGGGCAGCTACACAACCTCAATATCCGACGGTGGTTGGGGCTCAGGCTCCGCCTCACCTTCGTCCACTGACAAATCCGCATCAGATGAAAAAGTGACCAATTCCCTTGTGTCCATGTTAATTGACTGCAGATGCACAGTTACATTAAGCTCGTCCGGGCATCTAAAGGAAGTTGAGATATCTATCACCGTCCCTTTAACAACCCTACCGTTCAGGAATTCATTCAGCTCCTGAATATTGTTTTCAAGTTCCTGGCAGTCAGAAGAAGAAGCAAAAACCTCCCCAAAGGAATTCTTAATGCCAACAAGAAGTGAGTGGTCATTCTCAAACGCATTCCCCAAATCAAGTGAGCTGTACTGTGATAAGCTCCCTTGGACAGTGAATATCAGCCCAACTAAGAAAACCATTGTAATAACAAACATCTGCCCTTTCTTCATATAATCCCTCAGGGAAAGCACCGCTCAGGCGTTCTCGGGAAAAGCGCCGCCTCCCTCACATTCTTAATATCAAGCAGCTGCATTGTAAGCCTTTCAACACCAACACAAAACCCTCCAAGAGGAGGTACAGCGTATTTGAAAAACTTAGTAAACCACTCCACACTCTTGGGGTTCATCCCCTTCTCCTTGACCTGCTTAATAAGTTTATCATACCTGTGCTCCCTCTGCCCACCGGAAGAGAGCTCCAGTCCCTTGTAAACAAGGTCAACACTCCTTGCCCACTCAGGCTCATCATCCACCCTCATAACATAGAATGGCTTCTCCTTGTAGGGGAACCTGTTCACAAAAAAGAAGTCTGAGCCCTTCTTTTTCTTCACCCAGTCCGCAAGCAGCTTCTCAGACTCAGTATCATACTCCTTCCCGCGGGGAATCTTCTTCCCAAGCTTTTCCAATATATCATAAATCTTCGGGAACCTCAGCTCTGGGAAAGGTGTCTCTGGAACACTCACCTTAACCCCAAGCAATGAAAGCTCCTCCTTGCAATCCATTTTAACAGCCTTCACCCCCGCTACCACCATCTCTTCCTCCATCCTCATTGTCTCACCTTCATCCTTCAGTGTAAACTCCGGAGCCAGTCCCCTGTGCTCGCAAAGATGCCTGCTAGTATGTGAGTGTTCTGCCCTCCAAGATGGTCCCAAATCATAAACCCTGTCAAATCCACCAGCAATGACAAGCTCTCTGTGCAGTTGAGGATCCTGGCGGAGATAAACCTCCTTGTTAAAATAAACCACTGGGAAAACCTGTGCCCCTGACTCTGAAGCAGCACCCATCAGGCAGGGAGTGAAAACCTGGAGAAAACCCTTCTCCCTCAAAAACCTAGTCATCCCACCCACAAGTGCGTCCTGCACCTTGAAGATCGCAAGGTTCTTGGGGTTCCTCAAATCCAGCACCCTCCAATCCAGCCTCTTGTCCAGGTTGCTTTCAATCTTCTCTCCAATATCTATTGGCAGCGGCGAAGCAGCCTTCCCAAGTACAGTAATCTTCTCGGGAATGATTTCCCTCCCACCAGGGGCCTGTTTTGAGGCGACAGCAACCCCCTCAACAGAAACCAAATCCTCCCGGCCCAGTGAAACAATCTGCGAACGAACACCATCCGAAGCAGAACCTTTCTTTGCAGTAACTTGTATCATCCCCTCCCGATCCCTCAGGAGAAAGAATTTAATGTTCCCAAGGTCCCTGGTTGATGAAACCCAACCTGAAACAACAACCTTCTTCCCTGCCTTAACATCCCTCGAATACGTCTTTTCCATACTTTCCATACTTTCCTTTCCCTATTTAAAATTGATTTTCTAGATATTAATATATGCCAGAAGAATTCCAGCGAAGGCTCCCATCTACAGAGAGAGCAATATCAGAGATACAACCTGACGACATAAGGGTTGCTGTTATTGGAACAATTATAGACAAGAGCAAGGAAGCCACAAGAATAATTGTGGATGATGGAACAGGAAAAGTCTCTGTCTCAAGCGAATCCCCACTAACAGCAGAGCTCAACCAGACCGTTAGGGTGTTTGGCCGGGTTATCCCACTAGAAAGTGGTGTTGAGCTCCAGGGGGAGGTTGTCCAAGACATGAGCAAACTAGATCTCCAGCTCCATAAAAAGATCAAGGGCCTGACAAAAGCTTAAAAATGTAATGCCCAATAGTTAAGTGATTATATGTTCAGGATCGTCCTTTCAGAAGCAGACCTACTCAAGAACTCAATACCAATCATAGCTGACATTATCGATGAGGGAGTCTTCACAATAGACCAGAATGGGATCTCTCTAGTAACACCGGACAGGACAATGGTCTCTGTTGTTGATCTGAAAATTCTATCCGCAGCCTTTGATGAATACAAAATAGATGCCCCAGCCACTATTGGCCTCAACCTCGCAAACCTTGCCGCTGTCCTAAGGCGCGTCAAAAGCACAGACAAAATCATCCTCGACTCTGGAAAAGGTGACAAGCTAAAAATCACTGTTGAGGGGAGCGGCACACGCACATTTGAAATCCCCCTAATAGACATCAAGACAGAGAAGCCCCCAGTAGAACAACTGAACTTCGGCGGCAAAGTGGAGCTCGAAACAAGCGTGGTTGAAGAGGGAATAGCAGACGCAGAAGTCATTGGCGACTCTGTAATTTTCGAGGCTGGCCCCACAGGCTTCAAAATGTATGCCAAAGGCGACGTATCCTCTGCAGAGCTGGAGCTAAAGAAAGGAACAGACCGTCTCTTGGATCTCAAGGCTGAAAAGCCAATAAAGTCCCAATATCCATTGGACTACCTAAAGAAAATGATAAAAGCAGGAAAGCTCTCCAAGCAAATGCTTCTCGAATTCGGAACAGACTATCCAATAAGAATGACATTCAAGGCAATAGACAAGTTGAACTTGAGTATAATCCTAGCCCCCAGGGTCTCCGAGGACTAAATCCCAAACAACTTTTTCGCATTTTCCAATGCAGCCTTACCCACTTCCTCCCCAGCAATTCCTCTCAGCTCAGCAATCTTCTCTGCTGACTGAAGTATTGTCCAGGGCACATTCCTCCCACGGTCCGGGTCTAAAAAAGGTGCATCCGTTTCCAGAAGCAGACTGTCAAGCGGAAGCGCCTTAGCGGTCTTCCTAATTTTTTTCGAGAACAGCACGTTCGTTGAAATGGAAACATAAAACCCAGCATTGACAATCTTCAATGCCAGCTCCTTGCTGCCAGTAAAACAATGGAAGGTTGCAGCAACCCCCGCATCCTTGACCAGGCTGAACGCATCTTCCTCCGCGTCCCAGGAATGTATAACCAGCGGCTTCCCAATCTCTTTTGCCAGGGAAATAAACCTCTTGAAAACTTCTTTCTGCTTTTCCCTCCCCTTTGAATCCTTGCAGTAGTGGTAATCAAGGCCTACCTCACCCACCGCCACAATATCATTTTTGTTTGCTTTAATGAGCTGTATAGTTTTCTCCAACTCATCTCCCTCTGTTGGGTGAAACCCAAGCGAAGCAAAAAGAAATCCAGAATGTTTTTTGACTAGGTCAAGAACACAAAACCCCTCCTCAAGCCTTGCAGAAGAAACAATCACCCCTGCAATCTTTTCCCTCGCTCTTTCCACTACCTCTTCCCTGTCCTTGTCAAATGATTTCCAACAAAGGTGGGCATGCGCATCAAACATCAACAAACCTCCTCCCCACTGGTTTCCATAATCACTGTCTTAACATAAACAGGCGCGCCAAAGCGGGCTGCCACTGCTATTGCATCAGAAGGCTTTGAGTCCAGCCCAAGCAAGCGGTTTCCCTGCTGAACATAAAGCCTTGCATAATAAGTAGAATCCTTCAACTTCTCCACCTTAACAAGCCTCACTGAAATCCCAAAATTCTCTGTCACATCCCTGAACAAATCATGTGAATCAGGGCGGAAATCCACCTTCTCCTCAAACCCATTGTTGATTGAATGTGTCTGGAGCTCAGTTGTCACAATAGCAAGCTCCCTGCAGTTACTGATTAGATGAATAACCCCAGGAGAAACCGTGACCTCAGTCTGTTCAAACCCATCCAAAGATATTGGGGCTTTTGCAAAGCTGACAGGGGCATTGGAAATTGGCAAGGCCTGAGGATAGAATGCTACCCAAAAAGCAACCACCAAGACAATAATAATTCCCAAGGCAAGAACAAACCTCTTGAACCCACCCCTGCTCTTGAAAAGCACAATAGTCTCTGTCATTCCTCCTCCAAAAGGAAGTATTCCAACGCCTCTTCCACGTTACTAACTTCCTTCACCTCTATCCCAAGCCCACAGCCAGAGTCAGCACTAACATAAGAAGTCTCGCAGACCTCAAATCCCCACTCAGCCCCGCATTTCACATCTCTTTTGTATTCAAATCCACCAAGCGGAACCCCGCTCTCAGGGACCAGGAAGAGCTTGGCACCATGGTTTTCTGCAACTTGGGCCTTCTCCAAAAGCCCCCCAACCCGTCCAATTGACCCGTCCTTTCTAATGGTCCCTGTAATCATTACTTCAGGGTTTAGCTCCAGTCCCTCCAATGCTGCAATAGTCGCAACAGCAATCGCAGCCCCAGCAGAAGGTCCCTCAATAACCGAGGCATTCGCCCTTATTGTATACACAATATCATGCCTTGAAAGGTCAATACCAGTAACATCCTGTGCAACATCCCGTGCTGTCCTAATTGAATTCTGGGTGTCTGTGAAAAAGAGCATATCCTCAATGTCTGTCAAAACCCTCCCTTCCCCGTCCGGCTCAACAGTAACACCAATCTCTGTGATAACCCCTTCCCCTTCCTCACCCACCCCAGGAACCTTGATAAGAAAGGAGAAATTCCCCTCTGCTGGCAGCAACCTGAGAACCCTTTCCTCAACAGGCTTCTCTGAGAATACCAGCCCAAAAAGGAACGCAGCCAAAACAATCACAACCAAAAAAGGAGCAAAAGTATTCATAACAAACCATTTCAAGAAAAGAGTTAAATAAGCAACACTAAGCGCTTAATCAGTTCCTGCTTATCTTTATATAGGTGGAGAATGAATAATAAAAAACATGGAAAGAAAAGCCGCATTCCAATTGAGCCTAGGATTTATTATAGCAGTGGTTTTTGCAATTGTACTGCTTAGTCTCTCCCTGACCTGGCTCAGGGGAATGATAGACAACATAATGGGTATCACTGATGATCTTACACAAGAAGCCCAGACCTCCCTAAGAGACGCATTCCGAGGAGGTGCTGCATCTAGCTTCGCTGTCTGGCCATCGCAATACAACCTACCCCCAGGCAAAGGATTACGTATGTCTGCGGGAATAGAGAATGACGCTATCGACGGGAGGGACCATCAATTTGTAATCAATATAGTACCTGTCTCTGCATCTGACAACGTACTCACAACCAAAAAATGTGATATCGAGAGTTTCAGAAACTGCCAACTCTATGATGAATTGAAGAAATGGGTCACCTTTGACCGAACAGCAGGTGTAGTCCAAATCAATGCAGTTGGGTTCAAGTACATTGAGGTCAGGCCCACAGCCAACGCTGTAAAGGGAACCTACCTATTCAACATTGTCTCCTGCTACGACGAAGTCGTTAGCTCCACTCCCACATCCTCAGGTTGCTTACAGACATCTGAAAATCTCTGGGGCGGAAGCGCGCAGCAATTGCTAATAAGTGTAATCTAAACCCAACAATTTCTCTACATTCTTATATGCCCCTGATGAATAATAAAGTGAGAACATGAACGTGGGAATGGCTTTTGCAGTTATATTCACCCTAATTATAATCGGGTTTGTACTTGCTGTAGGAATGGAACAAATACAAAGCTTCTTCTGCATTGGAAGTGATGCCCAGGCAAACAAAGCAGTTAAAGACATAGAAAAGGTAGTTGAGGAGGTCTTCCTGCTTGCAAAAGGCTCTGGAAAAACATACCACGTTGCAATTCCCTCAGGTGTAAAGATATGCTTCATCAACAGAAAAAACCCAGACCCACATCCCTACACTGATCGCTCCCTTACCTGGGACCCAGACCCCATAATACTGGAGCACTTCCTCAGGAACCCCAACTCCCCACAATACGGCTCCAACACCTGGATTTATTATTGTGGGAAGGAACTGGGCGAGGGTTACAAAATAAAATATTTGTCCCCATCAAAAAGCTTCTGCGTAACCACAGGCCGCGACCTTTACATAGAGCAAGCTGGCAGCAGTGCAGATATAAGCCCCCTAGAATAAACAATTAAACATGATTTCCCTGTATCAATTATTCAAGATACTATTCGGCCTAATCATCTCCGGCTTTATACTCTTTGTGATAATATACTTCCTCTCATCCTACACACAAATACAGGACAGTTCCCAGCAAGCCACAACATTGAAGAACTTCCTCAAGACAGCAGGCGATGTCTATACCTCAGGTAATTCAGTAGGCTTCGATGACTTCTATGGGAAAGACTTCAAGCTCACCTTTGACACAAGAGAACCCGAGGGTATTGTTTCAGGGACAGGGAAAACCCCTGTATGGTTCCCTTTATTCTTTTCCCTGGGTGATGAAGTCTTCCTCTCCCGGGCCACTATTGACATGGGTTGGTGGGAATTCCATGCAGTTGAGGCCATGCCCCGAACAAGAATTATTTTCAATCCGATGACAGATGACTGGGATTTTTTGATGGAAATTGTCCAGTTCCTGCCAGACTCAGAATTCTTTGACCCCAAAATAACATTCGGTCTCTGCGACGGTTCCCTGCTCCAAGAGAAACTTTGTGGGGGAGATTTCTGCGAAAAACAAGGCTTCCTATACCAGCTCTCCAACCCCCGTATAATGGATAAATGCACTGTCCGCATGCCCGACAATGCCCGATTAATCATAATCTCTCCATCATGTTCCCAGACATTTTCCCAGCACTTCTGCCTGACACCACCAAACACTGAAGGGGTTGGGAACATTAACCTCCGTGGAAGCCAGTCCAATCTCCTATACAAGGACCCAATTGACATTATTGCAGCAGTCATCGGAGGTTATGAAAAAGACCTTTACGGTAACTCCGGTGAAACCCTATACGAATACAAGAACACTGTTTTCAGGGAGGAACTCAGCCTTGCCTCAAGAATACTTGCCAACCGCGCACTTATCGTGGGAAGCAAACACCCACAAAGCTCCCCCTGCCAAAAAGCATATTCAGACCTTTTCAATTCAATGAACACCCTCCAGGGTATACTCTCAGACGAGGATTATTACAAAAACCTTGGAACAGTTTCATCCTTGCTGAAACAATTAAAGCAGGCAAAAACAACCCATGAAGAACTTGCCAAAAGGGGGTGTGATTACCAATGAAAGCACAGATGGGGATAATGGAATACATCATCATGACATTCTTCATGGTAGTTGTTATCATAGTGATTATATTCTTCCTCATCGGCTTCCAGGTGGGGCAGTTCACCCTCCAAAAACACGGCAGTGAAACAGACAGAGCCCTTGCACTCAGCAAACAAATTGTTTCATCCCCATTGTTTGTTAAAGAGGAATCCGTCTTCGACGATGGTAAGCTCACCTCCCTCACAACACTCGGGAACATTTGCCCCGAGCTTGAAGCCATGTTCGGGAATGATTGGTTCTTTGAAATAACAGTCCTTGACTCCCAACCAATTGTTCCATGCACCCGAAACAGTTACCCAAACTGTAATTACTGGGCCTTCTGTGTACAGGACGAAAACAGTATCTCATTTGATTTCCCAGTAAATATACACAGAAGTATCGGGTTTTCTGATTCAACCGGAATATTCTCCCGGACAGATATAGGAATAATAAAGGCAGGTATATATGTTAACTAACCAAAAGCGGACAGGTCAAACAACAATAATATTCATTCTCATTGTCATTGTAATCTTTGCAGGTATGGCTGTCTTCCTCCTCTCCCTTGCTGAAACTGTTTCACAGTCTGAATACATCACTCTCTACACCTATAACCTACTTTCTTCCCTACTAAAAACCGATACCGGGCAAACTGCATTCTCATGCAAAACCGTCTCAGACGTCTTGGCGTGTTCCTTCCTTACACCAACCTATGTTTGCGGGAACCAAGATTGTTTCAACTTTGCTGACGAAACAATAAATGCTAGAATGGATCAATTTGCTGTTGTTAAGGAAGGCTTCCGTTACCTCCTAACAGTTGAGCCAGAAGGTTTTGTCTCACTTCCATATGGCTCTCCCTACACAATTGAGATTGGTGACTCCTCTCTTAAAGAAGAAAAAATTGAAAAAATCACTGCACGCGAGCGTATTCAAAAGGTTCTGGATGGGAAGCCATACCTTCTAACAGTCACCCTAACACTTGCTAAGAAGGAAACTGCTTGATAACTGCTTAAGCGCTTAACCTAATTGCTTACTAACTGCTTAACTACTGCTTAAGCAGTTTGGTGACAGCAAGCTGCTTCAGGCCTTCCTCAGAAATTTTAATCCTGCTTTTCCTTCCAAAAATTTCTTTCTGAATGGGAATTTTATATGAATTAAGCAAATCAGCTACATACCCGCGGATACAAGAACCGGTAAGCTGCGGACTGCAAAACTTGCCAATCTCTTCATAATCCAACCATTCTCCATTGTTCTGAACCAGTATCTGCAGGATTTTAAGGTGCCTTTGTGAAAGCATATCCAACCTCTTCTTCATCTCCTGCACAACATCATCCAGGCTTTTTTCCTGCTTAACTGCTTGATAACTGCTTAACTCTTCACTATCCACCTGCTTAACTGCTTGATAACTGCTTAACTCTGAGGAAATAAAGTCCCTTAGAGGGGAAGTGATTTGTTCAGCCATAACACCTGAGATTGAATCTGGAATCCCAGTCACTTCCTTAATAACAGCCTCCCTAGAGGAGGCAATCTCATTCAGAATCAATTTAACATCATCCTTTGTGCACATTTTGCTGAAGTGCTTCTCAAACTTTTCATCCAAACGAGCCTGTCTTTTCCTTCCCACCTGCACTTTCCTGGGTTTTTTCCTGGGTTTTTTCCCAAATAGCCTAAACCGCATGCTAATATCTATATTCTGGTGATATAAATATAAGGGCTCTTAACCAATATTATTTACATGAGGAAGGGACAAGCAGAACTTATAGTTGTTCTTGGTATAATTATAATTGCTGTAGTTGCAATTCTCTATGCTACAAATGTCTCACAATCACCCCCACAAGTTACAAACCCCCAGGCAAAATCTGTAAGAAATTCTCTAGAGAACCTTATCCGCTCTGGTGCAGAAGAGTCCCTAAGAGTCATCAGCCTATATGGTGGTTCTGCCACACCAAACCAAGACTCAGTAATATTCCTAGGCAAGGAAGTTCCTTATTGGGGAAAGAACGGTATATCCAAAGTACCTGATGCAGGTGGCAATTTCGCCAGGCATCTTGAAGCCTTCCTAAATGAAAACAAGGAAAGTTTTGTATCTGATTTTGCAGGGGACATCTCCCTTGGCACCGCAACAGTGAGGGCAACAATACTGGAAAATAAAATCGTTCTAGTGGTGGACATCCCTGCAACCCTGAACAGTAATCCAATCCCCAGCAGGTATGACATTGAAATAATGACAAAGTTCGGGGAAATCCTAGATTTCTCAAAGAGCTTTGTTTACCAACAAAACATTAATCGCTACATTGAATATTTCACCCTGGCAAGTATACTAACATCCCCAATAGAAAACGACCAGTTTACAACCCCAATGTTTATCCACCTGTCCAAGTGCGGGCAGTTTGTTTTCAAGAGCTGGTATGATGTTAAGCCCAAGATGGAGGAGCGGGTTGAAATAACACTTGCCCACATTTACCTCCCAGGAAAAGCCCCCACAAATGTGGGAAGCACAACATCATTCCCCAAATACATACTCCCCCCAGTTGATGGAAAACCGCATTCAGACCTTGCAGTAAGCTTCCATCTCCCAGATGATTTCGAACTCACACCAACAAATTTCCAGATGTCACCCAACCCAATAATGGCAATGGCATCCCCGATTGCATTCACAGGAATCTGCACCTCTGATCCAATCTATGTAAAATACCTACTCTCTATCCCAGTTGTTGTGAGGGTGAAGGACCCTGTAACTGATCACATCTTCCAGTTTGCTGATCACGTTTTCATCAAGGACAATGCACCAGGTGCCTGGTCTGCTGCCACTTCCTACCAGGAAGATCCTCTAGCAATCACGTGCTCAAATCCAGGTTGCCCATTTTCCATCGAGCTTAACTCCCTAAGCGGAAAAGGAATCCCTGCAGCTGACATTTCATTCATGGGCTGCGGGCTTGGAAAAACCAACGCCAATGGCCACCTTGAAGGCCTTGCTCCATGTGGTGTAGGTCCCCTAGAAATATACAAGACCGGTTATTCATTCTACCAAAATGTATTGTCCTACAGTGAAATAGGAGACCTCAACATAACACTCGCAAAGATGCTCAACCCAACAGTCTTCCTATATGAAGCCAATGTGGCAAATAATTCCCTCTCAAATCAATACCAAGTAAACAGCCTGGAGCCAATTGAAGAAAAGAGCGCACTCCTCACATTCAGATCTTCAACCAGCCCATCCCAGGTTTACACAAGAATTATTGACAAGCACTCAGGGAAAATGCCAGGCTTCCCTGCTGATATTTACCTTGTTTCAGGAACACTGATGGACAATGACCTCCAAACCCTTTACGGAGGATTCATCACAATGGCAATTGCCCAGGAAGATACAGATGAAATACATGTCTACATCCCCACAAACCTGGAGTTCCAGTCAATGCAGGACCAGAACCAGATATCTATTGCCTCAATAATATATTCCAGCGTGCTTGCAAACTGCGAAATAGGCCCTCTGTCCCCTGAAATGTTTGATGATTCCAATCTTCCATGTATTAAAAAGGATACTGAGGTGTAAAAATGATGATGAAACTCTTTGCACTGGTTGTTTCCATAACACTGCTCTCGCTCCCAATAACCTCAGCCACACAAGTCAACATTCTATTCAATGGAAACCCCCAAGAGACCGCATCTATCTCACCCCAAAACATGGTGAACAAAAAAATATCTGTCATCCATGATCCAAAGGATCTGACCTGGT
Organism: Candidatus Aenigmatarchaeota archaeon; assembly: GCA_016782405.1. Classification (GTDB taxonomy): domain Archaea; phylum Aenigmatarchaeota; class Aenigmatarchaeia; order QMZP01; family QMZP01; genus BS750m-G81. Next base: position 11,071 of record JADHYO010000021.1, read on the forward strand.
CCAAAGTAAACCTCTTGGTTACAATAAATTCCGCAAGCCTTGCCCACTCTGTTGAAAGAATATTCCTCTTCAAATGCAAGCTCCTTGACCCAGCAGCCTGCTCCAAGGTTGCCCCAATTGATTTTGAAACATTCGCAGACACCAAGCTCCTCTGGAACGACATCTCAGCAAATGAAGGTCCTGGATCCTATCCTCAGTCAGCCAACATCATGACACTAGTGAAGCTAAAAGATTCATATGATAAGGTTGCTTGGGTAGGTTTTTGGGACAAAGTCACCAGGACAAAATACAACGCATTCACCAAATTTTCCTTTGAACTAAATGACATTGATTTCCACGCTAAAAGCATAGACCTTGTAACCCCTGCAAAGAATTATATTGAAAACTTCCAAATGCTCCCCTTCAAGTGGGCAGAGAAAGTTGTATTCAAAATATCCCCACTCTTTGCTGTTGGTGGAAACGAAGCAGAGATGAACATCCCATCACTCATGTCAGCCAAACCTTCAGGCGACACAATCAAAAATATCAACAAGGACTTCTTCCTTGTCTTCCCGCAAATCCGGAGCGGTCTTACCTACCCAATAACACTCCATCAAAACCCATCCTTTGAATGTGGCGACAACAAGTGCGACACTAACCTCGGAGAATCCTCCTTAAGCTGCTGTTATGATTGTGGCTGCTCCCTGGACAACTACTGTGATATTGTTTCAAAGAAGCCTGAAACAGGTTCCTGTAAACCTGAAACAGGAGTATCCCTTGATGTTGTCAGTCCTGCAATCCCCGCTGTAACAGATTGTTCCAAACCAATTTCAATTAACCTTAAAGCTACTGTAAAGAACCCACCATCATCCCTCCCTGAGAAGCTTTCAGGAATAGCAACAATAAACAACACCCCCCGCACAGTTTCATGCACAAAGGAAGGAGTCACCTACACCTGTCCGGTCAGGATTGATCCCCCAGCAAGCTGCGGTGCCAAAGCCATTCCAATAAGAAAGAACAGCATAAACCTGAGCCTAATATTCAATGACGGCCCCAACCAAAAAATACTTCCCCTCCAAACCAACATCCCTGACTTCTCCATTACAATGAGGTGTGCTTGTCCTGAAGGTTTCTTCTGCGACTCCAACCTCCTTGTCTGCAGCCCAGAAGCCTCAGTAAGTATGACAATCCTTAGCGTTACTTCCTATCTGCCCAACTTCAATCCCGCAGGAGATTATGTCACCCTAGAAGTAAAAATAAACAACCCACCCTCTGACCTATCAGTAACAGGTTCAACCTACACACTTGGATCCCTATACAAAGATTCCAAGTTACTCCAGAACCAGACCACTGGAAGCGTGACCTGCTCCTCCCTAGGAGACCATGTTTACGAATGCAGAATCCCAATCACCATCTCAAATTATGACCATGAATATGCATATTTCTTCAAGAGCAACAAGATTGAATTTTCTGTCACATTCTCCAACATTGGTAAGTCTGTTGTCAAGAAAATTTCCTCTGCATTTGCTGACGTCAGCATCCCATCCTTCAAGTGTGGTGACCTCACCTGCAACAAAGATAGCGGCGAAACCCCTGAAAATTGTTGTGTTGACTGCGGCTGCCCCAGTTCTCAGGGAATGTACTGCGACAGGAACAAACTCACCTGTGACTTTTTGAATAATGTCGGTCTGGAAGTCCTAAACGTGAACCCCACCAATGTTGATGGCTGCCTGGTACCGCACACAATCAACATCACAACACAGGTTACCAACCCCCCTTCAGACCTCCGCCTGGATTTCCCATTCTACCTAAACAGTGGAGTTGTCCAGCCCTTCCCATTCACATGCTCCAAGGTCAACCCAGGTGCCAATGCAGGTCTTTTCTCCTGCGCACTAACAATAAAAGCCCCTGACTCCTGCCAAAAGTCTGCACTCCCCTATGTATTCGGTCCCAACTCCCTGAACTTCACTGTATCCTTTTCTGACGGGGTCAAAGGAATAGTTGGAAAAATCCTAAGGAAGAACTTTGACGACATTATTGTCCAACCCGTCTTTACGTGTGGCGACAATATCTGCGAGGACGGAACTGGTGGAACAGCTGACCTTGGTGAGTCTGCAGCAAACTGTTGCATTGACTGCCACTGTGAGACCTCTGCTAAATTCGGCCCTGACTTCTTCTGTGATTCCTCAGGACCAAAAGACCCAGGGGTTTGTTTCGACAAAAGCAAGGTCAAGCTAGTAATCGACTCCCCAACAGCCCCAGTAGCATTCGACTCCTGCGAAACAGCTCAGAAACTGGAAATACTTGCACACATAGAGAACGAGCCAGCCCAGGTAATGTCCTCAACCTTCTCAGGAATACTAAACGCCTCAAATTCAGAATACCTCTCCTGCAGGAAATCCAGCGAAACCTCAGCAAACGCCTCTATCCAATGCGTCCTCCGAATCCCCTCAATCTATGAATGTTCCCAAGGAAGAACCTATACATATGACCCCAACTCCATCTCAGTCACCCTTGCCTTCCGCTCTGGAACAACCACCAAGGTCATCACCTCCACATCCCCGCTACCCACAATCACCACAACCCAAAAAATAGAATCCCTCTTTGACATCATACAATCCGCAATGAATAAGTTCCGCGACCTCACCGATGAAACCAAGGAGCTAATCGATGAGCTCCTTGACTGGACAGAGAAATGCATTGACATCTCTATCATTCTCGCAATCGCAGGTATTGCCTCTATGTTCATTGTCCCAGGGGTGCTGGCTCTCGGCGGCAGCGGTACCCAGGCAGGAGTAGGAGCAGGAGGAGCTGTTCTCGGGGCAGCCGCAATGTCCCCATTCGGTCCCCTCTTTGCCCTCGGTGGCGCGCTAGGTATGGGCGCACTCGGCGCAGGGATTTGGGGCAGTGGAGGCGGAAGCAGTTGGACAAAGATGCAACAAAGACCTGATAACTTTGGTGACAACTATGTCAAGCTAGAAAACGCAGACAAAATTAAAGGTTATGAAAAGGGGTATACTTACTGGATTAGCAAAAAGAATCAAGTTGTTCCAGAAGATGTTAACAAGGCAGCATTTAGATCAAATGGAGATGCATACGAAGTCTCCACCACCCCAAACACCCAGGGAGGAGACTGGCGGCAGGCAATGCAGGCCACTGCCGCAGTGGTTCAGACCATATTCCAGATGTGGTCAAAGATCTGCGAGCTAATCCACCAGCAGTATCAAATCCAAATCCAGGCAAAGCAAATGGAGGCAAGCTTCATTCAATCCGAGCTTTGCATGGACATTGTCCAACACCAGATTGACAAAGGGGTTCCAGCAGGCCAGGAACAATCAGTCTTCAACTCAATGATTTCCTGCCTAAGCTTTGCAAACATAGAGAACTCAATGAGCCAGCTCCAAAGCTCAATGCAGAGAACAAGCCAAATAGTTAGTGAGTTGGGTAATTCATTCGGAAACATTGAAAAACTCGGCTCCATTATAGGAGGTAACACAGCCTCGCTTTCCCTGTCATGCGGCGGCGGCCCCTCAAATAAGTGCTGTGGCTATGGAAACCGTGTAAGAGGTTACTACTACGGTAGTGGTAGTGAATATGAATCCACCAGGGTCAAAATAAACCTATATAAAACAACTGGCTGTGCTGGAGGTCAGTACTGGGTTGACATCAACGATGTTGCTTACACACAAACAAGCGGCGAAATTGGCGATTCTATCTCAATCTTCGGCAGCACCGGTACTTACTATGCAACTGTCTACTGTGGGCAGCCAGGGATGAAGGACAGCTCCTCCCGTCAGATTGGCACACCATTAGCCATTAGTTTCTGCCGCGGCACCCCAGAGAAAGGATGCTACGAAACAAGTGGCAAGCCTTCAACAAGTTGCAAAACCGAATGGGACAAACACGAAGGCGCTGATCCCAAAGGTGGGACTGTCAGCAACACTGAAGTGGCTATTGGCAAGATTAACAATGCTGCGGCAGCAATAGACAGGTTAGTGGCAGAACTTAAGGATTCTGTTAACAGGAAAGCACTTGTGGATGTGAAAAGCCAGTTGAGCAAGGCCCTTACAGACCTGAACAACAAAAACACAGTCGCAGCTAAAAGTTACCTTCAGGCCTCTCACAGCACTTTAAATGGCATAATCCTGGCAGGGTCAGATTTGAAAACAAATAACAACGCCAACCTGGATCTGGCAAATGGTTTCTTAAACCAAGCTAAAACCGCGGTTAGTGAAGCATTAAATGCATTAGACAGCGCAAGCACCACTCCAGGAACCAGCAATCCAGGAACAACCCCAAGCACTCCAGGAACCGGAACAGGAAAACCCACAATAAATCGTTTAGATCCAAGCGGGTATTCCTACCCACAGGGCGGAGGCCCTGTGCCACTTAAAT
>JADHYO010000022.1 GCA_016782405.1 Candidatus Aenigmatarchaeota archaeon
ATTCTCTTAACATGAAAAACAGGGAGACGCAAAAAATAAGTGGAATAGTCCTGATTGAAAGCAAAAACAAGGCCCTTTCAGCAAACCCAGTTGCAAAAGTATATGCGCAGGATATTGAGAAAATATCCTCTGCAGAAGCAATTGTTTTATTTGGCTCCCTTCTTGAAGAAAAGGAAAAGGCAAATGATGCTGATGTTTTTTTCCTCATTAAAAACAAAAAACATGTAAAAAAAATCACCGCCGACTGCCTGGAGACATCTAAAACAAAAACAAAGCCAATAGTACCTTTAATAATGACATGTAATGATATGAAAAACAAAATACAAGAGCAGAATCCAGTTATTTTGGAAATTCTGAAGAGTGGAGTGGTTGTCTTTGGAGAAGATGCCATCGTGGAGGTTCTTTCAAATGTCTAAAGAGAACGTATTTGAGTGGTGCTTGCAGAAAGGGGAGAAAGGAATCAGTGTAATAGTGGAGAACCTTGGTGTTGTAGGTGGCGTGGAGGTAATAAATATAGAGGCAATCTAAAAGATTACTATGAACCCCAAAATACTCTGGTTACTGGCATTCCTAATACCATTGGCAGCAATGGGTTTATCCCAGGGCCAGCCCTCAGCCCATTCAATGCAGATAAACCTCACGCTCAATACCATAGAAGGGACAATATATGTCCCGGGCTCAGGTGAAGACGTAGCAGGCAATCCCCACTCCACATCCCCAACTTCCCCACCACACTTTTACTTGGCACACTATTCAAATAACACGCTTACAGGATTGGTCTTCTCCCAGGAAATCCCGCTAAGCATATCATCCCGGACAGATACTGACAATACCTACCTGTCCCTGGAACAGAATCTCACCCATTCCCAAGCATTCCTCGTCTTCACAAGCGGGGATTACGAGGCAATAGATAACCGCATGGAATTGATAGAGAAAGGCACCTTCCTCCAGGAGATATCCCCTTCATTCTCATTCAGCCTAGGAACAAAAAACCCAGTAAAACTGCTACTAAACTACACATCAATTGACATCCAAGGAAACTTCACATTCAGGAAAGGTTATCACGAGATCACACTGGAGAGCAACAGGACAGGTACAAGGAAAATACTTGTTATAAATGAAACACTTTAGGAGGTTTTAAATGAAAAAAGTTCTTGCTTCAGGGAGATTTAACATAATTCACCCAGGCCACGTTAAATATTTAGAAAAGGCAAAGTCCCTTGGGGATTTCCTAGTAGTGGTTATAGCTAGCGACAGAACAGTAAAAAACAGGGGAAAGCAATTACTCTTCCCAGCAAAGGAAAGGAAATCCCTAGTTAAGGCGCTTTCCTGCGTCAACAAGGCAGTAATTGGGTATGGAATAAAAAGCAAACAGGGCTACATAAAAATCCTCAAGAAAGAAAAGCCCAGTATTATTGCACTGGGGTATGACAATGAAGTATCCATCAAAGAGGCAAAAGCCCTGGCAAAAAAAGCTGGCCTCAGCTGCAAGGTTGTAAGAATAAAAAAATACAAGGGATTTGAAACAAAAAAAATAATCAAATAGAAGGGCTATTCGTCCTCATTTTCATCTTCGCCCCACTAGTCTTCCTCATCTTGGAACAAAGGCATTTGAACACCTCTTGCAAATCATTTGACCTTTGGCAAATATAAGCTTTTCCTGGAACAAATTCTCAAGGAACTCGAGGAATCCCACTACCCTCAGGCTTTATAGGCTTGCCGACATAATACAAAGGCAAGTGGTAAAAGGCACTGGGCTACAAAGCCCAACCTACAAACCCTGGAAATCAAGACTAAAAGGGAGGAGATGAATATGGGAGAAGACCTTAAGAGGCTGAGCGTAACCGCATCGAATCTGAAAACAATTTTACTACAGAGCAAAAACATTGACATACTACTTTATCTAGCAAAATACAACCCAGACATAACCACAGATGAAATTCAGAAAATGTTCGGGAAATCCTCCATAAAGGGTTTGAAAAATCTTCTTGGTTCCCATTTGATTTCAGAGGAGAATGGTAGTTTGCATCTCACAGAAGATGGAATTTTCCAGGTAGAGGGGTTAATGACACTTGCTGTTTAGATTATAACATGAAAAAGCTCCCCATCTCTGTTGTTGTGGTTAGATATCAACATCAATGCAATTCTCAAGGAACTCGAGGAATCGTACTACCCTCAGATTTATAATGGGGTTAGTTCAACACTCTATGATGTCTGCGCAAAAAAACCTTCCAAGCTATGGGAACCATACCAGTAAGGGAAACACTCAAAACCAAGCGCATAAAACCCTTTACCATGCCAATGTTTATAAATTCCCAATATTATCATATAGTATGAAGAAACTTCCCATCCCCGTTGTTGTGGTTAAGGAAAATGTCAATAAGAAAAGCGTCTTTACTGCATCCACACCGCTTTTTGATATTGCCTCTCAAGGGAAAACAGTGGAGAGTGCTGTTAAAAATCTTAAGGAGGCAGTTGAACTCTTTTTGGAAGAGCCTGGAATACCAATACCGACATCAGTGAAAATGGAAGTCTTCACATCCACTGAAATGGTGAATGTACCGGCAAAACAAAAAGATTCAGTCAGTTGATTATGAAACTTCCTGTGGTGGGGTGGAGGCAGGTTGGTAAGGTTCTTGCATCACTTGGTTATGGTGTCGGAAGGCAGCGAGGTGATCACATGCTTTTTGTAAAGAAAGGTTGCAAGTCAATACCTGTGCAGCGGGTAAAGGAATTGTCCCCAGGAAACATAAAGTCAATAATAAGGTCAACAGGCCTCACAAAAGAAGAGTTCATTGAAATTCTTCAGGGTCTTTAACCCAACAGATTCTCGAGGAACTCGAGGAATCGTACTACCCTCTGATTTATAAGCAGCCTAAACCAACTCTACAGAATGCTAAATAAAAATAAAATCCCGGCCCTCCTCTGGTTTCTAATCTGCTTAATTTCGATTGCAGCCATTCCCACTCACCCCACTCCAAGGACCGTCACTGAAACAATTAATGAAGAGGTAAGCCTGTTCCCAGAAGCAGAAAAAGCCCATGTCCCCTAGCACTTGGCAAGCTTGCATTGGTATAACAGTAAAAACAGCGATTTTCCATTGTGTTCCTTTCTAACAGCTAACCACCAAATTGTGTGGTGTCAATGCACCCGCAAACCTTCTCAATGGTTGCAGAGCATATTTTCGAATCCTTTGTGACAGCAATAATATACTCCTTTCCATCATGCGTAGCTGTCCTCATTATCAATACAGAGGAGCCTGCTTCAGCTTCCACCATACCTTTAACTTTCTCCCCAGTGAACTCAGGAAGCCCAGTGATATCAGGACCTGTCTCCTGAAGCAGTGTTATCACACTTTCGCACCCTTCTGGAGCCGCAAACTGGTTACTCAAATCCTCAATACTGTCAGGGTCAATACCAAAAGCAGAGAGAAAACTATTGCTTGGCCTCGTCAATTCATTAAACTGGGAAAGGGAAAAAACAAGAAGCCCCACAATAATAACAATCCCAACTATTTTAACAGGGTCTCTCCACCCAAGCTTTTGCCTCGGAACCTTCTTCGCCTTTTCAATCCTTTTGCGCATTTTTTCTATTTGTTTTTTCAAGCTAGGAATGTTCACTAGCCTGAATGAAACCAGGTAAAGCCCCAGGCAAAGTATAAGTGAAGAGATAAGCATGCCTATAAAGAGGTCCACATTAAGAAGTTGGTATATCCCTCCCCCAAAAAATGGGGTGAAAAAGTCCTGAAGGCCAAGCCCTCCCATAACACTAACCACCCCCATCAATATCCTCAACCCAAAGTGAGGAATGGCATGCATGTGACCTCGGAAACCCCTCACTGCAATAGAGCCAAAAAACATTATTGCGAACACATAGAAAAGAATATCAGTGAGCAAAAGCAGATCTGGAAGCTGGCCCAGTATTGCCGGAACATTCCCTAAAAATGCAGCCATAACATTAATTAGCTCTCGCTGGCATAAATATAATCCTATTAAATCACGCTCGAATCAAGGCTCATTTGGGTGTTTTTGTTAGAATGGTATTTAAAACCATGCGGACTAATAACACCATATACTGCAGGAACTGCAGGAATTTACGCCTTTGGAGATAGGAAGTTACAGTTCTCGATAAAAGCTGTAATGGCTTCGTGAACAGTGCCTGTCTATGAATTTGGAAGTCACACAACTTGTTGAGTGGCAGTTCATATACATTATGGGGAATAAAGTAAGATTATGGCACGAATGTATTCAAGGAAAAAAGGACGCTCAGGAAGCACAAAGCCCCTGGTGCTGAAGGCACCCTGGGTGAAGTACAAGCAGGAAGAGCTAGAAGAGATAGTGATAAAGCTGGCCAAGAAAGGAAAACAGTCAGCCCAAATAGGCATTATACTAAGGGACCAGTATGGAATTCCCACTGTCAAGATAAACAAACTCAAACTATCCTCTATAATAAAGAAGCACTCACTCCAGGCAGATCTCCCAGAGGACCTATTCAACCTACTGAAAAAAGCAGTAAAACTCCACCACCACATGTCATCCAACAAGAAAGATTCCACTTCAAAGCGCGGCCTGGAGCTAACCGAGTCTAAGATCAGGAGGCTGGGAAAGTTTCACATAAAAAACAAAAGCCTCCCAGCGGGTTGGAAGTATGACCTTGAACAAGCCAAACTGCTTGTGAAATGATTATGGAGCATGAGGAACGAATTTCCTCAATTAAAAACGTATTCTAAATCAAAATCTTAAGGTTCTTTCGTGCAATACCCCTAAGAACTTCTTTGCCAATTGCCGACTTCTTGCGGACCCTTATTTGCCCGCGCTTCCCCACATGAACATTCAGCAGATGTTCATCCCCGCAGTGAATATCAGCTTTCTCCCCTGTCAGTGCAGGGTCAACAAAAATCAGTATAGAGCTTCCCCGCTCTTCAAACCTCCAATTAGTCTCTTGTTTAAAGGTCTCTTCTGCAGGCTCCACTGAAATATGCATCCCAAGTCTTTTCTCAAGTATTTCAATATTGGAGCCCTTCTTCCCAATAAGCTTGGCAATTGAATCACTCCTAACCCTTGCAATAATGCGGTTATTGGAAATTTCAACCTTAGCATTAGGATCATATCTCCTGAACTCCGGCAAAACGCTCTCAAGCGCAAGATCCTCCAACGGAGTCCGTTCCTTACCCTTAATTGGAATAATAACATTCTCCTCACCGTATGGATATATTTCATATTCCAGTTTCTTGGTTTCAAAGTCCCTTATCTCCACAACCGGCCGTGCAAGATCAGCCTCAGTCATTCCAGTAGGAACCTTAACCATTAGCGACAACTCCAGCACCTTGGCAATCCTGCCAACATCAACAAAAACAACTGTATCAATAACATGTGGAATAATCCCAAGTTCAAGCCTACCAATAAACCTTTGTATAGCTGAAACAGCATCAGTAGCGTGCATCACCCCTATCATCCCAACCCCAGAAAGGCGCATATCCCCAAAAACCTTGAAATCATGCGTTTTCCTAATCTCATCAAATATTGTGTAGTCCGGCCTCACTAGAAGCAGCATATCAGCTGTCTTTGCCCAGTCCCCGTTCAGGGGAGCGTATTGAGTAATCTCAGGACCAACCTGCAAATCCCTGGGCTGCTCAAATGTCTTTACAATCTTCCCCTTCTTGGAAATAAACTCTGCTACTGCCGTAGCCAAGCTAGTCTTCCCTGCTCCAGGAGGCCCTGCTATCAGCATCCCCTCAGACCTGCTAGTCAACCTTTTTTCCAGTTCCTTGTGAAGCTTGTAATCCTCCAACCCAACTTTTGCAATTGGCCTAACTGCTGTCAGCTCCAACCCGTCAGAGAAAGGTGGCCGCGCAATTACAATTCGGAATTCACCCATCTGGATAACTAAAGCCCCTTTTCCACCAACCTCAATAAAGGAGTCACTACTAACCCTGGCCTTGTGAACAACATCATCAATAATTCCCTTCAGTTCCTCTTCATCCATCACCTTGTTCCTAATCTTGGTGAGCTTCACCATTCCAGGTTTACCAATCTTTGCAAGCGGCTGGGTTCCGGCCTTCAAGTGAACTGATTGTGTTTGGGAATTGAAAAAACTCTCCAACATCACCTTCTTTTTAGGTTCCTGGGGAACGTGTTCAACTGCAACCCCCTCAACCTCTGCAATTAATGCTTGTACGTAATCCCCTGTAATCAGCGTCCCTTTCTCCTTCCGCGCCACGTCCCTTATAATCGCATCAATCCTTCCCTTACGCGCAAGCTGTATCTCCTCTAGTGTGGGGCGATTCCCAGTGAATTCAACCACTATTCCACTCTTACTAGAAACAGCCTTGATTTTCTTAATTTCTTCCAGGCCCTGAAAACCAATATCCCTTCCAGAGGATGCCTGGGCCTGCAGCTCATCTAGGACAGCCCTAGGGATAACAATAACTGTGTTTCTGAGCTTGCCCCCTTTTATTAGTTCAGAAAGCCTTCCTTGTATCAGTATGCTTGTGTCTGGGACAATCCGTTTCATGGTATCTATTTTAGTTTCCATATTTAAAAGTTTGGGTAGCATCTATTTGGTTTTCTCAAGAAGTACAGCCTGAATCACACCGTGCTGGCCTGGTCTGGATGTCACCCTAGCAATCCCAGCCTCAGTCTTTATCACAGCCCCTTTGGTCAGTATATTCCGCCTGACATAATGGGGGTTGGCAGGGTTCTCCTGAACAGAGAGAATCTTTGAAGGAGTAATTTTTTTTGTCTTCGGATCTGAAACAATGGCCTTGTTCTCAGAAAGAATTTTTATTTTAACAAAACCGCCTCGGGATTTTTTTGCCTTGGCCTTCCTCTCATCAACCTTTGTCTGAAGGAATTCCGTTCCTTTATCCCTTCTCCTTTTCTTCCTGCCTCTTCTAATGATGCTCCCTGTGGGACTTCTCTTTGACCGTAAATGCCATTCTGCCATATACACCTCTTGCTTCCTTATGCTTTAAACCAAGCAGGTATAAGTTTTTAAAGTTGCTATTTAAATAAATACTCACATATGCAGCGACCATTAGACGTTTTAGGATCTTCTGTCGACAAGACAGTGATTGTAAAAATAAAGAACGGGGAAAACATTTCAGGAACCCTAAAAGCATTTGACTCCCACATAAACATATGGCTAGATGACGCAAGCATCAAGGGAGAGAAAGAACTGAAGCTTGGCAAGGTTCTGCTTCGTGGGGACTCAATAATCTACGTTTCTCCCGGGAAATAAGGGCTTTTTTTAGTGCAAAAAGCTTTTTAATATGAATATCATTAGCTGAAGCCAGTAGAAGTCAATCAAATTCTCGAGGAAATGGAGGAATCGTACTACCGTTTAGTTTATATTGGAAATCATACGACAATAAACAGTGATATAGTGAATGATAGTGTAATATTGAAGGTTTATAGTGGTCAGCATATTTATTTACGAAAAGCGATACTTGAGCGATTTAATCTAAATGAAAATTATCTTGTCAGATTCCAGCTGCCTGATATGGGTAATATGACACTTACGAGAAAAGTTATCAAGATTACAAGGAGCAAGAACAATAAAACGGATTACATGCTTACTCTACCAAAGAAATTAATACAAAAATACTCTTTGAAACTGCCGATGGAACTCGAATTGAAAATAATAGGAAAGAATAAAATCGGAACGTTTCCGATAAGTAAAAATAGAATCGGATTTCTGGACATTGTTTCGCTACTGGACAACGGATTTACATGCTTTGAAAATAAAAAATGTAAAGTATCGATTTACTCCTCGAATAGCATGTCCCACACTGAAGCAAAATTACCAAGATTCTTTAAAATAGATGAATTCTTTTTATGGAATCTCGGATTATATTTGGCTGAAGGAACGAAGACAATAAAACACAGAATTTCTTTATCAAACAATGAACCTCATATTATCAAAAGATTTCTTAAATATTTGAACGAGCGATGGGAAATAGAAAGAAATAACATCACTATAAGAATAAGAGTAAAAAAAGGAGCAAATATTTTTTGTATCAGAAAATTTTGGTCTGATTTTCTGGAAATTGAAGAGGACAATATCCAGGTTTATATAGTGATGAATAGGCCCCCACTATCCAAATGGGGTAATGCCGAGGTTTCGGTATATAATACTATTTTAGGCTCTCTACATCAAAAAATTATTGAAAACATAGAGTGCTTTCTTGATTCGAAAAAGAACATTCTTGCCTTTATAAAGGGAGTGGAAGACGGGGACGGTCATGTGATAAAACATAAAGGGTGTATCGAAATAGGAATTACTACAGAGAAAAAATTTAAGAAAATTATAACATCCTCCCTTTCTAGACTTTATGGAAAACCTAGGGTAGAAAATCATCACACTTCAGATAAAGTTGTAAAAATTCTATATTCAGGACTTGGTATGGCTCTTAAATTCTTTTTTGATGGTCATTTTGAAAATCATCCAAAGAGACAAAAGAAGCTGATAGAATTAATTCGTGAATTTATGGGTAAGGATTTGAAATATCTGAAAGTTTTAAAAAATGGTTCCACTACTATTAGAAATTTGGAGAAGGAGGCAGGTGTTTCTTATGTGGCAGCGAATATTATGATGAAAAAATATAACAAAAATGGGTATGTTACCTCGTATAAAATGCCTATAAAGAAAGAAAAAAGATTTTATAATAGTAGAGTATTTAAGCTTTCCGGTAAAGGAAATATATTAGTAAGTAGAATCATTGATAGTAAGGAGAAATATGTCAAAGGGAACACCCTCAATGGGAAAGAAGAACAAGAAGAGCCACATTGCATGTAGATTGGACTAACTTATATTAGTCTGAGCATAAACGGTGTGGCCGCCACGCATTTCATATTCGAAAGAAGGTTTGCTCAGCCTGCAGTTTCGGAAAGTCTGCAAAGTTGAGGGCGTTTTCTTGGCAGTGGAAAACAGTCCAGGGTTCCAGGCGCTTATAGAAGTGGAAAACAGTCCAGAGGGACAATTATTTATCATGATTTTTAAGTCAGAAAAAAACTATTATAATTATGCCAAATAAGCATAAAGACAATTATTTAAAAGTCGCTATAATAGTTTTAGCTATTTTCTGGATATTTGACTGCTTTTTCTTTTTTCTGGAAGAACAACCATCACTCAAACAGCCCTCCATTTCATATATGATATTATCATAATTGCTTTGTTTTTTTATTTATTACCGAAAACGCACAAGTTCGCAGCGCGTGCCTATAAACTTGTGGAAAGGAAATGGTCAGTCGTTTTTATCATCGCTGTGATAATTGCCATTTTAATTAACGCGATCTTTTTTGTGGAGCAGAGCGATGTGATCAGGTATGTGCTATTTTCAATCGCATTTTACATTATTCCCATTTATCTACTAATCAGATGGGTGGATTATACAGCCCCCCACAGGGAGCGGGCTACTTTTGCAAAGAGACGTGGCCTTGTTCTTCTATATCTTGCATTGAACTTTCTCTTTATTGTCGGGCTTATAATTTCTGCTGCCTTCTTTATCATGGATATTCTTATCCGCGTTTTCAGGACATTGCCGCTTTCTGGAATCCCTCCACAAGATTTCAACTATTCCCTACCAACCGGAATATTTCTCACCGGGGTTGTGGTTTTCTTTCTTCTAGGTTACTGTATGAAAAAATTTGTGTACCCAAAAATAAAATGGTGATTACTCGGCCACAGGTACAACTTTTATCCCAATTGATTCAAGACTTTCCTTCAACTTCTTCAGCGCCTTGTGTATGTCCTTGACGTCATGCGCACCTGTGCAAATTATTTTGCCTGAGCTGAATAGCAGGAAAGCCACCCTAGGATCAGGGATGCGGTAGACAAGACCAGGGAACTGCTCAGGTTCATATTCAGAATTTTCAAGGGAAAACGTGATTTCCTCAAGGTTTAGTCTTGCCTTGATTTTCGATGAAGCAACAATGTTCTCAACCCTGACCTCATACGTCTTTGGCATTTTAATCCCAGCCTTTTTAATCCGCGCCACAACCTTCCGGATTGCCTCCTTAGACATCTCAACACTCTTTGCTCCAGTGCAAACAATCTTACCAGAGGAAAATATAAGGGCCGCTGCCTTGGGATCAGTAATCCTATAGACAAGTCCAGGGAACCTGGATGGTTCGTACTCGGTATTCTCAACAGATGCCATCAGTTTTTGCAGGGGTATCTTCTTTCCCAGTGGGACAAAAGAAACAACATTTTCAACCTTGACCTGGAATTCTCTCATGGAAAAACCCTCAGAATAAATACTAATTGGTTCTCCTTTCTTATAAAGCTGAATAATGTTCTATTTTTTGCCAGTGATTTTGTCGACCCTGCAGGTCTTGCATTTCCTGAGCACACGATCCCTGGCAATTTCCAATGCAGCTGCCCGAGGGGTTAGCTTCCTATCCTCTGAATGCTTCAGCACAATGTCAGTGTTTTTCCTTATTTTATCCTTAACAAGCTTGAACATCCCGTCAGGATTCTTTCCCATGTATTCAGCATAACTTGAAATCACCCCGCCAGCATTTGCAACAAAATCCGGTATAACTAGAATCCCTTTTGAATGTAGAGCCTCTTCCATGTCCGGTGTCGCTGGGATATTGCTCCCCTCCACAACAAGCCTTGCCTTAATCTTGTCAACATTGCTTGGCTTGATAAGATCAGGAACCGCGGCTGTCACCAACACATCTACCTTAACCTCGACAATTTCATTGGAGGGCAGGACTTTGCCAGGCTTGTAGTTAACAACAGAACGGGTCTTCTCTTTCACCGCAGCAACTTTCTTATAATCAATCCCATCCTTATTGTACAGCAGTCCATTACTGTCTGACACAGCAACCAAACGGGCTCCGGCCTCAGAAAAATACTTTGCAGCAAAGCTCCCAACATTACCAAGCCCCTCAATAGCAACTGTCATCTTGGAAACATCCAAGCCCATGTGTTCCAAAGCAACCATTGCAGCATGGAACACACCAAAACCAGTTGAGCCAAACTCATGTGGAATCCCGCATTCCTTTCCAGGTTTTGCGCACATTTTTGAAGGCTTACCTGTTGCTGACTTGTAGTTTCCATTGGCCTTTACAAAAACCCCCATCTCCTCCTCACCCATATTCATGTCCGGCGCAGCTACATATAAGGAAGGACAGATTGGCTTGATAGCCTCAGAGAAAGCCCTGATAATTTCATTCTTTTTCTCAGGAGTAATATTCCTATCATCTGCCACAATCCCCGATTTCCCCCCTCCAAATGGTAGGTCAGCCAAGGCACACTTCCAGGTCATTGCCCGCGCCAGCCTGGCAACCTCATCCGCAGTGACGGATGGTGTCATTCTAATTCCCCCTTTAGCCGGGCCAAGCGCAGTTGAATCAATAACAGTGAACCCTCTCATCCCCACTTTTGCATTATAAACCTCAAAAATCTTCTCAGGCCCAAACCCATCAAAATCAATCATATTATACTCTTTCACTGTTTTCCTTAAAAACATTCCTGTTTGAAAGCAACCTTTGACAGAAGCGGTGAATAAACCTTTGACAGGCAGCCCTTAGCTGGAGTGTGGTTCATTTCCCGGTCTTCTTCACTAGAAAACCTTGCCTAGCCACAGGAACGACCTTGAGTATCTGGCCCTGCCTGAGATGTAGGTGAGTAACTAGTTCATGTGGAATAGGTATCACCTTGCTCCCCCCGGAAACAGTAACCTTCCTCTCAAATCCGAATTCATTCTTCTCCAAGACCTTTGTTCTCTTCTCCATATTATCTGCATCTTCTTCTGTGAAGAAAATCTCACCGCACTTTTGGCATTGATATGCCTTGACGTCATGTAGAGGAAAACCTTCCATGTATTCATAGACAGGTAGGGTAACCCTCTTCATTTCTTCTCCACAATTGCCGCATTGAATTTCTTTCATATTTTCCACCTCTTCCTTTTTATTGGATAGCATGTGATCACCCGGACCCGGTCCCCCCGAAGGGTGTAGACAACAGTTACAGTCTTGTCCTTGAGAGGCATGGTCCGTGCATATCGCATCTCTCCTTCGATCACTTGCTTTGAAACGAGTCGTCCTAGCTTCACACACTCCTCTACTTCCCGCTGAGATATGCCTTTTCGTTCCATCTGCTCTTGTGCGTGGCCAGACAACTCGATCATGATTAATCACGTATAAAATACTTATATTTACATACTTAAATACTTTTCGCTTTATCTGAATTGTATGAAATTGTGAATTTTAGGCACCAAAAATGAGGATTTATAAAAGCTTGATACGTTGTTTAATTATGGAAGAGTGTGAAGAAAAATTTGAAAAAATATATGAAAATCAGGGAGCTGCCCTTTGGACATTCAGTAAGCCTCCCAAAGAATTGGTTCATTTAGTCGAAAGTGGAAAAATACAGCCTTGTAAAGTTCTTGATATTGGGTGTGGTGAAGGTTACTATGCAATTTACTTGGCCTCAAACGGTTTTTCGGTCACAGCATTTGATCGATCAAGAAGAGCTATTTCTTATGCAAAACAGCATGCGAAAGATGCTGGTGTGAGTGTTGATTTTTTTGTATTGGATTATAGTGAGTTGGATACTCTTGAAGGTAAATTTGATTTTATTTTTGATTGGAGATTCTTGCATGAAATCCTTGATATATCTAAGAGAAAACCGTATGTTGAGAACGTTCATCGATTATTGGTTCCTGGTGGAAAATATTTATCAGTATCTTTTAGTGGGGAGTCGGACTATTGGGGAAGTGGTAAAATTAGGAAAGCTCCTACTAAAATCAAACTATACTTTGGTAAGCTTCAAGATTTGAAACAACTCTTTGAACAATTTTTCAATATTATTGAAATGAAGTTGATTCAGGTTCCTGAAAAACCTGATATGAACATCGAAGCTAATTATTTTTTCATGGAGAAGTTGTAGATGGTGCTCTTCGTCCATTGATTCTTCGGTGCTTTGCACATCACCTATCAAACCTCATAAACCACAACAGCTTCTGGGTCCCCCCACTGCTCAAATGATTTCAATTTTGTGAAGCGATCCCCCAGCCAGTCACGGGCCTCTTCTGGGTTCGCAGGCTCATGCTTGGAGGAGAGAACATATTTCACTGGAAACCCCTCTAGCGTGGCTTCAAGCGTTTCCAGCGGGAATGGCCCATTCAGGATTTGGGCTTGGCAACTGTCAAACTTTTGTTGGCTTTCAAACCCGCAGTATGGAATCCCCTTTCTTTCAGCTAGTGCATACGCAAAAGGATAGGACTGCGTAAGAATCAGGTCTGAGGGAGAGGAAACCTCCTTAAGAAAGAGCGAGGCCTGAACAATTGCATCAGCCTGCACATCCTGAATCGCAACCTGAACCCCGAAAAACAACGTGGCAACAGAGAGCACAGCTACAGCAGGAAACACAACCCTTGAGGATGCTGCCAGCCTTCCAACCCCAAGCGCAGCCATCAGGGAATATACAGGGAGAAAGGAGAGCAGGTAGCGCGGCTCCTTGTG
>JADHYO010000002.1 GCA_016782405.1 Candidatus Aenigmatarchaeota archaeon
AGACTCACAACCAACTGACAACCTAAAAGAGCGGCAGGGAATGGTCCAGCGCTTTGCTAAAAAACTTGGCTGTACATTCCTGCTGAAAGGCAATGTTGACATTATATCAGACGGAAAAACTACAGCAG
Source organism: Candidatus Aenigmatarchaeota archaeon (assembly GCA_016782405.1). Classification (GTDB taxonomy): domain Archaea; phylum Aenigmatarchaeota; class Aenigmatarchaeia; order QMZP01; family QMZP01; genus BS750m-G81. The sequence continues at coordinate 129 of JADHYO010000002.1, forward strand.
TGAACAAGACCGGCAACCCTCAAATGACTGCAGGCGGAACCGGTGATGTTCTAGCAGGTATTGCAGGAGCCCTCCTCGCCCGCGGCACCACCCCATTCGAGGCAGCGTGCGCAGCCGCCTGGATTAACGGGTCAGCCGGAGACTTGGCAGCCAAAGAATACGGGGAAAGTTTAATGGCAGAAAACGTGTTAGAAAAAATACATCAGGTGTTGAAATGAAAACAAACATTATTATAATGGGAGCAGCTGGTAGAGATTTCCACAACCACAACGTCTTCTTCAGAAGAAACCATTATTACAACGTGGTCTGCTTCACTGCAACCCAAATACCGAATATTTCTGGCAGAACATACCCAAAAGAGCTAGCAGGCACCCACTACCCAAAAGGCATCCCAATATACCCAGAGGAGCAGCTCTCAAAGCTAATAAAAAAATTCAAAGTAGACCAAGTAATCCTTGCCTACTCAGACCTTCCTTTTTCAGAGGTTATGCACAAAGCCTCCTTAGTAAATGCGGCTGGTGCAGACTTCCGCCTAATGGGACCAGAACATACAATGATCAAATCCAGAAAGCCAGTAATTGCCGTGAATGCTGTAAGAACAGGCTGCGGAAAATCCCAAACTACCCGCTATATAGCAGACATCCTCCGTTCTCGAGGGAAAAGAGTGGTTGTGGTTCGGCATGCCATGCCTTATGGTTCCCTTCTGAAACAAGTCTGCCAGCGCTTTGAAACTTACGAAGACCTAAACAAACACAACGTCACCAGAGAGGAGGCAGAGGAATACGAACCTTTAATTGAAATGGGGCTTGTTGTTTATGCCGGGGTGGATTATGAAAAAATCCTGAGGGCAGCTGAGAAAGAAGCGGATTACATAATTTTTGACGGGGGCAATAATGACACAAGCTTCTTCAAACCAGACATCCAGATCACCCTAACAGATCCTCACCGCCCAGGTCATGAAATATCATACTATCCAGGCGAGACAAACCTCCGCATGGCCGATGTTATAATAATAAACAAAATAAAAACCGCAAGGAAAAAAGGAATCAAAACAGTCCGAGACAACATAAAAAAATACAACCCAACCGCAGTCGTCATAGAAGCCCAGTCAGAAATAACAGTGAACAACCCTTCCCTCCTTCGCAATCGCCGCGTCCTAGTAGTTGAAGATGGTCCCACCCTAACCCATGGGGGAATGCCATATGGCGCAGGTACAATAGCAGCGAAGCGATACAACGCAAAAATAATGAACCCAAGACCCCATCTCTCAGGTTCCCTAAAAGATGTATTCAAAAAATACCCACACCTCGGCAACGTTCTCCCTGCAATGGGCTACAGTCCTCAGCAGGTGTGGGAGCTGGAATCGACAATAAACAAAACCCCGTGCGATGCTGTTGTCTCAGGCACCCCAATAGACCTCAGGCGAATAATCAGAGCAAAGAAACCAATCGCCCGCATTCGTTACGAACTCAAAGAGTTGGGAAAGCCCCGCCTGGAAACCATCCTGAAAAAATTCACCAAACCCAAACACTGATGTTAAGCAGTCCCCCAGTCTCATTAACTGCAATCCTTTTGATGTGGCTAGCACTCACGTTCCCTGGTAATGAAGGTCCTGTTGGCGGCTTACAATCCAGTCTTGTCTCAGGGGGATCCAACCAGTCAATCTTTAACCTCACATTATACATACCAAAAGGTTTGTCATCAAGATTAAGCGAGCTGAGTAATTTAGGGTAATTTTCATCAACCAAACAAAAATCTTTCAGGGCAGCAATCCTCACTTCATCTAACACAGGCCAATCCTTTTCAACCCCAATAACCCCGCTTTTTGTTTTGAGTAATGCCTCAGAAGCAGCAACCGCCTTGTTCTCAAGGCTGTACGCAAAATAATTCCCTGTGAAAATGGATATGTTGGTATTAAGCGAGTTCAATGTGAACAACACGATGCCCATGAAAACAACCACAGCAATAACGAATTCAAAAACCAATTGCCCTTTCATCTATATTCACCTACTTATTTATTCTTCAGAATTTAATAATAATGAATGAACAAGCTTCTCCCCCTCTTAGCGCTGGCACTCCCTCTAATTGTCTCTGGTTGTACTTTACCAGGGGGCATTGACATTCCCTGGCTCTGGGGCGGAACAATATCAATGGAAAACGACATTGTTGTCATAAAATCCATCCAGGCGATACCATCAACAGTCACAGCCCCCCAACAAGTTAGGTTAATAGTTGACATCCAAAATCAGGGCTCCCATGATTTCTCTGGAAATGCTGGAGAAGGCACGAGCGAAAAAATAAAAGTGGACCTCTACGATCACTGCGAAGGCTTGTTCAAAAAGAGTGATATCACTAGAACATGTGAGGGCAGCAGTGTTAGTGGAGAAACCGAATGTGAGATTGACAAAATACTCCCAAAGGAAATCAAGCAAATAGTTTGGACACTCAAACCAGATGAAAACACAAAACTAATCACACCATGCACACTAAAGGTCTCAGTCACATACCCATACAAGACCACAGGCCTCACATCAGTTAATTACATCGGTTCCCAGGAATACGCAAACCAGCTTGCCCGAGGCACATTCCGCGCAGTCTCATCAACCAATTCCCTAGGAGAGGGTCCTGTCAAGGCATGGTTTGAAATTAAGGACCAGCAGCCAATTGTCTGCACCACAGGAACCCCTTCACCCATTCCGGTAACCCTAAACATCCAAAACAAGGGAGCAGGCTTTGTGGATAAGGATGATGTGAAAATAACAGATACAAACATATTTGTCGAGCCATTCAATGCCAAGACAGATGGATGTTCATTCAAAAAAAATTATGACGAAAAAAAACCAGAAAAACTTATCCAAAAAAGCAGAACACTCCCCTGCAATATCATGCAGCTCACAGATACAGATGTCCCAAAAGAAACCACCCGTCACATCAAAGTGGAAACTGAGTATAAGTACGAATTCAGGGATGACGTCAAGGTTACAGTCAATCCCCAACCAAAAACCTAAAAGCAAACATATAAATGTGGTAATACAAATATAATGTAGATGCGCATGCTGTCTTCCAAAATCTGCCTGCTTGTATTATCCTTACTACCTCTAATCGCAATCTCTGGTTGCACTAGCAGCGGGGGTGGAATAGGCCCGGGCGTTGTGATTCTTTCATGGGAACCAGAGCTCTCCCAAGTTTATTCCAACGAGAATGTTGACCTCTTGGTAAAGGTCCAAAACCAGGGAGAATCCAGAGCAAAAAATGTAATAGCAGAAATCACAAATATTGATCTTGTTGAATGGGGTGGTCTATTCCAGGAACAAGTTCAGTTAGGTCAGCTAATCCCAGCTGACGAAGTCTCAAGTACCCCAGGAGAAACCAAAACATCCCAATTCCAAAACCTAAGGGCGCCAATACTTTCAAAGGGTCAGTCATTTGACTACCAACCTACTGTAAGGGTTTCCTACGACTACAGAACAGTTGCCCAGAAGCCAATCACAATTGTTGACCAGATCGAGCTGGTAAGAATCCAACAACAAGGTAATACCTTGCCGAGCAAGGTTACAACATATTCCTCAGGCCCATTAACTGTCGAAATAGTGATGGGCAATTACGTCAAGACGTCAAGCAGATTTGGGATGGGTGGAGAAACGTATGACATCTTCCCTGTCCAGATAAAAATAACAAACAATCTCTGGGGCTCTGGTGGTTCTGTAATACCAATGGGCATTGGTGGAATGGGAGGCGGATTCGGCACCGGACAGTATGATTACCCTGTCCTTGTTAAAGTAACCCCACCAACAGGCACAAACTTCATCTTCTCTGGCTACGGGGACGATTGCTCTTCCTTCCAGTTCACCACAGAGCTCTTCAAAGGAAAGGAAGCAGAAGTAACCTGCGAGCTTGAGGTCACATCACCGCCAACAGCAAGATCAGAATCCCTCCTCCAGGTGGAGCTTGACTACCGCTACTTTGTCGACAGTGTAACAAACCTCAGGGTGCTTGGAACCAAAGAAGCAGGCACTTTCGGATTCTAAACATATAAATTCTGCGGGTAACATATATTTTATATGCAGAAGATTGCAGTCCTGCCCATACTGGCAGTTTTAATTGTCTCTGGATGTGTTTCAACCGTTGGGGGCAATGGTGTTATAATTGAAAACTTTGAACCTGACTTTGCTGACGCCTTCGGCGGCGAAAAAATAACATTCCAGGCAAAAATCCGCAACACAGGCTCTGTTGGTGCCAAGGATGTCCATGCCCACGTAATAGGCCTTGGTGAGTGGGGCGCCGGTACCACGGGCGGAGCAAAAAGCGATAAAATCGAAATGGACTGTAATGGTAAAAAAGGTGTAACACTATTACCACCCCAGCCTGATTTTGGCACAACCGGTGAGGTTGCGGTCTGCTCCCTCCTCATACAAGCACCAACCCCCCCTAAAGGCCTCCCAGTAACATACCAACCAGGCCTGCGTGTTTATTACAAATACAGCAGCAGTGTAATAAAATCAATCAATGTCGGCTCCCAACAAGAACTCAGAAGAATACAAAACACCGGCGCAGCCCTACCCACAGAAACTGTGTCCCAAACCTCAGGTCCTGTAGCAATAACAGTGGTGAGCAAAGGTCCAATCCGAATGTTTGGCAGCGAAGTGGAGTTCCCTGTTGAAATTACAGTCTCCAATGTCGGCGGCGGTGTTGTCTGCAGCTCTAATTGTGATGACAAAGGCTCAAACTGGAACAGAATAAAAATCTCAACAGAATTTAGCGGAAAGCAAATCAATGACTGCAGCAAGGAATTCACACTTTTCCGCGGCCAGTCAAACACAATCGTCTGTAAGCTGAAAATCAGCGATGCCCCAACAAGCGGAGTTATCCAAAAGTCCGTAAGTGTGGAAGCATCAAACTACGGATACTTCATTGACTCTGCCACTTCAGTCGAGGTCAACCCATCCCTGGCACCATCCAGCGGTGTAACCGACCCCTGAACTAAAACTCCCCAAGCGTCTTCTGCTTCTTCCCAGCCTTCCGCTTCTTCTTGAAGTCAAGAACAGAGTGCTGCTTCTTCCCCTGTTTTTCCGGCCTTTTTTCAGGACTCTTCATTTTGGCGCCTTCGAGAACAGGCTCCCCATACACCCCGTCAAACCCCGGATTCACTTTAACCCTTCCATCCCGCACATCTAGGATAGCCTTTGCGATCTTTTTGTCTGTTGCTTTCTCCAGCTCCTTTTTGCCAGCGTCCAGCAGCACTGTAAACTCGTTCCCAAAAGCATTCGTAAGCTTGTAGTAAGTCTCCCACGTCTTTTTAGAGAATGGTTGCCCCCCCTGCACCAATGTAATTATCTCAGAAAGTGGTATCAGGCGCTTGAATGGTTTAGCCCCGTCAGGCTTGAACCCTTCAGGACGGTCAGCAAGCTCCTCAACCCTATGTTCAACCCCGATAGTCAGCTCCTTTTTACAAACAGGGCAGATACTATCAACCTTCATCGCTTCTTTAGGACTCATAACAATATTGCAGTTTCTATGACCGTCCCAATGATACTTCCCCTCTTCAGCAAAGAATTCAAAAGTCTCTTTCAATCCCACCCCTGTCCTTATAGCATTGATTATGTTGGCATAACTCAATTCCACATCAAAAACAGTGGCTTCCCTCCCCAAGCGGTGGGGCCAAAAACTGTGTGCATCTGAGAAGGAAACCATCTGGATTTTGTCAAGCGCGCTTAACCTCCAGTTCATGTCAGGGGTACTGCTTAAACCTGTCTCAATTGCATGAATATGTTTCGCCTGATCACCATAACACTCCTCAATGGAGTCAAAGCCAGATTTGGACCCAAAACAGCTCATCCAGCTTGTCCATACGTGCGCAGGTATAACCTCAATGTGTTTGTCAATCCCGCGCATCATCTCCACTAGCTCTATACAGGAAAACCCAAATATAGGCCGGCCGTCATAATCCAACCTCCCCCTATTTCCAAGCGCCTCTGTTATCTGGTCCACAACCTCCAAACTTGGTGCTAAAATAACATTGTGAACCCTCCTACCTTTCCCACCCTGTGTAAAAAAATTCGCAATTTCCGTGGATGGTAAAAAATGAAACCCTGTTTTGCTTTTCAAAATCCCAGACCCATCATCAGTCAATTCAGCTTTGATTTCAGAAATCCATTTCGGGTGTGTGAAATCGGTTGTCCCCAAAAGGGAAACCCCCTTTAACCTTGCATACTTTTCCAAGTTCTCCAGTGTGATGTTTTTAGAGCACGCAGCAGAGAATCTGGAGTGCAAGTGCAAATCAGCGATAATTTTCATGTGATTTTCTTGGATCGAAGAATTAAATCCTTGCATTTTAGGAGGACTTCTTTTTCATTGCTTTCAATTGACGTTCGTACTTCTCCACCCACTTCTCTGCGTCCTCCACACCTTTCTGGGAGTTACCAACCCCGCAGGTGTTTCCAACCCCGACAATCAAAACCTTACTCCCTTTCTTCACGTTTTCCAAGCTCCTCCCAATACTCTCAATCACCTTTGGATACGCGCTTATAATCGCCCTTTTAAGTGGTTCAATAGCCTCTTCAGATGACATCTTAACAATAATAGAATCAAGCGGAATCCCACTCTTCACTGCAGCCTCTTCAATATAATTCCTCTCAACCCCTATACCTCCCATTGCCACGCCAACACCTTCAGCCACGCTTCCTGTCTTCTCTCCCTCAAGCTTCGCAGCTGCATCAATAGAAATAATCTTTTGGATCTTGTGCTCCTTCATTAGGTTGTGGATAGCAAGCCCAGGCCTGCCCAATCTGCCTCCAGGGCCCTTCGCTTTCATAAGGAAAACATCCCTACCATCCATCTCCTTCCTTGAAAGTATAATATCCTCATCCACTTCCCTCGTCTTCCCGCTCCCAATAAGCCTAGCTACAACATATGGCCCTAAAGCGTCCCCAATAGGCATCCCCTTTGCCATTACCTTTGTGCCCTTGAAAATAGAGCGCGCCATCCGCTCCACGAGCGGAAGCTGCATCTGCAATATCATTGCAATCTGGAATGATTTAGTCTTCTTAACAATCTCCACATAATGGCGGACAACCTTTGTTATTTCATACAAAGTAATTCCCCCAGCCAGCCCCATCTCTATATGGGTCCGCTTCTCCTCAGGCATTTTCGGGGCAACCTGCCCAACAAAATACCGGAACCGTTCCCGCTGCCCTTTCACAAGATGTTCTATTTTCCTCACTATCCCCTGTGTGTCCAGGGAAACAGGGCTAATCATAAAGAAATCATAAAACCTTCCCACAGAATCCCTAATCCTCTTGTCTGGTTTGGGTGAAATCTCCTTCATAATTATAACCTTTGACTCATTTGACATGGTCTCCAAGTCCTTGACCGTCTTCTCAAGCTTCCACATAATCTGAATGAGCATAATCCTTGGGTAAAATAGGAAAAATACCACTAACAAGACAAACGAAAGTACAAATGATAATGGGTTCCCATCAAGACCAAGACCAAACTGGAACAGAACATTCTCTACAGGCATAAACATCACTCGCAATTAACATAATATTGCACTGTTAATATAAATATACAGATTCTAAAAAAGAAGTATGCTTGACTGGAAAATCCTTGCAGCTTCCATAGCAGCACTGCTTTTCATCTCGTCCATATTTATTGGTGGTCTTGGCATCCGTGACACGTTCTCAGGTATTATAGAAAAAATAAGTGAATACCTGGACACCTCACCATTCACTGGAATGATTCCAGCCGCTGCCCCCAGCGGTGGTAGCGGAGAGGTCACAATCCTTTTGTCCCCACCTGAACTAACACTTGTCCCAGACTCACCCACCACGCTAAAATCTGGCGAAACCGTGTTCAGTGGTTTCGAGGGCCAAATCACCCTAAACCTCCCAGACAAAACAGTGGCTCTGTCCTCAGGTTCCCTGGAAATCACATTCCCTCTTCAATCCCTAGAGCTGGAATCCCTAGAAATCAACTCGCTCTCCCTCGAAGGCATTCCCATGGAAATCAAGCCTGAAATCTCAACAGATTCCGGCAACCTCCAACTACAAGGCTTCACAGGCTCTGCCACCGCCACCCCCGAGGGCCTCGAGCTCACCGGCAAGGTCTCCAGCCTCCGCGTCACTATCGGAGACCTCAACTTCGAGCTAGTCTAGTTTTTAAAAACTCCCTTGTTTAATATCTATCATGCCTCGGTAGCTCAGTAGGTACCTCCTGCAAAAGCAGGTGAGCTTTAAAGAGCACACGGCTGTTACATTTATGGCAGACACCGTGTTGTCGTAGGTTCGAGCCCTACCCGAGGCGCTTATCCAACCTAAGGAAAACCAAGCTCAAGTTGAATGGGGAAATGGTCTGATGGGCTTTGCTCCTTGCCGTCCTTTCTTTTGTATGTTGAATTCATCACCGAATAATTCTTAAGAAAAGGCTTCAGTCCAGGGGAAACAAAGAAATGATCTATCTGTGGGCTCTGCGCCCAGCCTAGCCAGTTGGCGTGCGTCGGCTGCTTGTTCCCAAAATGCCCAGCAGCGTCAATAAAATACTTGCTAAGTTCCTTACCACAACCAGCCACATCCACATTCCTCCCAGGGAGAATGTCTGTATTCATATCCCCGAACAGTATAATCCCGTCTTTGTACTGTTCAGGAAACTGTTTTTTGAGCAAACCCATCAACGCAGCACCTTCCTTTTTCTTGTGTTTCTGGTCCATTGTTGGATCAAGATGTGTGCAGATCAAAATCAATCGTTTCTCCCCAACAACAACCCTTGCCCACACATAAGTTGACCACAAATTATTCCCCTTCATCGCAGTCCCGTTGTCCTCAATCTTTCCCCATCCCTGCTCCTCAACAGTGATCCTGGGGGAAACTGCAAGCACATTTATGATCCCCCAGTAAGGCTCGTGTGATTCAGGATAAGCAATAATATTGTAATCCCCACCAAAAGCCCTGGAGAACTGCCCCAAGTTATCAGCTGTAAACTCCTGTAACCCAAAAACATCTGCTTTTGCCTTTTTGATAACAGAAAAAACCTTTTCCTTGCGGTATTTCCAAGCCACAAGCGGATCTTTATAGCGTTCAATCACACCTTTATGGTCAGCCAGCACGTTATACGAAAGCAATTTCAGTGAATGCATACCAATCCCTTATCCATTTCTACGCACCAAACCCTTAAATTGCTTCCCCTAACCCCTTGCTTTTTAATATATTCAGCCAAATCAATTACATTAAACAGTGGGGCGGTAGCTCAATGGGAGAGCACCAGACTGAAGCCTTTTTAGGTTGAAATCTGGGTGTTGTGAGAAGGTGAAAGGAAACTCTCACCTCACAAATTCGATACCTTAACGGAGAAATCCGTTATCGAGAAACTCTCACCCGTCCCACTTGTTTTTTAATTATTGATTCTGAGTATAGTTGAACCTTACCTTTAGCGTAAATGTCTCTACATCTTGCCACTTTTAGTAAATGTTTTGGGTTATTAAAACCTATCAATTTCATCCATTTTTCTAAATTTCTTTTTCCGTTCAGATCTATTTTATACCCAACATGTTTTTTCCCAGTGCCATCATCAACTATATCAACATATCTACAAAATGAAAACCCCAAACAATTCAACTCAAATGCAACTTGCTGTATAATGGTTTCACTTTTCAATTTCATGGTTATGGTTGGATAATATTTGTATTTTTTATGCCTCTTCTTGAGAGCCAAAGAACCATCGGTATCGTATAAACCCCTAACAAACGGTACTATAAATTTTTTATTTTTTAGTATTATTTCAGGAATTTTTATATCATTCTTTGGACCTATATTCATTCCCACATCTTTCAGAAAATTAAATAAACCCTTTGATTGGCACCTAACAAAGATAACATTCTGATCATTTCTCTGAAAAAGGGTAACATTCATATTGAAGAGTACTTTAAACAATGGAATAATCTTAGACTCAAAGTGAGCTCTATCGTTTATAGAATGACCAACAATCTCTATCAACCTTCTTCGTTTATTTTTAGGATCAGTGAAGTCATAAACAGAACCATCACCAATTAAAATCCCTAGAAATTCAGCAAATTCAGGCGTCATCTTCTTTGGTAATTTCAATTTCATCGCCTTGTTCATTACGCTTAAATGTGGGGTATATTTTAATTTGAATTTTCATCACCTTATAGATTTCTAAACTATATATATTATAGTGCTTTAACCTTTATAAAGATTTCTATGGTATAGTATACATATGCCCAAGAAAAAGGATTTCCCCCCAGACAGATATCAAGAGGAAATACTGAAGATTCTCAAGGAAGAGCCTTTCATGTCCACATCAGAAATCTGCCACAAACTGAATATGGGATACGAAACAGGGCTTAAATACACAAACCAACTATTCAATATAAACAGGATAAAACTAAAGAAAGTAGGTAATAGAAGATTTTGGTATTTGTGATACCATGCCAAAGAAAATCCCCGAAAAAGAAGCGAAGGCAAAGTATGCCAAGGAGAAACCAGCAGCCGCAAGGCTGCTCACCAACAAGGTTTTTGTCCCCAAGAACTTCGATCCTTTACTGGAAAAGAATTATGGCAAACATTTGAGAGGTGGCCTAGAGCTCGGTCTTGTTGAAGCCCTCTATTTGCTAGAAAAAGGAAAAATAAACATTTCCAAGGAAGGAAAAAAAGTCACGTTCCAAAAGCTGTTAGAACATGCCCTGAAAAAAGACAAAAGAATCCACGAGAAGCTGGCGGTATATAGCGACCTCCGCGACCGCGGACTTGTAGTCAAGACAGGCTTCAAATTCGGTTGCGACTTCCGCGTTTACCAGCGAGGCGTCGGGGTTAAGCGCGGTCCAAAAGCCCCAGGAGAACATACAAAATGGATTGTCTACGCTGTCCCTGAAGATTACAAATGTTCCTTCCAGGAACTATCCCGTGCCGTTAGATTGGCACATTCAATCCGGGCTAGAATGTTGTGGGCACTTGTTGATAATGAGGCTGATGTCACATTCTTCGAAGTGATGCGTCTCAAACCTTAAAAAACCTTATGAGAGGAAAACGTTATGGGAAGAATAAAAAGCGTTGCTATCAAGACACTGGGAAACGACCTAATAGCCAAACACGGCAAGCGTTTCTCAGATAATTTTGATACAAATAAGAAGGTCCTAAGGGAAGTGAAGCCAATAGAATCAAAGTATGTTCGCAACGTCCTCGCCGGTTATATTACCAGAAGGGTCCAGATATTGAAGAGAAGGGAAATCTGATTTTTATTCCTGCACACCAATATAAACACATGAACCTTCTTGACATCGCCAAACCCGCCCCCATAATCCAGTGGGATGAGTCAGTATCAAAGGCAGCCTCCAGTATGCAGCGGCAAGGTGTGCAGGATGCATTTGTTTTTCAAGGAAAAGAACTGAAAGGAATGCTGAGCGCCGCGGACCTGGTAAAAAGGAATGTCAACAACCCTGACCGCGTCCAGATCTCAGGTCTGAAAGGTTTAGTTAGGCCAGTCAACACCTTCCCAATGGAAGCAGATGTTGCAGAGCTGCTCCGCTTCCTCCTGCTCCATGACATTACTTCTGTTCCCCTGAAAAGCGGCAAGAAATACTACATAATACCAAAGCTCAGACTGCTCTCTCTTATAGGCAGGGATATCCTGAAAGGCAAGAAAGCATCTGACGTAATGTTTTTCCCCTACACTATTTCACCAGAAGACCAGCTCTCAGTGGCGCACTCAATAATGAGGCAATCCAGTGTCCGCAGACTGGTAATACTGAAAAATAGAAGGGCAGAAGGAATAGTTGAAACCATGGACATTCTCAAAACAGATATTAACAAAAAAAGAATGCGCGCAGGGGAGAAAGTTGGGGAAAAAATTGCGTTAAAGGGAATACCCGCATCCTCCCTCATGCAGAAGGTGTTCCTAAAGGTCAGTCCCCAGGAACCCCTGGAGAACGTAGTGAAAAAAATGCTCTCCTCAGGAGCCACCACAGTAGTAGTCGAGGACGAGAAGTTCCTCGGGATTATAACCCCTGCCACTATACTGAAGCTTGCTGGCAGGAAGGTAGCCGGCGTCTATGTCAGCATTTCAGGCCAGCAGAAAGAGGGCCCATTCATCCGGGCTGTAATAGATGAGCAGCTCCGGAACGAAATCAAGAAGCTGGGGAAGTTCATCCCAATCGATTACCTGGCATTCCATATAGACCGCTACAAAGAAAAGGGGAAGCGGGTGAAGTATTCACTGAAAGCCCGCTTAATAACAGAGAAGGGAATGTTTTTTGCTGATGACCACGCCTGGGACATTACCCAGGCAGTGAGTGGGGTTTTGGCAAAACTCGAGAGAGAAGTAATCAAAAGAAAAGAGCGTCACAGGTGACTGGCACACATTTATAAAGCCTTGCCCTTATTAACCTTATTAATAAACACAAAAAACCCTGTTGTAATGTTCAGGTGATTATGAAAATAAAAGAGCCCTATTCTACTGTGTTATATATTGTTCTAGGCGTGTTGCTTGCCTTTGGGATAAACCAAGGCCTGGCCCTAGCACTTTCAACAGACCTCCCCATTGTTGCAGTGGAATCAAAGTCCATGCTCCCCACATTTGATCAAGGAGACGTCCTCTTCCTCCAGGGTCAGCCATCCTATGAAATCGGTGACATCATCGTATTCACTCCAACACCAGGAGCAACCCCAGTAGTCCACAGAATAATAATAATCAACCCTGACGGTACCTATCAAACCAAAGGCGATGCCAACAGAAGCCAGCTCCCGTTTGAAAAGGAAATCCACATTGAACAAATCCACGGTAAAGTAGTCCTTATAGCCCCTTACCTGGGATGGGTAAAGATAGGAATCACCCAATACATAGTCCCTAACATACTTGCCCTTGCAGGGATAGTAGTATTTCTATACTTAATGATAATCGGTATTAGAAAAGTGTGGAGGTCATAAAATGGATTTCTGTAAAAAATGCGGCTCACTTATGATCGGGAAGGAAATAAATAAAAAGACAGTGCTAGTGTGCAGAAGTTGTGGTTTCACACTCAAGAAATACCGCCCACTCAAAATCCAGGAAATTATTACAAAAACCCCACTGGAAAGCGAAGTTGTTATTATTGAAAAAAACGAAGAATTCCTCCCAACAACCAAGGCAGAGTGCCCAAAGTGCAGAAACAAACAAGCCCTCTGGTGGCTCCAGCAGACCCGCTCAGCTGATGAAGCACCAACACTCTTCCTCAGGTGCGTAAAATGCCGCCACTCCTGGCGTGAGTATGGTTAACACATCACAAAAATATCAAGAACCCAATCAAGCAAATCAAAATCTCAATTCCTATTAGTCTTATTGTGATACCCTTCTCAGTATACTTCCCCTTCCTAAGGAAGAAATGTGTAAGCGAGTAAATGTGCTGGTAGCGCGACTTCAATGTTCCGTCCTCCTGAAGAATACCAAGAGAGGAAACCGCAAACCTTCCCCTTAGTTTTAGGAATGCCTCAATAATCCAGGGAATGTAAATGAAAATCCCAAACTTCTCGGCATTACCGATAATAACAGCAGTGACAAACCCAGCCCCTATAAGATATGTCAAGGAATCGCCAGGGAGGATTCTTGCAGGATACCAGTTATATGCCAAGAAAGCCAATAGCGCAGCCGCCAAACCGAAGGAAATAACAGCACCCTCGACACGCCCTGCAAGGAAGAGATAAATCCCGAGAGAAATACTGGCCACTAGGCCCAGCCCAGCCTCCAGACCATTAAACCCTGCAAGCATGTTATTGACATTGCTAACAACAATCACTGCAATAGGTACAAAAACAAGCGGAAACAGAATACCAACATCCACTGCCCCAATAAAAGGAAGAACAAGATCACTCGCACCTGCTGAAATAACCATCAATGGGACAGCCCCAGCCAAGGTCATAACAGGTTTCACCCACTGCCTCAGACCAAGGCGATATTCGTTAGTTCCAGTCCTCGCTATTTTTTGAGTTTGCTTGATGTTGAGATCATCCAGAATCCCCACCAGAGAAATGATAAGTATGGTAGAGGATGCAGCCAACAGTATAGTAAGATTGGCTGGCCCTTTGAGAAGAAACGTATTCAACGCAATATAAACCATCATCCCAGCCAGAAGCCCAAAAGCCACTGGAAGGCCGCCAGAGCTGGGCAGCAGTGGCTTCCCTTCCTTTTGTTGGTCAATCCCCACAATGTTTGAGCTCTTCAGGAATTCCATGAACCTTGGAACAACCACAAGCCCAGAGAAAAACGATACCACAAACACCAGTATAATAACCTCTATCATACCAGTATTGTTGCCTATTGTTATTATAAATATTTATCCAATTCGCTAGTCGACAATTCGCGGTTTGGGGAGAGGTACAATGAACCTTCCCTTGAAGCCCTTCGCCCTAATCTTGGGTATGAGCTCATCTGCAATGTGCCAGGAAAAAAGAAGTGCAAAATCAGGTTGGTCCTCATATAACTTGGATTCATCTAACACAGGAATAATTGTCCCAGGAATATACTTCCCTATCTTATGTGATCCCTGGATCTCCAAAACACAGTCCACAGTTCCGTCATCAAGCCCAACATAATTAATTAGTGTGCTTGCCCTAGAAGGTGCCCCAATACCATACACCTTCTTCCCCTCCTTCTTAATCCCCATTAGAAGCGTTTGCAATTCAAGCTTAGAGACAACAACCTTCTCCTTAAATGCCCGAAGATCCTCTATTCCAAGGCGCTCTTCCCCAAGCAGCGTGGAAACGCTCCCCTGAACAGGATACTTCCCCTTCCGCGCAGCATACACCCTAATAGAACCCCCATGAGTGGGAATTTTCTTTGCATGAATAATTTCCATTCCATGCTTTCCCAGCAGAAAATTAAGACTCTCGAGAGAATAGTACCTCAAGTGCTCATGATAAATAGTGTCATACTGAAGCGTTTCCACCAGTGAAACCAGGTAGTGTGACTCAGAAATGAAAACCCCATCATCAGCAAGAATCATCAACACACTCTCAACAATATCATTCACATTCTCAATATGTGCAAACACATTCGTTGCTGTCACCAACTTCGCTTTTCCATGTTCTGAAATAATTTTAGATGCAACATCCTTAGTGAAATAATCAAAAATCGTTGGAATCCCCCTATCCACAGCAATCTGTCCAATTTTCTCAGGAGTGACCCCAAGCACCTTATGAGAAGTGAAATTGCTTAAAAGGTTCCCGTCATTAGACCCAACATCAACAACCAAATCCTCAGCCTTCAGGGGAATGATTGTCGTGCATTCCTTATACAGTTCAGCAAAGTTGTCTCTCAAAATCTTTGTTGTGCTGCTGGTGTAAGGGTATTCAGGAGGAAAAAGAATAGCAGAATCCACAATCAGCCCAAGCTGGACCAAAGAACAGTTCGGGCAACGCAGCAGTTGCGCGGGGTAGCTTGGCTGCTCCCTGGGTTTCTGACCAATAGCGTGCATCTCATTTACTGGTGGCAAATAACCAAGAAACAAGACCGATTCCAGCTGCGTGGAACCGCACACCTGGCATTGCCCCACCACAACACTTGATCCAGTCTTAAATGTTAATTCAGTCATTCAGCCCTCCGGCTTTGTCAGCATTATGATCATACCATTCAACAGTTCGAGCCAGCCCTTCCTTTAGAGAGACAGTTGGCTCAAATCCAGTCAACTTCCTAAGCTTGGTGATGTCAGGACATCTCCTCAATGTCCCCCCCTTGGCAGCAGGCCCTGGAACAATTTCGATTTCCTTCCCGAAACATCTTCCAACCTCCTTGGCAACCTCCTCCATGCTGATCTCGTCCATTGTCCCAATATGATAAATCCCCAGATGCTCACCCTTTTCCAAAAGCCCGACAAGAGCTTCAACAAAATCATCAATAAAAATAAACGATCTGGTCTCCTTACCTGTCCCCTGTATCTGAAACTGCTTCCCCTCCAAGCTCCTCATCCTCAGTATAAACTGGGGGATAACATGTTCCCTTCCCATATCCGGTCCATATACATTATGAGGCCTGAAAATAACAATACGGTCAAAGTGCTTCCGTCCAAAATTAATAGCCATCAACTCGCTGATGATCTTCCCACCGCAATAGGAATACCTAGGATTAAGTGGATCAGGAACAGATAACGGAACATCCTCTGGTGTGGGTATAATTGGGGGACTCTGATACACCTCAGAGCTAGATGCAAGAATAAGCTCCTTCACCCCAGCTTTCATGCACCCGTCAATAACATTCATCATCCCTTTTACACCAACATCCAAAACAAGATCAGGCTTTGTATAGAAAAACTCAGTACCGTTCACAAAGGCAAGATGAATAACACTATCAACTCCTTTGCATGCCTTCGCAACTGCTTCGGAATTCCTAATATCACCTTGCACAACTTCAACCTCAACATCATGCAATCTTTCCTTTGATCCCCTCAAATCATTATCAATAACCCTCACGGAATGACCATCTCTAACCAAACGCTTCACAAGAGCGCTTCCTATAAACCCAGTTCCCCCAGTTACAAGATATTTAGTCATACAAAGTCATACCCTTTAATATTTTTAACAGTTTCCCCTATTTTCCACGCAGTATCTTGATCCCGTGCAAAAACCACTTGAAGTATTCCCATGTCCATGCCCTAAACTTGAATGTTGATGCCCCCCCATACATGCGATTGATAGATATTATAGGAATCTCACCCATCCTCAATCCAACAAGCTGAGCCTTTATACTCATCTCAAAACCAACCAACCACCCCACTGGCCTGGCATCCAGCTCTATCCTCCCAAACACAGAACGCCTAAACATCTTGAAGCCAACAGTAGAATCAGTCAGCTTCGAGCCAGCAAGATGATAAAAAAGCTTGTTCGCTACGCGAGAAAACATTCCCCCAATAAAAGATCCGCCATGAACCCTACCACCATCACTGTACCGCGTACCGCTCACAAAGTCATGCCCCTTATCCATGTGCGATATCATCTTACCAATAGAGAAAAGTGGCCCAAAATCATCTGCCACAGTGATAAAAACATATTCCCCTTTAGCCGATTCCACTCCAGCCTTCACAGCGTTCGCAACCCCCCTCCCAAGTTTATTATGAACACACCTCACTTGTGGATACCCTTTCAACGCCTTCACAACGGGAATGCTGTCATCAACCTCATCATCATGAACAACCAAAACCTCATGGGGAACATCAACAATAGCCTTCATCACATTCAATGTCTTTTGTAGCACTTCGCCTTCATTCCGAACAGGCATCAAAATAGTCAGCTTCGTCTTGCTCATTTCATCCCCTCCCACAGCCTACAATCCATTGAACTATCCCTTGCCAACGGAGCCGGCGACTGGCGCAAAACATCCTCAAATGTGCAAGCTTTTAGAGAGTGTTTGTGCTCCTTATACACATCAAAATCAGATCTCCTCTCCCCGCCGATATTAACAGTCCCCACAAAATCATTATGAACCATTTTTACAATAGCCTCCACAATCTGGTGAATTGTGATCTGAGAGGAATATTTATCTGTAGCAGAATCCTCAAATCTTATGTCACTGGGGTCAAAAAAACTAGTCCTAATAACGCAGTGATTGGTAAGCAATTTCACAGCGCTTTCAGCCCCCAACTTTGTCCAACCATACACATTATAAGGCCTGGTCTCATCCGTTTCCGAATAGTTGCCCCTTGTCCCAGGATACACCCCATCTGTTGAAATGTGAACAAACCTTGCCTCAGTACCAAGAACACCCATCACAAGATTTCCAGTCCCCATCACATTTGTCCTAAAGGCATTCCCAGGATCAGCCTCACACTCACCCATCCGCGCCAATGCAGCACAATGAACAATAGCATCAAACTCGTGTTCAGATAAGAACGACTTAACACTTTCTGGTTTTGTGATATCCATCTCATCCCTTTTCGGGGCAACCAATCCTGGCAAGCCGCCTGAAGAAATTATAGCCTTTCCAAGCTTTCCAGTCCCACCAGTCAATAATATGCTCATTCCACTCACTCTCTGTGCTTATCTTCAAAAAATGATTATAAAATATAAAAAGCAGTTGGTAGCAAGCACTAGGTTTTATTCCCGGACTTTATCACACCCCAAAGGTCCACAACCTCAGTCCCTTCAGGTATATCAAGATCCCTATAGGCTGAATGAGGAACCCCAACAACAACAACATCACTTTCCTTGACAAGTTCCTCCTTTGAAACAAAATCCGGATTCTTCGCGTGTTCATCAGAGTAATACACCTTCGCCCCATGGAACCGCAGTATCTTTCCAATCTTGAATGAAAGTGAATCCCTCACATCATCTATATTTGCCTTGAAACTCATCCCCAGAATACCCACCTTAGTCTTGCTCAGATCATACTGTTTCCTAAGATTTTCAACCACAAAATTCGGCAGGCCCTCATTAATCATCATTGCCGCATGACCTAGCATGAAATTGTTGCTGTTGAATGCTGCCAGCTGCATTGTGTCCTTCAAGAGGCATGGACCAGCAGCAAAACCAGACTTGGGAAGAGTGTGAGCTCGCTCATAACCGTCCCTCATGGCGCGCCTAATTTTATCATAATCAGCTCCGAAGTTATGTGCAATCATGTAGAACTGGTTGGCAATCGCAAACTGTATATATCTCCAAGCATTTGCGAACAGCTTGATAAGCTCTGCCTCCCTCATGGTAGTCTTTATTATCTTGGGCGAAATAACACTGAACAGCCCGGACGCCTCCTCAATAGCCTTATCACTCAGGCCGGCAATAATCTGCGGAAGCTCGTTCAACTCCTTCACAGCATACCCCTGCACAATCCTTTCAGCACAATAAGCTATATGCCACTCCCCATCACCCAACAGCTTAAGCACCTGCCCACATGTGTTGGGATATACAGTACTGCGTATGATTATAATGTGCTCCGGTGTAATGTGTTTCTTCAACTCAGCAAAAAATTCAAGGAACTGGCGCGTCTTTGGGTTAAGATATTCATCAACAGGGGTTCCAATAGCAACAATCACAAACTTAGCCTTTGAAACATCGTTAATATCATGCGAAACAGCAAGCTTCCCTTCATCAAGCACCTTCTTGAGGACGGGTTCAGCCCCATACTCTATAAATGGCATCTCACCCCTCATCACCATCTCACCTTTCTCTTTGTCAGTGTCATACAAACATACCTTCTTACCCTTATCAGCAAAAACAATTCCAAGTGGGAGGCCTACATGACCTAACCCACCAACAATCACAATATCATAAACCATGCTGTCCATATAACCACCTATATAATCACCGGATTAATTTTAAATACAAAGCCCCAAGTCAGGGTTCATTCCCCTTCCCGCTCCTCAAATAACCCAGCTTCCATAATCAACCTAAGAGGAAGACAATTTAAAACTTAAGATTGTTCCACTATAATCTATTATGCGCATCTCAAAGCTGCTGCCGCTAATAGGAATCGCAATATTCATCTACTTACTGCTTAACATAGACCTCCCAAAGGTCGCTGATATTCTCCTAAGGACAAGCATACTATTTTTCAGCGTTGCAATTGTAATCACACTGGTAGACATAGTACTGAAAGCGTTCAAGTGGCAGCTGATATTCAATTCCTACAGCATCCCAGTCAAATTTTCCCGCTTCCTCAGCTCCTGGATTGTAGGACTCTCCCTTAGCATGATTACCCCAGGGAAGGTGGGAGACTTTGCAAAAGCCTACTACCTCAGGGATAAAGCCCCTCTAGGCAAGGGCCTAACCACAGTCATGGCAGACCGCATAATAGACCTGCTCACACTTTTCGTATTAGCTATCATAGGACTCTCAATCTTTGCTACAATGTACACCCAGGACAATGCCCTCCTAATAACAACATATGCACTGTTCGCCGCATTTGTCCTTGTCATAATAATATTCTCCAAAAAGAGCATAGCCTCTGCAATACTTCGGCCATTCTACCGCCGCCTTGTCCCGGAGAAAAAGAAAGAAAAACTAAAGTCAATCTATAATGATTTTTACGCAGGCATAGGACTAATCCTTGGGAAGAAAAAACTGCTTACAGTAGTAGTACTAATAACATTCCTAATATGGTTCGGAACAATCATGGTAATCTATTTCATCTCCCTTTCTTTAGGGTTTGAAATACCATTACATTTCCTTCTGATAGTCATCCCAATCATAACACTGCTAGAGGCCCTGCCAATCTCTTTCTCTGGAGTCGGAACTAGAGACGCAACCATGATTTTCTTCTTTGGTTTCATTGGAATAAGTGCAGAGGCCTCTGTTTCCATATCACTACTCTACTTGCTGACAAGTTATATTTTTGTCTTTATTGGTTTCCTGATATGGTACAAAAACCCTATCCAGCGCAGCTAATCTTTGAGCTCAAGCTCGCTGTCCTGTACATATTCCAATCCACGCTTAAGCGCCAGATAAGCCTTCTCAAGCTCAACCCCCATGTCAGCTGCGTGATCCAGCCTGGAAATCATCCCCTCTTTAATTAGTGTGAAGTATATCTCTATTGGGTGCTTCCCAGTAATCTTGGCCCTGAGTTTGTGATCATTTGTACAAAAACCAACCTCAATGGTTCCATCCTGGTGGTTCACCCTGATAAGAAAATAACCATTTGGATCAAGGACCCATTCACCGCGCTCAGCCTGAAACTCCTTCATCCCTTCTGCCACAGAAATGTCCCACCATTTTCCAGCTATCTTTTCCTCTCCCATGAGAATCCCTTAGTATGATACAACCTGTTATATTTATATGCTTTGCCCCAAACCCGGCAATTCTTTATAAGCTGGAACAAATACTAAAACCATGAAGCTAGTCATTACCATCCCCGCTTACAATGAGGAAGAAACAATAGGCAAAGTCATTGACGAAATCCCGAAGAAAATCAAGGGAATCAAAAAAATCCGTGTGCTGGTCATTGACGACGGATCCTCAGACAGTACAGCAAGTGTTGCAAAAAAGAAGGGGGCCACAGTCCTTCGTAATAAGAAGAACCTTGGCCTCGCCACAACATTCAAGCGTGGCCTTGAAAAAGCCCTGGACATGGGAGCAGATATAATTGTTAATACAGATGCAGATCTCCAGTACAACCAACAACAAATCCCCGCTCTGGTAGCCCCTGTTCTTGCCGGCGAAGCTGACCTGGTTTTAGGCTCCCGCTTCCGTGGCAGTATTGAGTATATGCCTCTCCAGAAAAAATGGGGCAACCGCCTAAGCAGTTGGATAGTAAGAAGGGTCTCAGGTCTCCCAATATCAGATGCACAAACAGGCTTCCGAGCATTTTCCAGGGAAGCAGCCTTGCGGATGAACATCCAGTCCACATACACATATACCCAAGAAACCATCCTCCAGGCAGCAGCAGCAAATTTGGTAGTAAAAGAAATCCCAATTGAATTCCGAAAACGCGAGGGAAGTTCCCGCCTAATTTCAGGCATTTTAAACTACGCAGCCCGCGCTGGAGCAACCCTCGTAATAGGATATCTAAATCACAAACCGCTTCGCGTTTTTCTTGGCGTTGGCGGACTTTTCTTCCTGGCAGGCTTTATCCTTGGCATGAAAGTCCTCCTTCACTTTATTGCAACTGGTCTGGTCTCCCCATTCATCCCTACAGCAATACTAACAGCCATACTCCTCATCTTCGGCTTCCAAATAATCATGATAGGACTACTTGCAGAGATGATAAAAAACAAGAGAAGCATTGAGGAAGAAATCTTATACAGGATGAAAGCAGGCAAGTAAACAGTTTAATCAGTGAAACCCCTTGGGGGAACCATTTTATATTCATTGCAACCAGAAAACACTATGCACACTTCAGTCGCAAAGAGGATTTGGTCATGAAGCTTGAAAAAATAACAAACCGCCCAGAAGAAATAGTAATTATTTCAGTTATAATTTTCATCCTCATCTACACGTTCACATTCCCTTCATACTTTGCTTCTGTTGATGAGCACGAATACATCAGAAACGCGTTCCTCCTGCAGAAAGGAACCCTCACAGAACCAGAACCAACAAATGTGTGCACAGGTCGTTTCAATGGCGAAGGTTGGGTATCCCAATATTTTATCGGGCGCTCAATATTCCTCATCCCATTTACCTGGCTCGGTTTTGGTGTAGTGATGCTCTCTGGCCTCATTATACACCTGCTTAATCTCCTGCTTGTGTACAAAATATTCCCAAGACTTGGTCATTCCCCACTATATTCACTCCTTTACCTGCTCTTCCCTGCGTTTCTATGGGAAGCAAGAACACTGAACAGCGAGCTTCTGGTCTTGACAGCGATCCTTGCAGGTGTATATTTTTATCTTTCTAACAAACCCCGTTCCTTGGCCATTTCAGGCTTGTTTTTCACACTTGCTCTCCTGGTGAGGCAGGAAGCTGCCCTCATAGCAGCAGTATTTCTCTTAATCCCACTTATTCAGGATAGAAAGAAGTTCCTCTTCATGCTCCTTGGTGTTATCCCAGCAGCAGTCCTGCTTCTAGGAGTAAACCAGCTCTTTTATGGCGGTCTTGTCTCATCAGGCTACGGAAACCCGCTACTGTTTGCTCTAAACATTGGCACAAAGGATATTTTCCTCCTCAATATCGGAAAGTTCATCATACTGTTGGCAGTGGCCTATCCCCTGATGATTTTATCACCATTTGTCACAAAGAGTCCAATAAGAAAAGAGGTCATCCTCTCCACAGCTGCGTATATCATATTCTATGCCCAGAACGCCTCTGTGTGGATATACCCATTCCTCCACCCCACTGCTGTAACTGGTCAGTTGCGCTACCTCATTCCTGTTATAGGACTCCTCATCCTCACATATCCCCCGCTATTTGAGCGTGCCCTCAACAAGATCCGATTGCCCCCAAAGGCAGTTCTCCTCTCCCTGGCAGGAGTGTTATTCCTGGCAGCCATTGTAGCATCCTCCATTCACGCCTCATTCCTGGATGGGAGATACGCAACATTCCAGGCAATCCACGAAAACACAGAACCCAACTCCCTGTTGATAGGCAGCTCTGATGACTGCAACTACGTATTGAACAATCTCTTTGACAGAAGAGCATACCTTGACGTGGGTAACGAGCAAATAAACAGCTTTCTCAGCCAATATGAAAACATCTATGTGCTTGACATCAGCTACACAACAGTTGATTACTCCTCTTCAAGAGGCCAGCTCATCTCCAAAGAGCGCGCACAAATCAGCGACTTCCTGGAATTCCATAAGGATGAGCTTGAACTGGTATTCGAATCAGAAGAGCCCAACCATGTGAGAATATACCGCTTCACCTGAAACTTTTTTAGTGTTTAACGAGTTTAGAAAAGAAGCATTTATAAAATTGAATATTATAGAAATCCTATGGAACCCCCCATCAAAGTGGCCTTCCTAAGCCTTGTCAAGGAAAAAACAATATACCTCCTGGGAAATGTCACACTTGCAACCCACCTGAGGGAAAAGACTGGAGCAGAGGTCAGGATTATTGATGCAAACTGGGAAGATGTGCTGGAATCTATAAAGGAATACAAACCAGACATAGTCTGCCTCTCTGCCATCTCCCTTTCCTACCCAGAAGCAGTCTCCACTGCAGAAAAAATAAAGGAATTTTCAGATGCAATAACCGTTATCGGTGGAATCCACATCTCAACATTCCCAAAATCACTCAAGAAATGCTTTGATGTCGGTGTGGTCGGAGAGGCAGAAAAAACATTCGAGGAACTGGTGAACATCTGCACCAAGAATAATCAATTTTCCACCAAGCTTCTAAAAGAGTTGAAAGGAACAATCTACCACAGCATCGAGGGAAAATTAATCATAAACAAGAAGCGTGAACTAATTGAGAACCTTGACGAAATACCTGTTCCTGACCTAGGACTCCTTGACCCACGTTACTTCAGTAAGCGGGACCTCCACACATTCAAGGGTCGCTCGGGCGTCCAGGCATCACTAGTCTCATCAAGGGGCTGCGCTTTCCAATGCGCCTTCTGCGCTTCCCCAATTTTCTGGGAAAAGAGAATGCGCTCCTTCTCTGTCCCTCGGGTAGTGAAGGAAATCAAGGAATATCATGATCGTTTTGGGGTGGACCATATCCAGGCATATGACGATATATTCCCAATAACCAAGAAGCGGATGCTCGAGTTGATCGATGAAATGGAACGCCAGGGAATACTTGGAAAAATAAGGTTTGCAATCCAGACCAGGGTCCATATGATTGATGAGGAATTTTGTGGGATATTGAAGCGCCTGGGAGTTGAAACAATAAGCTTTGGGTTCGAGAGTGGCAGTGAAAGAATGCTCCGCCTGCTGAAAACTGGCCCAACATCAGTGGAGCGCGGTAGACAGTCAGCATCCCTCTGCAAGAAGTGGGGATTCAGTGTTTATGGTAGTTTCATCATCGGGAACCCTGAAGAAAAGCTGGAGGATATCCAGCAGACCTTCAGTTTCATCAAGAAGCTATCTGAAATGGGCGTTGATGGTATTGACTGTTTTATCTCTTCCCCATTCCCAGGAACCCCCCATTGGAAATATGCAGTGGATAATGGTCTAATCAAACATGACTACGATACCAACCCCCCAGACTTCTATTCACCTGAAAACGCCTACCTCTCAGACAAGACCATACCAAGGGAGCAACTGACAGGGATATACAACGAAATTATGGCATACCTTTCTGCACGCAGCCAGCGACGCTCAATAAAATCCATTCTCCTCTACCCAAAAGAACCCCGGAAAAAAACACTGAAAAGAGCAGCAGCAAATCCACGCGAGACCCTAAGAAGGATAATCTACCATATGAAGTGATTCCGGGAAACGAATTTAAAAACCAGCCACAAGCATCACTGAT
Organism: Candidatus Aenigmatarchaeota archaeon; assembly: GCA_016782405.1. Lineage (GTDB taxonomy): Archaea > Aenigmatarchaeota > Aenigmatarchaeia > QMZP01 > QMZP01 > BS750m-G81. The sequence goes on from JADHYO010000002.1 coordinate 24,941, forward strand.
GTTATGAAAATACTACTCACAAACCAGCAAACCAGTTCAGTGAAGGGTGGAACTGAAATATTCAGTTCTCACTTAAAAAAAGCGTTCCCTGACCTTGAAATCATTGACACCAGGCCTTTCAGGCAACCAAAACCATCCCCAATTTTCAAGGAGCCAATCCTTGCCAAGCGCCTGGGCAATCACATCCTCGAATCCGGCCTGGCCCCAGAAGCAATCTTCACCAACGGAATGTTCAGCTGGAACCTGAAAACGTCTGCCCCTGTGATAAACATCCAGCACGGAACCTTAGCAGCATTTTCTGAGGCAGCGCTCCCCAAAACATCGCTGGCATACTGGCGAACCCGCTATGTTTATGCCCGCTACGAGAAGCGCGCAGCCCAAAACGCCAGCTTAGTGACTTCAAATTCACATTTCACTGCTGCCAATGTCCGGCGCCACTACAACTGCAACAGCACAGTAATCCACAACGCAATCAATACTGATCTCATCCGCCCTATCCCAAAGAAACGGGCAAGGAAGCCCCTTTCCCTCGAAGGCCATGTTGGGATATTTGTGGGTCGCCCTGATCAAACTAAGGGCTTTGACGTTGTGCAGTCACTGGCCCGTAGCCTCCCGGAAACCACATTCCTCTGTGTATTCCCCTTCCCCTATCCAGAACAACTACCCAACATCAGGGTATTATCAAACATTGAGCCCAAGAACATTGGAACCCTATATTCAGCAGCTGACTTCTGTGTAAACCCCTCCCGCTTCGATGGTTTTGGCTACGCCCCAATCGAAGCCTTAGCCTGCAATACCCCTGTTATTGCCAGCAATGTGGGGGTGTTCAAAGACATGGAGATAGAAGGCAGTTGGATAGCAAATACCCCACAAGACTATCCCAAACTTATCAAAAACCTCCCAGAAAAAATAACGTCCCGTCCCTTCATAAGGAAAACATTCCCCCTAAAAAAATTCATTAAAAATTACAGGAACATGATCTAGCAACCAACACATCAACAATAAACAAGAACAGGAAGTACCTTTTTATATATAACCTTCATAGTATTATGAAAAAACAGAGCCCCATCATCAGTAAAAGGGTGATTAGATTATGTATGATTTGAAAGGAAAAAACGTAATGGTGACTGGCGCAAGTGGTTTTACTGGTTACCATCTTTGCAATGAGTTGGTTAAGGAAGGGGCCAATATAATAGCTTTTGTTCGAGGGAGCAGCGATATAAATGGCATTAAGGATTTGAATGGGGTTAAAATAGTGTATGGGGACATGACAGACATTTCCAGCATATACAGAGCAATAAAGTATTCCAATACTGAGTTTGTTTTCAATTGCGCTGCAGTAGTTCCTGTAATGGGAGCAAGAGACATTCCAATGAACACTGTGGCTGTTAATACTCAGGGGGTTTTCAATCTTTCTTGGATATGCAGCGAACTTGATGTTAAGAGGATTGTTCAAATTTCAACATGCCACATATATGGCAATCATCCAGAGTCAGAGCTCCCTTTGACAGAGGAAGCCACACCAACACCCGAAGACATTTATTCCTCATCAAAATTTAGCGGAGAAATTATGTTGAAACATTTCATAAACAACGGGTTAGATGCTGTAATTACAAGAGCATTCAATCTCTTTGGTGCAAAGCAACGATCTGAATTCTTTATACCAGAAGTCATTAAGCAGGTGGCCGAAGAAAAGAAAAAAGAACTTGTTGTTGGAAACATAACAACAACAAGGGATTATACATACGCCCCAGAGATTGTCAGGGGATATATCATGGCCATGAAGATGGGTAAGGTTGGTAATATTTACCAATTCTGTTCTGGTAATGAAATTAAAATGAGTGCTTTGATCGATAAGATAATTGAGGCACTAAACGAGGTGACAAAGCAGAATTACCAACCTGAAATAATCTCAAGAAACCCAAGGAAGAACGACATCAATAGAATGTACGGCACCTACAAGAAAGCTAAGAACGAGTTTGGGTGGGAACCTGAAATAAGTCTGGAGGATGGTCTAAGGAAAACAATAAGTGAAACTTATGTGGGGTAAAAATGAGAGAAATTGGCAGGTTTACAGCAGTTGGGATATTGTCCACTGCTATTTCTTGGGTCATATTCCTGATGTTCTCTGACATCATAGGCTTCCCGGCTGTTATAGTTGCGATGGCATACACCCCATTTAATTTTTTGTGGCGATTCTATGCTGAGAAGAAATGGGTTTTCAGGCCACCGAAAGAAGGAAATAACTCAATCATTGGTTTATTCGATACTATAAACAGTGGTATTCGAGCCTACTCAATAGAGCTACACAAAGAAATAGGTGGGGAGCGGATAGATTTCAGCCGATTATATTTTAAATATAAAGGTGAGAAAGATTGTTTCAGGTCAAGCGACAAAAGAATTTCATTCCTAAGACCAATGGTCATACCAAAGGGGGACAAAGTATATTTCAATATTTATGATTCCAGAATTACACTTGCTGCCCTTCCCACATTACTTATTAGCAAGTTCTTAGGGAAAAGAATAATAGGGATAGCCCACCATACCAGCAACAGGAAAGTGGTGTTTATAGAGAACACCCCCTTCAATAAAGTGTTCCCAAACTTCATTTTCGATGAATACATAACACACAAAAAAGGAGTAGTTATAAACAACAAGAAAACAACATTTCGGGATATGTCGGTGGGTTATAAAAAAATATCGTTAAGTAAAAACGCTTGCAGAAAAATGCTTAAAATCCCGGAAAATGCTAATGTTACTCTAATATTCGGTCACATACGGCCATACAAGAACATAGAGAAATTCGCTGAATGGTTTGTTAACAATGCAAAAAAAGGTGATATGCTGTTGATTGCTGGAAAGAAATGGTATGATATAAAGCTCCCGGTAAGTAATAAGATCGAAATAAGAGACACGTTCGTTCCAGACAACGAAGTGCCGATGTACTTCAATGCTGCGGACAATGTAGCAATACCCTATGATAAGCGGGAATCTGCATTGTACTACCTGTCAAAAAAATACAAAAAAAAGGTAATTGAAGGAAATTTGCATTAGGCGTGTATTCTGCCCCAGTTATTGTCGGTTTCCGTAGATGCGAACACCACCACGGGTTGAACGCCCTGTTTTTAAAGAGTTAATTCTCACACTTTACTCTTACCCACTTTCAAAATATAGAAGTAATTATATGTATTTTCTTTGTACCTATACTGCCTTACTATTTTGATATTATTGTAGTTTAATACGTCCTCTAAGTTCTGCTTGGTTGTTTTTTCCAACTCCCAGAAGTGATATTTAGATTTAGGGTTGTGATTTCTTATCGGGAGTTCTACTATGAAATTCATCTTTGGTGTCAAAAATCTATATGCCTGAGTACAGACCGGGAGGCTGACAATAATGTAGTTCGAATAGTGCCTTAACTTTTCAAAAAGTTGTGAAATATGACTAAATGGCATATGCTCTAGGACCTCGAATAAGCAAACCACATCAAACTTTTTTGAACTTTCAAAACCTCTAATATCGGAGATTATGTCTGGATTTCTGTTCTTGTCAACATCTAGTGTTGTCACTTCTATCCCCGCTGACTTCAGATAGTTGCTAAGGAAGCCTGTCCCTATTCCAACTTCGAGTACGCTTTTTGGTTTCAAATTGACTATTTCTCTTATTTGTTTCCAGTAAGATTTGAACTTGTTTAAGTCATCATACTTCACTATATCAATAGAGTCATTTGAAATATTACTTGGCTTTGTTGTAATCCTCCCATTATCTTCATCTACTTTCAGTTTCCAATTAAGGGTATTGGTCATTCCTTCCCCCTGAGTGGGAGTCCAAATTCACCACAGAATGCTTTCATTCTTTTTAGTTTAAAATAATGCTCTTTATCTCGGTATTTCAGAATCTTGCAATTGTCCCCTACTATAGCCAATGGCGGTATTTCCCCATGCACGTTCACACCTAGAGCTATTATCACACCTTCACCTATTTGAGTTCCTGGGGAGATATTTACATTCATTCCTATCCAGACATTTTCACATATTGTTACATGTTTTAAGATCAGGTTCTCATCAAAAGGTAATAGACCCCCTTCGTAAACATGACTATTTGAGTATATTGTGACATTTCTGCTGATTTTTGTGTTGTCCACTATTAATCCACCTTTAGCAGCTATCCAAGCACCTTCAGCTATAACCACATTGTCCCCTATTTCCATGTCTTCTGCTCCAGTTATTGTTGATTTCCCGTAGATGCGAACACCACTACCACAGGATTTGAACATCCTGTTTTTAAAGATTTTTATGGCCATGATTTGGTCTCCCTTTCCAATATCACTTGATTCATCAGGTCTTTAATATCTGGCTCTGATATCAATCCCTGGATTTTTAAAATAATTAATTTTACTCTTTAAAACAAACACATAATTTCAAGTGGGGTCTGAAAGGTTTCTAATCAGTATCATAGCAGCCTACTCATAATGACTTGGGTAAAAAATGTCTTTAGGGCTTAAATATTTAAGCACCAACGCTTTTGATTAAGCCATGAAAATAGCAATAAATGCACCTTTTAGTGATCCTATAAAGGGAGCGGTCGTAATAAGAATCAATAGCTGGAGGGAACATTTCGAAAGAAATGGCTGCACCGTGGATATTTTAACCCCCTACAAACACAGGACCCATAATGACGCCCAAAAAAGAATAATAAGATATAAAAACGAAATTGATTTGATTGCAGTTATAATAAAAAACAAATATGATGTTATTATCGGAACCTCTCCACCAATGACCCACTCCTTCGTATCGATGATTGTCTCCAAATTAACTGGGAAAATGTTTATTCTTGATGTGAGGGATATATGGACTAATTCATTGAAACAATTAAAACAAAAGTCAACAAGAAGCATTAAATTCAACATATATTCCTTGATTGAAAAGCTATGTTACAAATTCTCAGATAAAATATTTATTGTGGAATCCTTTATGTCGGATATAATAGTAAAAAAAACTCCAATAAAAAGAGACAAGATAATACTCGTCCCACACGGATCTAATAGCGAGCTTTTAAAAAGGGTACCCAAAGAAGCAGATAAAATTAGGAAAAAACTAGGAATCCCAAGAAAAGCGCCGGTTCTTGTATATTGTGGTGGTATGGGGGATGAAGATTTGGAAATGATGCTCAAAAACATCTCTACACCAATTCTTGAAAAGAACGATGTTCACATACTATTCATTATAGCCATCCATAAGAACATAGTCTCTGACAACTTGTTAAATGGCATTTTAGAAATTGTGAAGAGTAGAAAAATCAAGAATTTCCATTTGGTAAAAAATATTGAGTATTCCAATGTTTGTAATTATCTTTCAGTTGGTGATATAGCATTGCAACCACTCAGAGATTCACTAAAGGAGTACACTACGCAAAAAACTTATGATTATATGGCTTGCGAATTACCCATTTTTACAAGGGCTTCCCCACAGGGGAACCTGAAAAAGCTTATGGATAAATATGACATTGGTTATTTTGCATCTGATTGGGATGAATTCAATAAAAATCTGGTGATAGCGCTCCGGGAAAAGAATAAATCCAGAAAAAAAGGAATTACAGGAAGAAAGATAATAAAATCCAAATTCTCCAGGACCCTCTCCACTAAAATCGCCTTAAAAGAAGTTCAGGATCAGCTTAAATCCTTTTAATATTGACGAGTATGATAAAATACTGCAAAGGGTGCGAAATATTCAGAAAAAAGCGCTGGGATAAGAGCAAGTGGTTCAAGGTTGTGAAATGAACATGAAAACCAGATTGGGGGTTACAGGCAGCGGTGGATTCGTCGGATCACATCTTAAAAACAATTCCAGTAGCTTTCCTTCAGTTGAAAGTGTCGAGTGTTTTGATAGTAAAAATGCCAGCTTGTTCGATATTGAATCAATTAAACCTTTTGTTAAGGACAAGAATGTGATATTCCACATTGCCGGCGCTACCAAGGCGGAGCCCGACGAATTAATGAAAGTGAATCTCCTAGGAACAGGAAATCTCCTGGAAGCAGTGAGAAAATATTCTGAAAACAAAGTCAAAATAATATTCACGTCATCTTGTTATGTTTACGCCCCAACCAAAACCCCATCCAAAATCAATGAAAACAGCGCTCTTGCCCCCCAGAACATTTATGGTCTGACAAAAAAATTCGCAGAAGAGTTGCTTGAGAAATACCATAGAGATTATGGAATTGACTTCCTTACACTAAGGCTCACCAACACATATGGTCCACTGTGCTACCCAAACAAGCAATCCATCGTAGCAACAATAATAGATTCCACACTTAGAAGCAAACATTTTACAATTCATGGCGATGGTAGCAGAATGATAGACCTGATATTTGTGAAGGATATTATCGAGGCATTTTCAAAATCACTATCATACAATGGGAAGAAGAAGATTTTCAACATATGTACCGGCAACCCTGTATCAATAAGCGATATTATAGCTCTAACTGAAAAAATCACCAATAGCAAGCTCAAAACACAGTGCCAAAAACAACCATCCTCTGGTTTTTTGATATCTGACCCCGACCTTGCAGCAAAAGAACTTGGTTTTTCCTCATCCACAACCCTGGAAGACGGTCTATCTCAAACAATTAAATGGCTAGAACAAATATGATATATTAGAAACAGGGTAAACAAATTAAAGGCCCGCAATACAGTAAAGAAACCACGGTTAGGGCTGGGAATATATAATTGAACAGATGTAAACGTTTATAGTGTGGTAACATGTCATTGCAAGGAAAATTATTCAGGCTTGCATCATACAGTGTCGTGGATATCGCGGCTTTAAAAATACTAAGCGGGGTTATTTTTATCATATTGGCGCGTCTTTTGCCGCGTGCGGATATTGGTATAATTGGCCTTGTTGCTGGGTATCTCACTTTATTTCGGTTTCTTTCCATAACCCCAGAAAGTATATTGTTTAGGGATTTCCCGAAAATAAAAAATCAGTTGAATGAATATCTTAGCGCATTTATTGTTTTTTGGGCTATCAGAACTGCTCTCATACTGGCTCTTGGTGGGGTATTTGCCTATATAATGTCATTTTATTACGGGGGCACGGTTCTTCCTTTATATCTATTCGGAGCTGTTGTCGTCTTGTGCCTTGGGTATTTCCAGAGCATAGTAAAGGAAACACATTACGTGAATTTTATGCAAAAAGCTGTTACAAAGATTAACGTAGTCTTAATGATAATTCAGCTTTCATTGGTCAGCCTTCTATTTTTTGAACCAAACATTTTACTCTATCTAGGAATACTTCTCTTTGTGAATATTTCAAGTGTTTTTGTTTGGTATTTTATTCTCAAAAAGAATTTCAATTTTTCCTTCATCATCACCAAAGACACTTTTAATAAAATTAAGCATAGTATAATGGATTTCTCGTTATGGCAAAATATGAGCGGGTCAATTACCTACCTTATTTATAATATCGATACTCTAATACTTGGATTTTTCGTGTCACTTGAAGTTATTGGGAACTATACCATTGCCTTGACAATTGCCAATTTCTTCTTTATAGTTCCGCAAATAATTCAGAAGTCATTCACTGTTGGGTTTTCAAATATAGAAAATAAACTTATAATCAACAAGGCGCTTTCTGTGTTCCTCAGATACGCATTATTCTTTAGCGTTCTGCAACTAGTTTTGTTTGTATTCTTCGGCAATATACTAGTCAGCATCTTTACTGCCACGCATGTAGAAATTATTTTCTGGTATTCACTAATTATTATCGCTGGTATCAGTATTTTCAATGTTTTCAGGCCACTCAATTCACTTATTGCAGTAAAAACATCATTCAGAAAGGCGTTTTTCCTTGTTTATTTGCCATCTGGTATCGCTTCTATTATTGTTTATATAACGTTTACATCAATGTTCGGTGCTATCGGGACTGCCTGGGGAAATATAGTTGCATATTCCTTCTTCACATTGTTCCTTCTTGTATACGTTAAGAAAAACCTTGACCTATCTTTGCATATCCACACAATAACAAGCGAGGAGAAAGATGTCTTAAGGAAACTGTTTGGGCGCAAAACCAATGATCACCCTGCAGAAAAGGATTAATTCAACCCATCTTTATCAGAAATATGATCAACATTTAACCACACCATTTCGATAATAGCGTGTATTTGAATATAATCAACTATTCTTCAATGGTGTTGTATGAAAGATGTTATGAAAATTGCAGATAGTATTGAAGGGTGGTTAAGCCCAAATGAAAAAACATTTCTCTATAATGTTGCAAAAAACTGCTCAGGTAAGGGGGTCATTGTTGAGATTGGTTCATGGAAAGGAAAATCAACAGTGTTGCTCGCAAAAGGATCAGAAGCGGGTAAAAGGATCGCGGTCCATTCTATAGATCCTCACACAGGAAGCCCTGAACATATAAAGCGGTATGGAAAGGTCAATACGTTCAACGAGTTCAATCGGAATATCAAGAAGGCAGGTGTGGCAAGTATTGTAAAGCCTTTAAGAAAAACATCAGAACATGCGCATGATAATTGGAAACACCCCATTGAACTCTTATGGGTTGATGGGTCTCACGAATATGATATGGTCCTCCTGGATTTTCAGCTCTGGGAGCCAAATCTCGTGAGCGGCGGCGTCATCGCGTTCCATGACACCACACTTCATGAAGGGACAAGAAAATTCATTCAAAACAACTTTTTTCAGTCAAAGAATTTTACTGGAATCCGGCTGCTGGATTCAATCATTTATGCAAAAAAGGTTGACCATCTTACCTTCTCTCAGAAAATGGGAAATTACGTGCAACGCGTTAGGTTCAGGACGCATATTTTTATAGACTCCCTACCATACCCCATCCGGAAGGTTGGTGTCTTTCTCTTTGGGAAGAGGAAAAATCCTATTGTTTAACAGTCTTGGGAACCCGAGACTCTGTTCTGTGAATAATCCGTTTCCGCGTATTATTTATCCGTTCGAATAAATCATCATTGACAATGTTGCTCTGATATAAAACTGATAATATCTTTCCAGGAACCCCATAACGCTGGCGGAGGAGCTTAATTTTATATCGCTTTCGAACAATGCTTCTGATTGCTTTTGATTTCTCCAGCATAATTTTTTGCTGCTGAACAGGAAGTTTATCAGTCTCAATAACCGGCACATTATGTTTTTTGTCTATTGAATTCATGTATTCTTTTGGACTGTCTATGAGCATCTTCTTTTTGACCATCTCATCGTAAAGCTCTGTGCCTGGGTACGGCATGGTTATGCTGAAGATGACGTCTTTGACTGGGTATTTCAGCGCAAACTTGAATGAGTCCTCAATATCTTCAACATTCTCTTCTGGAAGACAAATAATAAAAAATAAAACCACATCCAACCCCACACATATTGCATCCTTGATAGATTGGTCTATCTGTTCCATGGTCTCTCCTTTCTTTATTGATTGCAATGTTTTGTTGTTCCCGCCATCAACACCGTAAGAGACAGACACCCATCCCGCATCCTTCATTTTTTGCAGTAACTCCTTGTCCACCCTATCTGCACGGACACCGTTAGGTGTTGCCATTTCAACTTTCATGCCTCTCTGGATAATGAGGTCGCATATCTTTTTTGCCCGTTCTTTGTGAAGGGTGAAGTTGTCGTCAATAATCTCGAATCGTTTCCATCCCCGTTCATACCAGTAGCTAATCTCTTCCAATACATTTTCAGGGCTCCTTGCTCGCCACCATCGACCAAGGACAGTGGAAACAGAACAGAATGTGCATCGCTCTGGACAGCCCCTGGAAGAAATAATGTAGCGGGCTGGATACCAGTATTTATCCAGCTCAAATTTACTGTATTTAGGGAAGGGGATTTCATCAAGATTAATTATTGTGGGTTTGGAAGGGTTGAATATAACCTTCCCTCCCTTTCGGTACATTAACCCGTTTATGTTTTTGAATGGTTTTCCCAAACACAAATCCTTGATTACTTCCTCCCCTTCGCGGTGAACCCCGAAATCAATTTCCTTGCACTGTTTCAAGACCGCATCCTGGTAAACCGAAAGGTGTGAACCCCCTGTAAGTATCTTTGCGTCAGGGAATTGTTTCTTGATTTTCTTAATGATTTCATAGGTTCGCTTATATGAAAATGTCTTCATACCCATCCCAATTAAATCAGGCTTGAATTTCTGTATTCTCTCGAGGACAGCATGAACATCATAACCAAGGTTCATATCAAGAACATCATATTCAATATTGTTCGTCTCAAGTATCTGGGCCATGTAGCCTAGACCTGCTTCTGGAGTATCGCCGCCTTTATAAAAACCGTCTTTATAAGAAACTGATATCAAGAGGACATTATTAAATCTCATAGTTATGGTGATTTCAAATATTTAAATGTTTAGTCTTTACTTTCTGTGTTATGTTTTTAGGTTGATTAAAGAAGAAAAAAATAATATGAATCAGAAACTTCTAGGCAATCTTTCCAGGGAATTGTGGAAATACTGGCTTGTCTACTAGAAACAGTCTACAGTGAATAGACACTCTCCCATTTCTCCATCACATGTGGCCAGTCATACTTCCTTGCTTCCTCTCTAGCTCGTTTCCTGAGCAAAGTCATATCCTTCCCGAGTATTTCTAAAATCTGCCCCGCAGCTTTCTCTGGGTTCCTGTAGTCAACCAGGAAACCTTTCCCATTTAGGATGTCATTGTATGTAGGCAACGGGCTCACAAGAGGAACACAGCCAGATGCCATCCCCTCAAGCACAGAAATCCCAAACCCTTCATACTCAGATGCAGAGGCAAAAAACCCAGCATTGGCAAGCAGCCCGAACTTCTCCTCCTGGGAAACGTCCCCAGCAAAAACAATATTATCCTCAAACCCCTCAACCATTCCCCTCAACTGCCCAATCTCTCCGCCCCCAACAATAGTAAGCCTCACCCCCTTGTCCATTTCCGCAACCCTTCTGAAGGTTTTTACAAGCAAATCTATCCTCTTGTTCGGAGCAAACCTTCCAACTGAAACAATCCCTTTCCCACACTTCTTACCTACCCTAAACTGTTGGGAATCAATCCCATTGGGGATGTGTTCCACCCTACCTGACACACAGGAAAACCTTTCAAAATCCTGCCTACTCACAGCCACCACACGCTCCACTGCCTGAAGGGAAAGGCGGGCTGCTGTTTGGAAATGCAACCTCTTAAGCAATCCAAGCTTCTTTGTATGGAAAAATCCCCCGTGTGTGGAAAGTATAATTCTTTTCCTGTGAATACACTTTGTCGCGGCAATCATATCCAGGAAGTAACCCATACCGTGTACATGTACAACATCATATCCCTTCAACTTACTAAGTACACCCCTCCCAACCTTGTAATACTTCAAATCCAGAAACGGGACCCTGGAAATTTTAATGCCTTGATGCTCACCCTCACATGGGAGGTGGTTCCCGTCAGGGCAGCGATTCAGGCACAACACATCTGAGGTGTGGCCCCGCTTCCTCAACTGAATACAAAGGTCAAGCACGTGCCTTTCTATACCACCCACACATGGATGAAAATGATTGGTTACGTGCAGGATTTTCATGATCCCCTCCTGATAAACCCTTCGATCAGTCCCATGATAAACACCAGCGACCTTAACTGTAACACAGCAGGCGAGGCAAGCCCTGCCAGTTTGTCTCTCTTGAAAGCCCAGAAAGAAAATGGCAAAGTGGCAGCGACAATAAGAACGTACATTGCCACAGCGAACAGAAAAGCAGCCTCAAAAAATACAGATACAACCAGTGAAATGAAGAGTATACCAAACAACCCAATCTGAAGCTTCAGCCCCTGCGTTGTATATGAGTCTCTCACCATCTTGCTCTTATGTTTTTTATACAGCAGCACCCGCCAGTAAGCCCTCCAAAATTTAACTCTCAGGTATTCTGATAGTGATGATGGGTGCATGTGGCTCACAAGTGCCTGCGGGTTGAAGACCAGCTTGTATCCCTCCTTGGAGAGTCGGTAAGAGAACTCAGTATCCTCCCCAGACGCCAAGGGAAAAGACTCATCAAATCCACCAAGCCTGCTAAAAACCTCTTTTCTATAACCAGCAGAATATGTCCCTATAAAGTCCACATCCCCGAAACGTTTCATCCTTTCATACCGCTCCGCTATTTCCACTTGGCTGAATCGTGCCATCAGCTCTTTTTGCTCGGTTTGGTATGCCCCCTGAACCCCCCAAATCCCTAAATCCGCGAAGGGTTCCACCATCCTGGAAACCCAGTCCATCGCAGGGATGCAATCAGCGTCAGTGAAAAGCACAATCTCCCCAGAAGCCTTCCCCACCCCCATATTCCTTGCCGCAGCAGGCCCGCGCCTCCCCTGAGATATCAACTTCACGTCAAATCCCCTCACAATATCCACAGTCCTGTCAGTAGACCCGTTATCCACAACAATAATTTCCTTCTCCCCCATGTAGTCCTGGTTGAGTAGCGCATCTAAACATTTCCCAACACTACCTTCCCCATTATACACAGGAACAATAACGCTTATCATATAGACCTCGCAACAACCGCCATCTGCTCCCTGAGCCCTGGAGGAAGAAAACAATGCATCAGCTTCCTTAGCGGGTAGAACCATTTGTGACTGCTACCTTCTGAGGATTCCTCTGTGTAAGGGAATGTTGCCCATCTCTCCACAAGGAACCCATACTTTCCAAGCAGTGAAAAAAGTTCACCCTTACTAAAAAGTGACAAATGTGCGGGTTTCTCATACGACCTAAACACCCTATTGATAAGAGATTTTCTGTTAGGTGTGGTTATCACAAGAACCCCTTTTCTCCTAAGTACCCTGCGACCTTCCTTAAGAAAAAGTTCAGGCCTCTCCAAGTGCTCTATAAGCTCCCCAGCTAGCAAGGAATCAAATGTCCTATCCTTAAACGGCATGTGCGTTGCATCTGCTTTCACCACTCTTCCCCCAGGTCTCTTTATAACAGTATCAATACCCACAACATCCCTTTCTTTACCAATCTCTTGGTGCAACGGCCCAACAGAGTGCCCCACATCAAGAACCCTTCCCTCAAGAGCCTTCCTAACAAAGCAGGTGCGTGACATACAAACAACTTCCACTATATATATAAGAACCTTTTCCCAGAACACTATGCCTTGCTCTTCCTTTCTGTGACATGCTTAACAAGGTGTTTGAAAAGAACCTTTCCCCCCTTCACAATTCTCACCGCCTCCCGAGGGTTGGTAGCAGCTTGTTTCGCCATTTTCCCCAGGAACCTGGGATTTGTATAAAAATCAAGGCGCGCCTTGTTGCACCACTGAACAAGCTCATTAGCCTGGAGCCCTGGCCTGCTCACAGTAGACTTGTGAAGCCCCTCTGGGGTTATCCACTCCCTCCATTCATTAGTCTCCAAATAATTATTCTGCTGCGCCCATTCAAATGCAGCTGTTCCAGGATAAACCATCAAAGGATAGAACTGTGCAGAATTTGGATTCAGCTCTTTTGCAAACCCAATTGTGGCTTGCATACTCTCTCTGGTGTCAGTGGGGAGCCCCATAATAAAGCACCCATTAATAAGTAGCCCAGCCCTCTTGGCATTGTCCATGAACTGCTGCTGCATCCCCCTGGTCTGTCCCTTAGTCACTGCATTCAGACTGGACTGTGCAGAGGATTCAAACCCAACACACATCAACCTGCATCGAGCCTCCCTCATTTTCTGCATTGTCTCCAGGTCAGTATTAACCCTGGCATTGCACGACCATCCCACTCGAACGTCCCTGCCAATTAACTCATCACAAAGCCCAATTGTCCTCTTCTTGTCTGCTGGGAAAGTGTCATCCTCCACCATCACTTCATTGACAAATGGAAGCTTCTCCTGGATATATTCAAACTCATCAGCTGAATTCTTTATTGAACGAGGTCTGTAGGATCTTTGCGACGGAATGTTGCAGTTGCTCACAGCAACCCCATGAATAGTGTACGAGTGTGAATCCTTGACAGAAAAATTATAAACATATCCATTATATGGCCTTTTTGACACTTTGGTGATGGGTGCAAAAATATATTTGTCTACTCTTTTCCATTTTTTGGATTTTGAAACCTTCTTTTTATCAAGGGTAAAGAGATTTCCAAGCAGGGAGTTCAGTCTCTCTTTGGCATTTCCAAAAACCCAAACATCATATCTGTCGTGCTTTGACTTGATAACCCTTCCATTTATATTGCTTTCATACTTTCCTTTTTTGGTTACCTGTAAAGAGTGGTAGAAACCCATCCTATTCAAAATAAGTTGTAATTGCTCTGCAAGTATTTTTGAAGTGGTGTTGAAGCCTATCCTCTTGGGAATCTTGTATCCATCCCCTCTCATATAACCGGTCAGGATACTGATTTGTTTGTCCTCTGGAAGATGTAACCATCCCCAGGGAATTTTTTTGTTAGATGCCCCTGTCCCAAAAAGTTTTTCAAAAAGGGTGGCAACAAGAGCGGAGTGAACGCTTATTTGGTATGCTGTTATGGTGTCAGAAATCATACAACCCAACCCAAAATACATTTTCACCAACTTTTTGATATCCTCCAGGTATTCTGTTTCATTCTTATTGAAGGTGAAAACAAGAACCTTGGAATTCGGCCGTGATTTGAGTTTGTGTACATGACCTTCAGCCAGATAGTAACCAAAAAGCCGTAACAGGCCAGAATCCAGCTTGAGTCTCCTGGGGACAGGTTTTTTTGAGTAGGTGTACCTCACATCATCCTCCCCAATATGCAAAGCATATTCATGATATGTTATTCTCTGATAACCCTTTGCTATTTTACTCACAGTCTTGCGGTCGATGCCGCACAATATTGCCGTCTTTTTCATGGAATAGCCCCGCTTCAAAAGGGTTGCTGCTTTCTTGATGTCACACTCTTTCACCCTTGAGGTTTTTTTATGCTTGGATGTGGGTGTTCCTACGATTTCCACTACATCAATAACCCCAATATCCTTAGTCTTGCGTATCCGCGGCAGAGCAACATAATCCCCAACTGAGAGATTATCAGCCCTGATGGGAGAGGGCTCTTTTCCTTCACGGGAAGCATAAAGTTTGTGATTTGGGGTTAACTCTAGATGGGAAGGGATTCCTTGAACTTTCAAGACAACAATATCCCCTGTGAATTCCCTCTTCATAACAGCATCAATATTATGGAATTCACCATCATGAGAAAGAACCCTTGGCATATTCTTGCCATCAATATTGACAACACCACCTGTTTTCAGTCCAGTCCCCTCAATAAGTCTCCCTATGGAATGCATTCCCTTATCTGTTATCACAGGCATTTCAGGAGTTAAGCAAAAAGCGCATCTATACGGGCAGCCTCTTGCTGTGAGAATCTGGATTTCAGGCCACGTGACAGAAGCATAAAAATATTTCTTTATCCCTTCCTTACCAAAATGTTTCAAGTAAATTTCAGAAACAAACGGAAGCGAGTCCAAATCATCTATCAGGCCAGCGTCCTTATTATCCACTATCCCCTTCCCGTCCCTGAAAGAAAGCCCCTTAACCTTGTGCAGCTCCTTACCATCCCTGAGGCTCCTTGCCAACCCCCTAACAACAAAATCATACTCCCCCCTGCACACTGAATCAATTTCACGCCCCATTTTAAAACATTCCTCAGACATGTTAGTGGGAAATGTACCAACCAAGCTGACATGTGCCCCAGCAACCACACCCTTAATCTTACCAGCAACATCAATATCATTCCTTATACTCGGCGTGGACGTGTCAATCACAACTAAGTCCGGCGAAAATTCCTTGGCAAAAGCAATAGTCTCTTCCCGCCCCCACCCCCTAGCCACAGCATCAATCAACCTAACATCAAATCCATCCTTCTCCAAAGCGCCGGCAGCATACGCAAGATAGTAAGGCTGGTAAAGTGTTCCACTCTTGGCAACACATGGGGAGCGGGACTGACGCGAATATTTTGGCAGGAATGGTGGGTTGAGTGCAAGTATCTTAAACATAGATTCACCTGAACCCTCTTTTTCTGTTCAGTTTTTTAAAGGTATTCCCCAATCATCCCGTTCTGTATACATAAAAATTCTTATAAGAAAACACATGATCCTCGAGCATTGGAAATTCCTCAGAATTCACCACAATATATTCAACATCAATCCCCTCCAAACATTCAACGCATTTCTCACTGAAAATCTTTTTGTAT